>NZ_JADPJF010000148.1:653448-658227 GCF_023073295.1 Bradyrhizobium sp. 23 | reverse complement strand
GACGCGGGTCGAGCCGGTGAAATTGATCCGCCGCACGGCCGGATTGGCGATCAGGCGCTCGACCAGAGCGGGCGCATCGGCCGGTGCGTTGGTCAGAACATTTACGACACCGGGCGGAAAGCCTGCGTCCTTGAAGACCTCGCCGATCAACCGGTGCGTCCCCGGGCATATCTCGGAGGCCTTGAGCACGACGGAATTGCCGCAGGCGAGCGCCGTCGCCACGGCGCGAACGCCGAGAATGATCGGCGCATTCCACGGGGCGATGCCGAGGCACACGCCGGCGGGCTGTCGAATGGACATCGCGAGGCATCCCGGCTTGTCCGACGGGATCACCTCGCCGGCGATCTGCGTGGTGAGCGACGCCGCTTCGCGCAGCATGCCGGTCGCGAGCTTGACGTTGAAGGCCGACCAGATCTCCGTCGTGCCGATCTCGGCCATCATGATCCGGACGAAGGCGTGGCGCTTGGCCTCAAGCGCATCTGCGGCCTTCAGCAACAGGGCTCGCCTCGCATTCGGGCCGAGCGCCGACCATGCGGCAAACGCGGCGGAGGCCGCCGCCACCGCGGCGTCGGCATCGGAAGCGGTCGCGGCGGCCGCGCGGCTTGCGACCTCCTGCGACAGCGGATTGCGCCGCTCGAACACCTTGCCGCTGGAAGCGGCCTGATCCTGCCCGTTGATGAGAAGACTGACGTCCATGAAAAACCTCCCTGGGGTTGATAATGGCGCTCGCTCTAGCCGAGCAGCCGCGATTTTCCGGTTTCACGCGCAAAGCCGAGCGCAATCATCGCCGCGAGCGCGAGCGCAACGTAGTATCCTGTGATCGCGTAGGTGGAGCCCGTCTGCGCAAACAGGCTGGTGGCGACCAGCGGCGCAATGCCGCCGCCGAGCACCGTCCCGAGCTGCTTTCCGATCGACACGCCGGTGAAGCGAATGCGGGTCGGAAACAATTCCGGAAAATAGCTTCCTTCGCTGCCGAACATCAGCGGATGGATCACCCCCGCGGCGAGGATCACCGCGCCCGTCACCAGCACCGTGTCGCGGCTCGCGACCACACCGTAGAATGCAAACATCGAGATGGCTGCAAGCACCACGCCGGCCAAGAACAGACGCTTTCGTCCGATACGGTCGGACCAGGCTCCGATGAGTGGCATCGCAACGAGCCCGACGAGATTGGCGAACAGCACGGCCTGCGTGATGACGTCTTTCTGGACGCCGAGCTGACGGGTCGCGAAGGAGATGGTGAAGATGGCTGTCAGATAGAAATAGGACGTCTGCGCCATCTCGGCGAAGAATACGATGAGGATCGGCCGCCAATGTTCCCGCAGCGCTTCGACCACAGGCGCTGCTTCCGTCACCTTCGCCTTTCGGAATGTCGCGCTCTCCTCGATGCGCAGGCGCATATAGACGCCGAGCGCGACCAGAACCGCGCTGATCAGGAACGGCACGCGCCAGCCCCATGACAGCAGGTCCGCTTCCGGCAGCCGCGCGATCGTGAGCGCCGCAAACGAGGCGAGCACGACACCGACGGGTCCTGCGGCCTGGATCACCGCGGCCGAGAAGCCGCGCCGGTGCCCGGGCGCCGTCTCGATCGCCATAAGGATCGCCGCGGTCGACTCGCCGCCGAGCGCAAACCCCTGAACGAAGCGCAACGCCACGAGCGCGACGGTCGCAGCCACGCCTGCACTGGCGTAGGTCGGCAACAGCCCGATCGACATGGTCGCAAGTCCCATCATGAGCAGCGTACACAGCAAGACGGACTTTCGGCCGAGACGGTCACCGAAATGGCCGAATACAAGCCCGCCGAGCGGACGCGCCAAAAATCCGACGGCAAACGTCGCGAACACCGCAATCGTCGCCGTGAGCTGGTCGAACTTCGGAAAGAACAATTGATCGAACACCAGCGGCGCGATCAGGCCGTAGATGAAGAAGTCGTACCATTCGATCGCGGTGCCGATGGTGCCGGCGATCAGGATACGCCGGCGGCTGCTCGCCGTCTGCTCGGCAGTGGCGCCGGCGGCGGCATGGTCGTCGTAGTGCTCCAATGCTCTTGTCGTCACGGTTTCCTCCTCCGGTGTCATTTGTCGTTTTGTTGTCTTGTTGTTATTGGCCGCCGCAGCCGCTGGTCGGATGCAACGGCGAGAGTCGATCAGCTTGCCAGCCGTGCGCCGTCGCTCGCGTTGTGTCCGAGTGCTCGGGCAAGGACGCGCCCGATCGTACCAGCCTGTGACGCGCTGCCGCGCCAAGCCACGATCTGGTCGGGGCGTATCAAAGCCACATCCGCCTCATAGAGATCGCGCAGGGATTTCGGCAGCGTGACGAGTTTCACATCGACCCCGATCGCACGGATGGTCTCGACGACTGACGCATGAGAGGTCATGACCTCGCCGAACTGGAGCAGCGTCCACTCGAACCCGAACAGGTCGTACAGCGAGACGCCGTCCTCCAACCACGTATGCGGGGCGCGGCCGCCGGGACAGGCGCTCGGAACGTAGACGTTCGCGGCATCGGGCGGCGGCTGGCTGCCGTCGGAGACGATGATCGGCGAGCCGTCGTAGCGCCCACCGAAGGTGACGCCGGGAATGTTGAATTCCGCGCGGGCGTGCTGTTCGAGATAGACGCCCGCCGTCCGCCGCGCCTCGTCGCCGGCCTCGGTGGCGTCCTCGATGTCAGGCGCAGGCGCGAACAGACCGAGCGAGTCGGCAAAGCGACGCGCATAATCGGTGTTGCGCAGCGCCACCGGACGCCGCTCGACCTCGTAGCTGTCGAGCAGCTCCGCCGGGCTCACACCATTGATGACGCTTGCGAGCTTCCAGCCGAGGTTGACCGCATCCTCGATCGCGGTGTTGTAGCCAAGGCCTCCGGTCGGCGTGAACAGATGCGCCGCGTCGCCGCCGAGGAACACTCTGCCCCGCTGCATTCCGTTTGCGACCAGCGCGTGGCCGGCGGTCCAGGTCACGAATGACAGCACTTCGCAGTCGATCGGCGCGCCGCAAGCACGCTGGAACGCTGCTTTGGCCTCGTTGATTGTGATCGCACTCTCGTCTTCGCCGGGCCGAAGCTGCGTGTGAAACGCAAATTCGTCGCGCCCATTCACCGATGCCATGAAGGCGCGGCGGTCGCCGTTGAAGCAATTGTACATCCACGCCTTGGCATGCGGGATGCTCGCGTAGAAGCCAGGCGAACGGAGATAGACCGCCAGCATGCGGCCGCCCATGAAATCGCGCTGCGTTCCGGTTTCGCCGCCGTAGACGATCCCGAGCGATTGCCGGACCATCGAGCGCGGCCCGTCGGCTCCGACCAGGAAGTCGGCCCGGACCTGAAAGCGGCTATTGTCATCGAGACATTCGATCTCGGCGATAACGCCGTCATCGCTCTCGACGTAGCTGATCAGACGATGACCGTAGCTGAGCCGTATTCCGGGAAGCCGTTCGGCGTGGCGGCGCAGCACCGCCTCGACGTATTTTTGCGAGACCCGATGCGGCAGCTCGGCGGCGCTCCAGGAGCCCGACATGCCCTTGACGAGCTCGCCCGCGCGTGACGATGACGGCAACTGAAATCGGGCCAGCTCGTAACCGGTGTAGCGCGTGAAATACGCAACGTCGGTCGGGTAATCCGCAGGCAGACCTTCGCGTCGGATCTCGTCGGCAAAACCCAGCCGCCGATAGTGCTCCATCGAGCGCGCTTGCGTCGCATTGGCTTGCGGATTGAATGCTGTGCCCGGCTTTTCATCGACCAGGATCGCGGACACGCCGCGCCGGCCGAGCTCGTTGGCGAGCATCAGGCCGCAGGGCCCCCCACCCACGATGAGCACCGAGGCCGTCAGACATGTTTCCAAGGCGCTTCTCCCTACCAGCATTATTCCGCATGGTAAGGTCGCCTGACGATATCGTCAAGTAGCCTGACTACTTGGCGTCGTCGAGCGTATCGAGCGTATCGAACGTCGCGCCATAGACCGCCAGTCCCTTCAGGATCGCGTCCATCGTGGCCTTGCCGAGCTCGGCGCGCATCTCCTGCTCGGCAACGTCGACGGCGTCGCGGAACGCATCGAGCCATTTGCGCCCGGCCGGCGTGAACATGACGATGCGCGCGCGCCGATCGGTCGGATCGGCGATCCGATCGACCAGGCCGAGCTCGGCGCATTGATCGACCAGCTCGCCCATCGCCTGCTTGCTCATGGAGGCGCGGCGGGCGAGCTCCGTCAGTCTGGTCCCCTCCACGTCGAGATTACGTGTGAGGCCGACATGCGCGATCCTCGTTTCGCCATGCCCCTTCTCGCTCATCAGTTCGAGCACACGACCTTCGAAGCGCCGCACCGCGTTGTTGAGCAGCCGACCGATGTTGGCATGCCGCCATGCGGTGCCGGATGTCCTGGCTTTCAATGGATGTGCCTTCTACAAAGCCGCCTGAATTCGAAAATGTCGCTCACTTCGCCGCGTCGATCCAGATCCCCGGCTGCGAATGCTCGCGGATGTGGGTGACCAGGAAGTCGGAAAAGACCCTGATCTTGGCAGGCAGTCCGGCACGGTTCTGGTAGGCGATGTTCATCGTCAGCAGCGGCAGCTCCCAGTCCATCAGAACGGGGACGAGGCGGCCCGCCGCGATGTCGCTTTGCACGATATAGAGCGGCTGGATGAGGATGCCGAGCCCCGCCAGCGCGGCGCCGCGGATGACCTGGCCGTCATTGCTGTCGAGCGTCGACGTGATGCGAACAGTCTGCGCGCCATTGCCCTTGCGCAGGCGCAGCGAATAGGGATCGTTGGCGAGATTGTAGATCAGCAT
>NZ_JADPJF010000148.1:619753-653310 GCF_023073295.1 Bradyrhizobium sp. 23 | reverse complement strand
CCCCGCCGCATCTGGCCGATGCGGCGGACGATGATGTTGGAATCCGGCTCCTGCTCGCGCGTCCTGATCGCCACGTCGATGCCGGCCTCGATGAAATCGGAGTACCGGTTGGCGGTGGTGATCTGCATGTTGAGCTTCGGATAGCGGGCGCGGAAGGCTGGCAGCATCGGCGCCAGATAGATCACCGCAAAGGACAGCGAGCTCGTGACCCGTAGCATGCCTTGCGGCGACAGCGCCCGATCGCTGACGATGTCCTCGGCCTCGGCCAACTCGCTCAAAACCCGGCTCGAGCGCTCCAGCAGCTCCTGCCCCGCCTCAGTCAACCACAGCCGACGGGTGTTGCGCTCGATCAGCCGGACTGCAAGGCGCTCCTCGAGAGCGCTGAGATGGCGGCTCGCGGCAGCATTCGACATGCGTAGGGCTTCGGCAGCTTTGGACATGCTGCCGAGCTCGGCCGTCTTGGCGAATACTTCCAACTGGAGCAGGCGGTCCATTTTTTCGCAAACAGGAAAAGAGACTTACGATTATTGAGCTTTATTTCCGTATCCCGCAAGTCAAAATGGCCCAAACACAAGTAAGATAGCAGGCGAGGAAACAGGGAAATGTCGGGCCCGATCAGGCACATCGTGATGTGGCGGCTGCGCGGCGAGACGCCAGCGGAGCGTTCCGCCGCCCGGGTCAAGGTCAAGACCCTGTTCGAGGGGCTACGCGGCCGGATCGACGGCCTCACCCACATCGAAGTCGGACTCGATGTCAGCGATGTCGACTACGCTTGCGACGTCGTTCTGTTCTCCGAATTCACCGACCACGCTGCGCTCCAGGCCTACGCCACCCACCCGGAACATTTGCGCGTGCGCGAGGCGCTGGGCGACTTGCGGATCGGACGCTTCCAGGTCGATTATCCCATCAAAGAGACCGGCGCATGATCGGTACGTTCACCTTTGAAAACCTGCCCTGCCGCGTCGTGTTCGGCAGCGGAACACTGGCTGAAGCCAAGGCCGAGGTCGAGCGGCTCGGTGGCAAGCGCGCGCTGGTGCTGACGACGCCGCAGCAGGAGGCGCAAGGCAAAAGCCTGGGCGCGGCGCTCGGTCCGCTCTACGCCGGCATCTTTCCGGGCGCGACCATGCACACGCCGGTCGAGGTCACGGAGCGGGCGCTCGCGGCGATGAAGGCGTGCGAGGCCGACTGCGTCATTTCCCTTGGTGGCGGATCCACGACCGGGCTCGGCAAAGCGCTCGCCTTGCGTACAGGCGTCAACCAGCTCTGCATTCCCACCACCTATGCCGGCTCGGAGATGACGCCGATCGTTGGACAGACCGAGAACGGGTTGAAGACCACGGTACGCGACGCCGCCATCCTGCCGGAAACGGTGATCTACGATGTCGATTTGACCCTGACGCTGCCGGCGAGCCTGGCCGCGACATCGGGCATCAATGCGATCGCGCATGCGGCCGAAGCGCTCTACGCGCGCGACACCAATCCTGTCACGTCGCTGATGGCAGAAGAGGGCATTCGCGCGTTGGCATGTGCCCTGCTCGCCATCGCCGCCAAGGGCGACGATCGCGAGGCTCGCAGCGAGGCGCTCTATGGCGCTTGGCTGTGCGGCGTCTGCCTTGGTACCGTCGGCATGGCGCTGCATCACAAGCTCTGCCACACGCTCGGCGGCACCTTCGACCTGCCGCATGCCGAGACCCATACCATCGTGCTGCCGCACGCGCTGGCCTATAACGCGCCGGCCGTGCCCGATGCGATGGCGCGGATCTCACGCGCAATCGGCGCCGCCGATGCACCGCAAGGACTTTTCGAGCTCGCGAAGCGGCTGGGTGCGAAGGTCGCATTGCGCGACATCGGCATGCCCGAAGGCGGCATCGACAAGGCTGCGGATCTCGCCGTCACCAACGCGTACTGGAACCCGCGCCCGCTTGATCGCAACGCCATTCGCGACCTGATCGCGCGCGCCTGGGCCGGCGAGCCGCCCGGCGCCATCAAAACGGCAGTTTGATTCGATGCGGCGCACGCTCATCAAATCCGCTGTCATCATCAGCATGGATGACACGATCGGCGATTTACCTCGCGGCGACGTGCTGATCGAGGGCAGCCGCATCGTTGACGTGCGTCCATCGATCGACGTCGGCGGCGCGGCCGAGATCGAGATCGTCGACGGCACCGGGCGCATCGTCATCCCCGGCCTGATCAACGCCCATATGCACACCTGGCAGACGGGCTTACGCGGCTATGCCGCCAACTGGACGCTGCTGGAATATTTCCGCCGCATGCATGCGGGTCTCGCTACGGTCTTCAGGCCCGAGGACATTTATATCGCGACCTTGGTGGGCGCGCTGAACCAGATGAACCAGGGCACCACCACGCTGGCCGACTGGTGCCACAACAATCCGACGCCCGATCATACCGACGCCGCCGTGCGCGGCCTGATCGAGAGCGGTATCCGTGCGGCCTTCTTCCACGGCTCGCCCAAGCCCGAACCGAAACCGGGCGAGCCGCACTTCTCGGAAGTGCCGCATCCACGCAATGAGGTCGAACGACTGCTGGCGGGGCCCCTCGCCGACCGCGACGGCCTCGTCACGCTCGGCCTTGCGATCCTGGGGCCACATTACTCGACGCTCGACGTCGCCATGCACGATTTCCGCATGGCGCACGAGCTCAAGCTGATCGCATCCATGCATCAGGGCGGTGGTCCCGCGAAGACGCCCGGTGGCTGGGAGAAGCTGATCGGGGCGGGTCTAGTCGGCCCCGGCATCAACATCGTCCATGGCAATGACCTGCCTGACGAACTGCTGGACCGGATGGTCGATCTCGGCGTCTCCTTCTCGGTGACGCCGGAGAACGAAATGATCCAGGGCCACGGCTTTCCGATCACCGGACGGCTGCTCAAGCGCGGCGTGCGGCCGACCATCGGCATCGATCTGGAATCCGTACTGGCGGGCGACCTCTTCTCCGCCGCGCGCGTTGCGCTCTCGATGCAGCGGGCGCTCGACAACGCCGAGTCGCGCAAGGCCAGCGGCACCATTCCGGCGACGACCACGATCCCCGTCCGCGAGGCGCTGCGCTGGATCACGACGGAAGGCGCCCGCATGCTCGGCCGCGAGGACCAGATCGGCTCGCTGACACCGGGCAAGCTCGCCGACCTCGTCATCATCAATTGCTCCGATCTCAACCTCGTCCCGGTGCACGATCCCGTTTCCACCGTGGTGATGCAGACGAGCCTTGCCAATATCGAGGCCGTGATGATCGGCGGCGTGTGGAAGAAGCGGAATGGTCGGCTGCTGGCCGAGGGCCTGGGGGCGAAGAAGGAACTGCTCGTGCAATCCGGCCGGCGACTGGTGCACGACATCGAACGACAGGGACACGCCGCCTGAGGGCGTCAAGGACAACAACAATGACGGACGCTTCGAAACACATCGCTTTCATCGGGATCGGCAAGATGGGCTTGCCGATGTCGGTGCTCGTCGCCAAGGCCGGTTATGCGGTGACCGCGTTCGACCGGAGCGCCGCACGGCTCGCGGAGGCTCGCACGCAAGGCATTTCGATTGCCGCTTCACCGGCCGAGGCCGTGGACGGCAAGGCCGCGATCGTCACGTCCTTGCCCGATGACGCTGCCTTGCGCGGCGCATTGCTCGGCCCAACCGGCCTCATCGCCGCGATGGCGGCTGGATCTGTTGTGATCGAGACCAGCACCGTGAGCGTCGAGGCGTCCGCAGAGGTCGACGCCGCCGCCCAGGCGCGCGGTGTCTTCTACCTGCGGGCGCCGGTCTCGGGCAATGCCAGTATCGTCCACACCGGCGCGCTGAGCTGCTTCGTCTCGGGCCCGGAGGACGCCTACGAAAACGCAAAGCCGCTGCTTGCCGCCTTCACCCGCGCCCAGACCTATCTTGGGCCCGGCGAGGAAGCGCGATATGCGAAGCTTGCGGTCAATCTGATGATCGCGGTGTCGGCCGCGATGATGGCGGAGAGTCTGGCGCTGGCGCGCAAGGGCGGCATCGGCTGGCAGGACATTCTGAAAGTCCTCGACGACAGCGCGGTCGCCTCGCCGATGGTGAAATACAAGACCGCGCCGCTGCGCAGCCGCGATTTCGACTCGACTTTCTCCTGCAGGCAGATGGCCAAGGATCTCGATCTGATCCTCGGTGCCGGCCACGCCGTCGGCGTGCCGCTTCAGCTCGCGGCCCAGGTGCGCGAGACCTATGGCTCGCTGGTCGCGCAGGGCGACGGCGACGCCGACTTCATCGCGACCGTCAAGCACCTCGAGCGGCTGTCCGGCCTTGGCGAGCCCAAACTCTGATTCACGGAGGCACCTATGCGAAATTTCAACGAGAACACGATCACGGACGCGGTGCTGGATCGGATCGCAGGCGCGACCGATCCGCGGATCAAGCAGGTCAGCGAAGCGCTGGTGCGCCACCTTCATGCCTTCGTCCGCGAGGTGCGACCGACCCAGAAGGAATGGGAATACGGCATCGAGTTCCTGACCCGCACCGGCCACATGTGCGACGACAAGCGCCAGGAGTTCATCCTGCTGTCGGACGCGCTCGGCGTCTCCATGCTGGTCGACGCGATCAATCATCCCGTGCCGGAAGGCGCCACCGAAACCACGGTGCTCGGTCCGTTCTTCGTGCAGGCGTCGCCCGAGAAAGACAACGGCGCTGACATCTCCGGCCCGATGGAAGGCGATCCGATGCTCGTCACCGGCTCGGTGTCGACCGTCGACGGACGGCCGCTTGCCGGCGCCGTCGTGGATGTCTGGCATTCCGACGATGATGGCTATTACGACGTGCAGCAGCTCGACAAGATCGGCGATCTTGCGATGCGGGCGCGCTTCCACACCGACCAGAACGGCCGCTTCAATTTCTGGTCGATCAAGCCGGCTGCCTATCCGATCCCACATGACGGCACAGTTGGGGACATGCTGGCGGTCCAGGGCCGCCATCCCTGGCGCCCGGCGCACGTGCATTTCATGATCTCGGCGCCCGGCTTCGAGCAACTCGTGACCCATGTGTTCGTGGCCGGCGACCAGTATCTCGACAGCGACGTGGTGTTCGGCGTCAAGGACAGCCTGATCCGCGAATTTGTGCAGTGCCCGCCCGGCCGTGCGCCCGATGGTCGCATGGTAGACATCGAGTATTTTCACCTCAACTATGATTTCGGCCTGAAGCAGGTCGCTAGCAGCGCAAGAGCCGCTTAAGCTGAACGACGGCGGACCAGACAAGAGTCCGACAACAGGGCCAGACAGGGAGTAAGAATGGGACCGCGAGTCAGCACGAGCATATTGGCCGATCGCCTCACAGGCATGATCGGCCCGCGCGCGAGCGTCGCGCGTGGCGTGCTCGATCAGCATGGGCAGAGCGAGTCGCATTATCGCAACCTGCCGCCCGACATCGTCGTCTTCCCTGAAACCACGCAGGAAGTCGCGGAGATCGTCAAGCTGTGCGCTGGCGCGAATATGCCCATCGTACCGTTCGGCGCCGGGACCTC
The DNA here is from genome assembly GCF_023073295.1 of Bradyrhizobium sp. 23. NCBI lineage: Bacteria > Pseudomonadati > Pseudomonadota > Alphaproteobacteria > Hyphomicrobiales > Nitrobacteraceae > Bradyrhizobium > Bradyrhizobium sp. 23. The sequence goes on along the minus strand of NZ_JADPJF010000148.1, from coordinate 647,820 downwards.
GCTCGAAGGCAATGCGGCCGCGGTCGCGGGCGGCGTCTGCTTCGACTTCGCACGCATGAACAAGGTGCTGACGGTGCACGATAGCGACATGGACGTCGTCGTGCAGCCCGGCATCACCCGAAAGCAGCTCAATGCGGAGCTGCGCGGCACTGGGCTTTTCTTTCCGATCGATCCCGGCGCCGACGCCTCGATCGGCGGCATGACGTCCACGCGAGCTTCCGGCACGATGGCGGTGCGCTACGGCACCATGAAGGACAACGTCATGGCGCTGGAGGTGGTTCTGGCCGACGGCCGCGTGATCCGGACCGCCAGACGCGCGCGCAAGTCAGCCGCCGGTTACGACCTGACGCGCATGTTCGTCGGCGCCGAGGGCACGCTCGGACTCATCACCGAAATCACGCTGAAGGTGCATCCCGTGCCGCAGGCGATCTCGGCCGCGGTTTGCAGCTTCGACACCCTGCACAACGCCGTGGACACCGCGATCTCCGTGATCCAGTCCGCGATCCCCATCGCGCGTATCGAGTTGCTCGACGACGTCATGATGCGCGGCATCAACGCCTACGCGAAGCTCGGCTATCGCGAAGCCCCGACGCTGTTCTTTGAATTCCATGGTTCCGAGACTTCCGTCGCCGAGCAGGCCGAGGCCGCACAGGCCATCGCCGCCGACCATGGCGGCCACGGCTTTGCCTGGTCCAAGGCACCGGAGGATCGCAGCCGGCTCTGGCACGCCCGCGACAACGCTCTATGCGGGCCTGGGCCTGCGCCCCGGCGCGCGTGCCGTGATCACCGACGTCTGCGTGCCGATCTCGCGACTGGCGGAATGCCTCACGGATACCCGGCGCGACGCGGACGAGCACGGTTTTACGGCGCCGATCGTCGGGCATGTCGGCGACGGCAATTTCCACATGCTGATTCTGATCGATCCGGCCAGGCCCGAGGAAGCCGAAGGCGCCAAGGCGCTGCAGGCCCGCATGGTCGCCCGCGCGATTGCCATGGACGGCACCTGCACCGGCGAGCACGGCATTGGGCTCGGCAAGATCGATTATCTCACCGACGAGCTCGGCGAGGCCGTCGATGTGATGCGGTCGATCAAGACCGCGCTCGACCCTGACGGACTGATGAACCCCGGAAAGATCTTTGCAGGCGGAGCGCAGGCATGAGCACCGCCGCATTAGCCGTCGAGCCCGCCTCACCTGTCCCGCTCCTTGAGCTGCGCGACATCAGTAAGGAGTTTCCCGGCGTCAAGGCGCTGGACGACGTCTCCTTTGCCGTCTTCCCCGGCGAAGTCCACATGCTGCTGGGCGAGAACGGCGCCGGCAAGTCGAGCCTGATGAAGGTGCTGTGCGGCGCCTATCGCGCCGATGCCGGCGAGTTCTACTACAGAGGCGAGCCGGTCGCGATCCACTCGGCCGCGGACGCGCAGAAGCTCGGCATTGCCGTGATCTTCCAGGAATTCTCCCTCGTCCCCCATCTCGATATCGCCCAGAACATTTTTCTCGGCCGCGAGCCGAAGGGCCGCATCCCCGGCACGATCGATCGCCGCAAGATTTTGGCCGACGCGGCGCGCGTGCTCGGCACGATCGGCTTTGACATCGATCCCTCCACCATCGTTGACAAGCTGGGGGTGGCGCAGCAGCAGATGGTCGAGATCGCGAAGGCGATCAGCCAGAACGCCCGCATCCTGGTGATGGACGAGCCGACTGCGGCGCTATCCGATCGCGAGACCGAGCTGCTGTTCGCGCTGATCGCGCGGCTGAAGGCCGACGGCGTCTCGATCGTCTACATCTCGCACCGCATGGCGGAGGTGTTCGCGCTCGGCGACCGCATCACCGTGCTGCGTGACGGCCGCCGCATCGACGGCGTCAAACCTGCTGACGTCACGCCGGACCAGCTCGTCCGCATGATGGTCGGTCGCAACGTCGACATGACCTACCCGCGCAATTTTGCCGACAAGCCCGGCGAGCTGCTGCTCGAGGTCAAGGCCTTGAGTTCATCGACGGGGATCGCCGACATCAACATCGAGGTGCGCCGCGGTGAGATTGTCGGCCTGTGTGGCCTGGTCGGCTCCGGTCGCAGCGAAGTCGCGCGCGCGATCTTCGGTGCCGATCCCGTGACATCAGGCGAGATCGTGTTCGACGGCAAAGTCATTTCCGGTGAGCCCGACCTCGCCGCCCGCCGCGGCATTGCGCTGATCCCGGAGAGCCGCAAGAGCGAAGGTCTCGCGCTGCTGCGATCGGTGAGCGACAATCTGGTAGTGTCGGCGCTGCGAAAACTGTTCCCGAGCGGGTTGTTCGACCAGCGCAGTGCGCAGCGCACTGCCGACGGCCTGATCCGTCAGCTACGCATTGCGACGCCTAGCGCACGGCAGACCGTCGGCCTGCTTTCAGGCGGCAATCAGCAGAAGGTCGTGATCGGCAAGTGGCTCGCCGCCGGCTCGAAACTTTTCATCTTCGACGAGCCGACCCGGGGCATCGACATCGGCGCCAAGGCCGAAATCTTCGCCCTGATCGACCGCCTTGTCGCGGAAGGCGCGGCCGCGCTGATGATCTCGTCCGAACAGGTCGAGATCTGCCACGTCTGCGACCGCGCCTATGTGATGCGCGAAGGGCGCATCGCCGGGCATCTCGCGCGTAGCGAGCTGACCGAGGAGAACATCGTGCGACTGGGGATGCATCATGCGTGAGGCCGCGGTCGTCTCTCAACCGAATCCGCTGCAACGGGTTCCCGGCGTTGCCATCGTGCTGGTGCTGCTGATCGCGCTGTTCAGCACGATCGCGCCCGGCTTCCTGTCGGTCGCCAACCTCTCCAACGTGCTGGTGCAGTCGACGATCCTGACCATGCTCGCGCTGCCGATGACCTTGATCATCATGACCGAGGGGCTGGACCTGTCGATGGGCGCGGTGCTGACGCTGACCTCGCTCTGCGTCGCCATCGTCTCGCTCACCACCCACTCGATGTTGCTCGGCCTCGGTGCCGGGCTCCTCGTCGGCGCGGCCTTCGGCTTCGCCAATGGCTGGCTGGTCGCCATCGTGGGCATCCCGCCCTTCGTTGCGACCTTGGGCACGCTCGGCATGGCGCAGGGCCTATCGCTGATCGTCAGCGACGGCCAGAGCGTGGTCGGCATCCCCCACAGCGTGCGCGACATCTATTCGGCGACGCTTTTGGGAATTCCCGTGCCGATCGTGATGGCACTCGTGACCTACGCGGTCTTCCACGGTCTGCTCTATCACACCCGCTTCGGCACCTACATCTTCGCGCTCGGCGGCAACCGCGAGGCGCTGCGCTACGCCGGCCTCTCACCGAACAAGCTGCTGATCGCGGTCTATGCGATCGGCGGCGCCATGGCCGGCATCGCCGGCCTCTTGATGACTGCGCGGATGAATTCCGGGCATCCAACCGCGGGCCTCGGTCTCGAATTCGATGCGATCGCGGCCGTCGCCGTCGGCGGCACGTCGTTCGAGCGCGGCAATGGCTGGCTGCTCGGCACGCTGCTCGGGGTGCTCTCGGTCGGCGTGCTGCGCAACGGGCTGAACCTGATCTCGCTGCCGTCCTCGGTGCAGGTCGCAAGCGTCGGCGTCCTCGTCATCGTTGCCCTCTTCCTTGACGGCCTGCGGAGCCGCGCATGACCGACATCAGCAAAGACGCCATCGCGCCGCCCCGCTCGTTCCTGTCGCAGGACGCGATCCAAATGTTCTATCGCCTGCTTGCGGCGCTGCTGATTTGTGCGGTGCTCGCCGTGCTCAGCGATTCCTTCCTGAGCCTCGGCAACATTCTCAATGTGCTCAGGCAGGCGAGCCTGACCTTCTTCATCGCCTCCGGCCTGACCCTGGTGGTGCTGACCGCGGGCCTCGATCTCTCCGTCGGCGCCAATGTCGCGCTGTCCGCCTGCATCGCCGGGACCGTGATCCACAAGACCGGCTCGCCGGCGCTCGGCATCCTCACCGGACTTGCCTGCGGCGGCATCGTTGGGCTCCTCAACGGCGTCATGGTCACCGCGCTGCGCATCCCCTCCTTCATCGCCACTTACGGCATGCTCTGGGTGCTGAACGGCCTCACCTATTGGTACATGGCGGGTGAAACCCTTCACGGCTTCCCGGCCGGGTTCCGCCAGATCGGCAGCGGCTATCTATTCGGCCTGCCGATCCCGGTCTATCTGCTGCTGGTGTTCCTCGGGATCGGAACGCTGTTTGCGCAGCGAACGATCTGGGGCCAGGAGATCTACGCGATCGGCGCCAATCCGGTCGCGGCGCGGCTCTCCGGCATTCCGGTCGCCCGACGCCTGCTGCTGGTCTACGCCGTCTCCGGCACCATGGCGGGGCTCGCCTCGATCATCTTCCTGTCGCGGCTCAATTCGGCCGAGGCCGACATCGGCGAAAGCCTGACGCTGCCCGCGATCGCCGCGGTGCTGATCGGCGGCACCTCCCTGTTCGGCGGCGTCGGCACCGTGTTCGGCACTTTCATCGGTGCGCTGATCCTGACGCTGGTGCTGAACGGCATGAACCTCTTGTCGGTCAGCGCCAACTGGCAGTCGCTGGTGACAGGCATCATCGTCATTCTCGCGGTCTGGCTCGACATGAAGACCCGCCGCCGCGCGCAATGAGCTCTTGAACGACCAACAAGCAAAATGAGGGATGGAGGCAACATGAAACAGACACTGGGTTATTTGGCGCTGCCGCTGCTGATGGCGGCCGCGCTCACCACGCAAGCGCGAGCCGATGGCGAGACCATCGCCGTCTTTACCAAGAACCAGACCAATCCGTTCTTCCAGACGGTGCGGGTCGGCGCGGACAACATGGCGAAGACGCTGAACGCGAAGACGCTGCAATACATCCCGACCAAGCCCGACAGCATTCCCGAGCAGCTCAGCCAGATCGAGGACGTCGTGGTGAAGAAGCCTAGCGCCATCGTCTTCACGCCGGTCGACTACAAGGCGATGGTGCCGGGCGTGGAGAAGATCAACGAGGCCAAGATCCCCGTCGTCAACATCACCGATCGCTCGGCCGGCGGCAAGTTCCTGTCCTTCGTCGGCGCCGACGATTACAGCCTCGGGCTCGAGACCGCGCGCTTCCTGCTCAAGACGCTCGGCGGTAAGGGCAACATCGTCATCATCGAGGGCGTCAAGGGCTCGCTGACCAATGTCGACCGCGTCCGCGGCTTCAACTACGCGCTGAAGGAAAACGCCGGTGCGAAACTGCTGGCCTCGCAGCCCGGCAATTACCAGCGGCTCCAGGCGCTCCAGGTGATGGAGAATCTGATGCAGTCGAACGCGCAGATCGACGGCGTGCTCGCCGCCAACGACGCCATGGCGGTCGGCGCGATCGAGGCCCTCGACGGCGCCAACCGCAAGGCGCAGGTGATCGGCATCAACGGCACCAAGGAAGCGATCGACGCGATCAAGTCCGGCAAGCTGCTCGCGAGCGGCGATTACAACGGATTCTTTCAAGGCTGCCTCGGCACCATGATGGCGATCCGCTCTTTGCGCAACCAGCCCGTCATTGCTGAGATCGTGCTGAAGCCGACCGTGATCACCAAGGACAATTACCAGCCGTTCGACGTGCCGCTGGAGCAACGGAGCTGCCCGACTTTCGAAGAAGCCAGCAAGCTCGGCGGCAAGTAACCAACCGCCGCCATCACGACAAGCCCGGACGGCCGCAGCCGCGGCCGTCCCAAGAAAACGTGATATAAACGGAGACCATCATGCTGTTCGCCATTCACGTCCTCGACCGCGCCGGCGCGCTGCCGATCCGGCTCGCCAATTACGACGCCCACAAGGCTTTCCTGAGCGACACCTCGCGCTTCGGCGTCAAGATCGTGATGTCAGGGCCGCTGGTCTCCGACGACGGCGAGAGGATGATTGGCAGCCTGTTCCTGATCGAGGCGCCCGGCCGCAGCGAGGTCGAGGCTTTCAACCAAGCCGATCCGTTTGCCGCGGCCGACATCTGGGAAAAGGTCACGATCACGGGCTTCCTGCGCCGCCAGGGTTGAAGGCGGCTAAAACAAAAAACGCGAAAACAACCCCATGCACAGTAGAATGAGGTTGTTTTTACACATGAATTTTCGTCGCAAACGTTTTTGACTCGTCGGGCAAAACAGGAGCAGAGTGTCATCCTCGCCCGATTGACGCCCCTGCGCCTCGATCCAGAGCTTTGCGACCGCCCAGACGGCTAGCCGCTCGTCACCGTCGCACCTTCTTCGAGATGACAGGCCACCCACTGCTCGGGTCCAGCCGCGCGCAATGTCGGCTCCTCGGTCCGGCAGCGATCGAATACGAGCGGGCAACGGGTGTGGAAGCGGCACCCGCTTGGCGGGTTGATCGGACTCGGCACGTCTCCCTTGAGGATGATGGGATTGCGCTGAACGCCAGGCTCGGGCAGCGGCACCGCCGAGAGCAGCGCCTTGGTGTAAGGATGCTTTGGCGCGGCGAAGATCTCGTAGCGCGGCGCCACCTCGACGATCTTGCCGAGATACATCACCGCGACGCGATGGGTCATGTGCTCGACGATCGCGAGGTCATGGCTGATGAACAGCAGCGCCAGGCCGAACTCGCGCTGCAGATCCTGCAGCAGATTGACGATCTGGGCCTTTACCGAGACGTCGAGCGCCGACACCGCCTCGTCGCAGACGATCAGATCGGGCTCGGCGGCGAGCGCACGCGCGATGCCGATGCGCTGGCGCTGGCCCCCGGAGAATTCGTGCGGCCTGCGGTTCAGCGCCTCGCGCGGCAGGCGCACGGTGTCCATCAGCGCCGCCACGCGTGTCTCGAGATCGATCGCGGATTTGGCGAGGCCGAAATTGCGGATCGGCTCGGCCAGGATGTCGCGCACGCGCATGCGCGGATTGAGGCTCGAGAACGGGTCCTGGAACACCACCTGCACGCGGCGGCGCATCTGACGCATCGTGCTCGGATGAGCGTCGTCGATACGCTGGCCGTCGAGGATGACCTGCCCTGCCGTGATGTCGAACAGGCGCAGGATCGCACGGCCGACCGTCGATTTGCCGCAGCCGGACTCGCCGACCAGCGAGAGCGTCTCGCCGCGCGCGATCTCGAACGACACACCGTCCACCGCATAGACCCATTCGGACTTGCGGCTGAACAGGCCTTTTTTGACCGGGAAGTGCTTCTTGAGGTCGTTGACCTGGAGCAGCGGAGGACTCATGCCGCGACCGCTCCCTTGGCCGCATAATGGCAGGCCGCGACGTGACGTGGGCCCTTCTCTTCGAGCCCCGGCGCATACTGCCGGCAGAGATCGGTCGCGAGCGCGCAACGTCCGGCGAAGACGCAGCCGACGATGGGCTTGCGCAGATCAGGCACCTGCCCGGGGATCTCCGCCAGCCGTCTCGCCGTGCCGGTCAGCGACGAGCCGAGCCGCGGCACTGCGCCGAGCAGGCCTTGCGTATACGGATGACGCGGCGAACGGAACAGTTCCGCCACCGGCGCCTCCTCGACCTTGCGCCCGGCATACATGACCATGACGCGCTCGGCGATGTCGGCGACCACGCCGAGATCGTGGGTGATCAGGATGATCGCTGCGCCGACCCGGTGCTTGAGATCCAGCATCAATTTCAGGATCTGCGCCTGGATCGTCACGTCGAGGGCTGTGGTCGGCTCGTCGGCAATGAGAAGCTTTGGATTGCAGGCGAGTGCAATGGCGATCATGACGCGCTGGCGCATGCCGCCGGAGAGCTGATGCGGATATTCCCGCACGCGCCGCTTCGGCTCGGGAATGCCGACCAGAATCAGCATCTCGATCGCGTGTGCCTCGGCGGCCTGCTTGTCCAGCCCCTGGTGAATCATCAGCGTTTCGCGGATCTGACGGCCGACGGTCAGGACCGGGTTGAGGCTGGTCATCGGTTCCTGGAAGATCATCGAGATGTCGTTGCCGCGGATCGCGCGCATCTCGCGATCCGACATTTGCAGCAGGTCCTTGCCCGCGAAGCGGATGCTGCCGGCGATCCTGCCGGACGGTTCCGGGATCAGCCGCATCAGCGACATCGAGGTCACCGACTTGCCGCAACCGGACTCACCGACGATGGCGAGCGTCTCGCCCTCGTTGACATGGAACGACACGCCTTCCACCGCGCGGTTGATGCCGCTGGGCGTGCGGAAGTGGGTCTGGAGGTTTTCGACTTCAAGCAGTGCCATCGCGATCAGCCCCTCGCCATCAGAGGCTCTTGGCCATGCGCGGATCGAGCGCATCGCGAAGGCCATCGCCGAGCAGATTGACGGCGAGCACGGTGACCGACAGGAACGCCGCCGGAAAGAACACGATGTAGGGCTTGACCTGCCACAGCGCCCGCCCCTCGGCCATGATGTTGCCCCAGGACGGAATGGTCGGCGGCGTTCCCGCGCCGATGAAGGACAGGATCGCTTCCGTGATCATCGCACTGGCGCAAATGTAAGTCGCCTGGATCAGCATCGGCGCCAGCGTGTTCGGCAGGATGTGGCGCAGGATGATCATCGGTGTGCGCGTGCCGCAGGCTACCGCTGCATCCACGTAAGGCTGCTCGCGCAGCGACAGCACCACACTACGGACAAGACGGGAAACCCGCGGGATTTCGGCAACCGTAATCGCCAGAATGACGTTGCCGACGCTGCCGCGTGTCAGCGCCATCAGCGCGATCGCCAGCAGGATCGGCGGGATCGACATCAGGCCGTCCATGAAGCGCATCAAGATGCCGTCGGCCCAGCGGATGAAGCCGGAGACGATGCCGATGGCGAGACCGGCCGCGGAGGCGAAGATCGCAACGGACAAGCCGACCGTGAGCGAGACGCGCGCGCCGAACAGCACGCGTGAATAGATGTCGCGACCGAGCACGTCGGAGCCAAACCAGTAAAGCGCCGACGGCGCGCGGGTGCGCTTGGCCGGCGCAAGTGCGGTCGGATCCACCGTGCCAAGATAAGGCGCAAAAATCGCGATCAGGACGAGTATCAGCAGCAACGTGCCACCGATGGCGACGGTGGGATGGCCCCGCAGCAGGCCGATGAAGCCGCGCCGGATCACGACGGGCCGAAGAATCTCCGGCAGTTGCGGCGCGAGGACGAAGCCCGCCGGCAGCGCTTGCGGATTGACGGTCGTGTCGGTCAATAGCGGATCCTCGGGTCAACGAGCGTATAAACGACGTCGATCATCAGATTGACGAGGACGTAGACGAAGCTGAACAGCAGCACGATGCCCTGGATGACGGGATAATCGCGGCGCAGGATCGCGTCGATCGTGAGCCGGCCGAGGCCGGGAATCGCGAACACGCTTTCCGTGACGACCGCGCCGCCGATCAGAAGCGCAATGCCGATCCCGATCACCGTGACGATCGGCACTGCCGCGTTCTTCAGCGCGTGGACGAACAGGATGCCGCCCTGCCCGAGGCCCTTGGCGCGCGCGGTGCGGATATAATCCTGTTGCAGCACTTCGAGCATGGTGGCGCGCGTGATACGCGCGATCAGCGCGATGTAGACACAGCCGAGTGCGATCGACGGCAGGATCAGGTTTTGCAGCCAGGGCCAGAGGCCCTGGGCGAGCGGCGTATAGCCCTGCACGGGAAGCCATTCGAGCTCCAGCGCAAAGACGTAGGCGAGGACATAGCCGACGACGAAGACCGGCAGGGAGAAGCCGAACACGGCAAAGGCCATGATGGCCCGGTCGATCAGGCTTCCCGCCTTCCAGGCCGCCAGCACGCCGAGCGGCACCGCGACCACGATCGTGAGCAGGAGCGTGACCATCATCAGCGACAGCGTCGGCCCGAGACGCTGGCCGATCATGGTCGAGACCGGCAGATTGGTGAAGATCGAGGTGCCGAGATCGCCGTGCAGAATGCGCCAGACCCAGCTGCCGAACTGGATCAGGAAGGGCCGATCGAGGCCGAGGCTCTGACGGATGCGCTCCACATCCTCCGGACTTGCCTGATCGCCCGCGATCACCACGGCGGGATCCCCCGGCGCGATGTAGAGCAGGCTGAACACGAACAGCGCGACGATCGCCATCACGGGCAAGGTCGAGGCGATACGCCGGAGGATGTAGGAGAGCATCTGGCTTCAGCGCAGGGTCATGCGGATTTCGACACGCCCCAGAAGAACGGCAGCGGCCCTTTCGTGATGCCGGAGACGTTCTTGCGCCAGGCCGTGTAGCTGAGGAAGAAGCCGGTCGGCGCGTAGACGACGTCCTCGAGCGCGACCTTGTTGAGGCGAGCGACCGCGGCCTTCTCCTCGTCGAGGTTCTTGGCCTCGAACCAGGACGTGACCTCCTTCTCGGTGCCGGGGCTGCTCGGCCAGCCGAACCACGCCTTGTCGCCGTTGGCGCGAATGGCGGTGTAGGGCGCCGGATTGATGCAGTCCGAACCTGCATGCCAGGTGTGGAACATGTTCCAGCCGCCCTGCCCGGGCGGTGTCTTCTGCGCGCGGCGGGAGCCGACGGTGCCCCAATCGGTCGCGACGAAGTCGACATTCATGCCGAGCTTCTTCAGGAGATCGGCGGTCACATCGCCGAACGCCTTGGTGATCGGCTGATCCTGCGCCACCAGGCACGTCACCGGTTGGCCGGAATAGCCGCTCTCCGCGAGCAGCTTCTTGGCGGCGTCGAGATCGCGCTTGCCCTTCAAGACTTCGCCGCCCGCCTCGGTGTAGAGCGGCGTATCGGGCGTGAAGAAGCCCGGCAGCGACTTCCACAGCGAATTGTCGTCGCCGACGAGCGCACGCATATAGTCTTCCTGGCTCATCGCCATCAGCACTGCGCGCCGCGCCCGCACGTCGTTGAAGGGCGGATACAGGAAGTTCATGCGGAACGAGCCGACATTGCCGAGGGGATCGCCGATGTCGACGCTGATGTTCTTGTTCTTCTTCAGGACCGGGACGAGGTCCGCGATGGGGTTCTCCCACCAGTCGATCTCGCCGTTTTGCAACGCGGCCGCGGCGGTCGCCGGATCCGGCATCACGATCCATTCGACGCGGTCGAGCAGCATCTGCTTGCCGCCGGCGAGCCACGATGCCTTCTCCTGCCGCGGCACATAGTCGGCGAATTTTTCGAACACGGCTTTGGCGCCCGGGACCCACTCAGCCTTGGCGAACTTCATCGGCCCCGAGCCGACATAATCGCCGATCTGCTTGAACGGGTCGGTCTGCGCAATGCGCTCCGGCATGATGAAGGCGCAAGGCGAATTGTTCTTGCCAAGCGCGTAGAGCATCTTCGGGAACGGCTGCTTCAGCACCCATTTGAAGGTGCGGTCGTCGACAGCGGTGAGTTCCTGCTGCAGCGCCTTGAGCATCAGCCCCATCGGATCGCGTGCCGCCCAGCGAGTGAGACTCGCAACGACGTCCTTGCTCAGCACCGGCTCGCCGTCGTGGAATTTGAGCCCCGGCCGCAATTTGAACGTCCAGGTGGTGCCGTCGTCGGTCACTTCCTCGGACTCGACCATCTGCCGCTGCGGCTGCAGCGCGGAATCGACGCCGTAGAGCGTATCCCAGACCAGCGCGGCGGCATTGCGCACGACATATTGCGTGCCCCAGATCGGGTCGAAATTGGCGAGATTTGCTTGCGGCACGAAGCGCAGGGTGCGCGCGGAGGCGCCTTGTGCGATCGCAGGGGCCGAGAGGCCGCTCAATGCCAGACCGCCCGCGCCGGCCAGTCCCTTCAATACGGTCCTGCGATCCATGAAATCCTCCCAATAGTGCCGTGATGCCGGCCATCGTTGGCCAAGAACAGGTGAAACCAGAGCTCATTGGCGTGCAAATGGTATGCCACTAACCAGACCTTCGCCAGCGCGATATCCGCACTAGCTGGGCCAGTCGAGACCTCAAAGCGCGGCCGCCAGCACCGGGCCGGTCTCGATATGCGGGATCGCCTCGACCAGCTTGCGCGTGTAGTCGGTCTTGGGATTGTCGAACAACGCCCGGCTCTCGCCCTGCTCCACGATGCCGCCATTGCGCAGCACGATGGTGCGGTCGCAGAGCATCCGCACCACGTTGAGATCGTGGCTGACGAACAGCAGCGCGATGTCGTTCTCGCGCCGCAGGCGGTCGAGCAGTTGCAGCACCACGGCCTGAACGGAGACGTCGAGCGCAGCGGTCGGCTCGTCCAGCACCAGAAGGCGCGGCCGGCAGGCGATGGCGCGGGCGATGCCGACGCGCGCCTTCTGGCCGCCGGAGAGCTGATGCGGAAAGCGCGGCAACAGATCCAGCGGCAGCCCCACGCGATCGGCGCAGTCTTCCACCCGCTTGCGCAGCGCATCGCCCCCACGCATACGATCGAGCCGCATCAGGGGATGGGCGATGCAGTCGAAGGCGGTGAAGCGCGGATTGAGGCTCTCGTTCGGGTCCTGGAACACCATCTGGATATCTTTGCGGAACTGCGAGCGGTGAAAGTCGCGCGACGCCACATGGCCGATCGCCTGGCCGTCGAACACGATCTCGCCCTCGCTCGGGTCGATCAGGCGGCAGATCATGCGCGACGTCGTGCTCTTGCCGGAGCCGGATTCACCGACGAGGCCGACGCTCTCGCCGCCGGCCATCGTCATCGAGAAGTCCGCCACCGCCGCAGCGCCCTCGTCGAAGCGTTTTGCGAGCTTGCGCACTTCCAGCAGCGGCGGAGTCCCGTGGACGGGCTCCCGTCTGGGCCTGCCGATGACAGCCGCGTAGCCTTCCCGCTCCTCTTCCGTCACGAGATCCTCAATCCGGGAGGTCGCGGTTGGCGACGCCGCCACCAGACGCCTGGTATAGGCGTGCTGCGGCGCGCCGAAGAGCGTCCTGGGGCTTGCCTCTTCGACGATGCGGCCGCGTTCCATCACCGCGATACGGCGGCAATATCGCGCCGCTAACCCGAGATCGTGCGTGATCAGGATCGTCGCCATGCCGCGCGCGGCGGCAATCTCCGCCAGGAGGTCCATCACCACTTTCTGCGTGGTGACATCGAGTCCGGTCGTCGGCTCATCGGCGATCAACAGCGCGGGATTGCAGGAAATCGCGATCGCGATCATGACACGCTGGCACATGCCGCCCGAGAGTTCGTGCGGATAGGCGTTCATCCGCGTCTCGGGGTCGCGGATCTGGACGGCGCGCAACAGCTCCAGCGCTTCGGCGCGGGCGGCATCCTTCGATATCCGCTTGTGCGTGAGGATCGCGTCCGCGATCTGCAAACCGATCGCGCGGATCGGATTGAGCGCCGCCCGCGGGTTCTGGAAGATCATCGACATCGCGGCGCCCTGGAGCTGCCGGAGATCGTCACCCCTGAGTTTTGTGACGTCCTGCCCGCGAAACAGTATCTTGCCTGCGGTGACGCGGCCGGCCGCATCGAGCAGCCGCGTCGTGGCAAAACCGGTGACCGACTTGCCAGAGCCGCTTTCTCCGACGAGGCCAAGCATCTCGCCGGCTTCGACCGTGAGCGTCACACCGCGCACAGCCTCGACCATCCCTCGTCGCGTCGAGAATTCGACGTGGAGGTCGTCGATCCTGAGCAATTCCTCGCTCATGTGCGCATGCGCGGATCGAGAATGTCCCGCATCCCGTCACCGAGGAGGTTGAAGCACAGCACGGCCATCATCAACGCGAGGCCCGGAAAGGCCACCAGCCACCACCGCCCCGTCGAGATGAAGCGCGCCCCCTCCGCGACCATGATGCCCCATTCCGGGGTCGGCGGCTTGACGCCAAGGCCGATGAAGGAAAGACCGGCGGCGTTCAGGATCGCCCAGCCGAGGTTGAGTGAGATTTGCACCGCCATCGCCGGCAGGATGTTCGGCAACAGGAAGCGCAGCACCACCGAGAAATGGCTCTCGCCGGAGGAACGCGCCGCCTCCACCCAGCCGACATTGCGCCGGACGTTGACCTCGGCACGGGCGAAGCGGATGTAGAAGGGCAGATTGATGATCGCGGTCGCAATCACGATGTTCTCGATCCGGTTGCCGAGCGCCGCAACCATCGCCATCGCCAGCACAAACAGCGGAAAGGCCATCATGACATCGACGAAGCGGCCGACCGAGCGGTCGAGCCTGCCGCCGGCATAGCCGCAGAACGAGCCCACGACGGCGCCGATCACGAAGGAGATGCCGACCGCCGAGACCGCGATGGCGAGGTCGAGCCGTGCCGCAACGACGAGGCGGCTGAACACGTCGCGCCCGAGCTGGTCGGTGCCGGCAAGGTGCGCCGCGCTCGGCGGCTGCAAGGCCTCCGAGACATTGGAGACGATGGGATCATAGGGCACGAGCCACGGTCCGAAGATCGCGACCAGGACGAACAGCAGGACACCGGCCGCGGCGACGCCGGTCAGCGGGTTGCCGCGCAAAATCCAGACCGAATGGCGGAAGGTTGCGCTGGTCATCCGATCGACACCCTGGGATCGGCGATGCCGTAGCAGATATCGACGACCAGATTGACCAGCACGAAGATGCCAGCCATCAGCAGCACAAAACCCTGCACCGGCGCATAGTCGGACGACAGCAGCGCATCGAGCGCGTAGGAGGCGACGCCCGGCCAGGAGAACACCTTCTCCACCAGGACATTCGCGCCAAGCATGGTCGAGAACACGATGCCTGCAATGGTGATGACGGGAAGGATCGCATTGCGCAGCGCATAGGTGACGACGACCTTCTGCCAGGACAATCCGACGGAGCGCGCGGTGCGCACGAAATCGCTACCGAGCGAGACCAGCATCGAGGCACGTGTGATCCGCGCCAGCGGCGCGATGACGAACAGGGCCATGCTCAGCGCCGGCAGGATCAACTGCTTGCAGGCCGCCCACCAGCCTTCGATGTCCCCCGCGAGCAGGAAATCGATCGACAGGAACCCAGTGCGCTGCGGCGGCAGTGAGGTGAAGACGTCGATCCGCCCGGTCGGATCAGGCGCAAGACCGAGCAGATAGTAGAACACATAGATCAGCAGCAGGCCCGAGACGAAGGTCGGCACGCAGACGCCGAGCGCACAGAACAGCCGCACGCCGTGATCGACCAGCGATCCCGGTTTCAAGGCTGCGACCACGCCGAGCGGGACCGCCGCGATCAGCGCGATCAGCAGCGCCGTGAAGGTGAGCTCCAGCGAGGCCGGCAGCCGTTCGCGAAGGTCCTTCAGGACCGGCTGGCCGGTCATCATGGAGCGGCCGAGATTGCCGTGCCCGATATCGGACAGATAGAACACGAGCTGCTCCGGCACCGACTTGTCGAGCCCCATCTGCTTGCGGATCTGCTCGATCTCTTCCTTGCCGGCATTGGGCCCCGAGGCGAAGAACACCGCGGGATCTCCGGGGAGGACCCGCATCAGTAGAAAGGTGAAGACCAGCACGCCGAACAACGCCGGCAGCGACGACAGAAGCCGCCTCCCCGCCCGCGCCACCGTCGCACCAAGACCTGTCATCACCATTCAGAGCCCTTGCATGTCGAGATCACTTGCGGCTGACGTCCCGATAATCCACTTGGCGATGGAACTCGTAGGTATAGCCCTCGATCGACGAGGCCATCACGGCGTCCTGGTTCGGCTGCCACAGCGGGATCTGCGGCATCTCGCTGAAATGGATCGCGTTGAGCTTGCGGCCATCCTCCTCGTACTTGGCCTTGTCGGGCTCGAAGCGCGCTTCCTGCGCGATCGTCGCCAGCTCCGGATTGTTGATCGAGCTGTAATTCCAGCGCTGATTGCCCGTGTAGAAGTTGCGGTAGAAGTAATCGGTCGAGGGCAGCCAGGCGACGATGCCTTCCGTGAACAAGGGCAGCTTCTTCTCGTTGATCTGCGTCGACATCTGCGCGTCCGGCAGCTTCTGGATGTCGACCTTGATCCCGATCTTGGCAAGCGATTCCTTCACGAGGGCCGCCATCGGCTCGGCGGTCGAGGCCTGGCCGACGTTGAAGCTGAAGGTGGTCGAAAAACCCTCCGGGAGTCCAGCAGCTTTCAGATACTCCCTCGCCTTGTCGAGATCGGTCTTCACCGGCGCCTGGAACGGATAGATGCCGTTCAACGGCTTGCCATCCGGCCAAGTCGCACCGAACAGCGGGGCTCCGCGACCGAACAGGGCAGCCTTGAACATGTCCTCATAGGGCAGCGCGAAGGCGACGGCGCGGCGGACGTTGACGTTGTCGAAAGGCGGGATCTGGTTGTTCATCGAGACGAAGGTGATCGAATTGTATTGCGGCGTCGAGATCACCTTGAGCTTGCCCTTGGCTTCGAGCGATTGCACGTCGCTGGCCTGGAGATCAACGACGAGATCGGCATCGCCACGCTCGACAAGATTGGCGCGGGTCGCGGGCTCCGGCACGGACTGCACGATTACGCGCTTGAAGAACGCCGGCTTGTCGGGCGAGCCGCGGTTCCAATCCTCGTTGCGCTTGATGATCACTTGCTCGCCGGGCTTGAAGCTCTCGATGACATAGGCACCGCTGCCGGCGGTGTGCTCCTTCAGCCACGCCGTGGCCCAGGGGTCTTCCGGGGTCGCATGCTCCTTGGCGACCTTCGAGTTGATGATCAGCGGGTAGACCGTGGCGAGATTGGGCAGTGCGAGCTTGTCGGGTTTCGGCAGCGTCACTTCGATCGTGAGGGGGTCAATCACCTTGAACTGGTCAGCCGACGTCAATGATCCCGTCAGCAATTGTGCCTTGCCGAGGATCGGCGCGGTGACGCAGCGATCCAGCGACCATTTGACGTCCTCGGCGGTCACGGGCGAGCCGTCCTGGAACTTGGCATCCTTGCGCAGACGGAACGTCAGCTTCAGTCCGTCCGGACTGACGTCATAGGATTCGGCGAGCTCGCCGGTGATCTTGTCGAGATCGAACACCCATTTGCCGTTGAGCTGCTTGCGGCCGAACGCCACAAGGCGGTCGTAAGTGCTCATGCTCAGTGCGAAGGATTCCCGCGTCGAGCCCGGGATGTTGGGATCGAGCGTGTTGACCGATGCACCGGTGACATAGCGCAGCGTCTCCGCCCTGGTTTGCGCTTGCGCAGGCGCAGCGGCGACAAGCAGAAGCGCAGTGGTGGCGAGCACGGAGGATGCCATCCTGAAAGACACAAAACGCATTCGTTTTCCCCAAAATTTTCGACAAGAACGCCGACAGGACAGGTTAAGAAAGAAGCAAGTTGCGCGCCAGTCTCTTGATGCGCTCTTGTGGACGCTTTGTCGCGGCGGCGCATGGACGATCATCGCGATTCCTCCAAGTTTCGCGCTGGCCGCGTCACCACGGCCTGCGGCACGTCATAGGCGCGAAGCGAGGCCCAATGCCGTTCGACATCGGCACGAAACAGGCCGCGCGTCAGGCCATTCACCAGCTTCGGCGCCGCGGTCGTCATCGCGTTGATCGACGATCCCGACGGACCGAAACTCATGGTGGAGGCGATGGCGAAGAGATGGATATTCGAGATCCACGGCGTATCGCCCGCGACACGCTCGGTGAAGGCATAATCGTCGGCGAGATAGGGAAAGCGACCGAGCCGCGCGCTGCGCTCGCTCTCCGGGGGCTGGTAGCGGTCGGCCCAGGTTGCGATATTGCCGGCAAATGCGCGCAACTCGCCACGGCCGGAAAAATCCATGTCGATGCCGGTGCCGCAGATGACGAAATCCGCAGGTATGGCGCCGCGCGGCGTCTGCAATTCCACACCACGATCGGTCTCGCGGGCCGCCTCGATCGGGGCGCCCTCGTGCAATGTGAAATTGGCGTGATTTGCGCAGCGATCGTAAGTTGCCTGCGGAAAGCCTTCGCGCATGTCGAGGATGGTGCGCATGAAGCGCCACCGCCAGGCGTCGTCGAGATCGCTGAGATGGCGGAGGAAGCCGCGGAAAGTCAGCCAGCGATAGGGCTGGATCAGCTGGATCTGCGCACGACGACACAGCAGGTGCACCTCCGCCGCGCCCGCTTCCAGCGCGGTTGCTGCGTTGTCGAAGGCAGATGCGCCGGCACCGATCACGGCGACGCGCTTGCCGCGAAGGTTTTCGAAGTCGATGTCGTCGGCGACGGTTGCGACCGAGCTCATGGGCAGATGGCTCAGCGGCTCGGGGATCATCCAGTTCCCCATCCCCTCCTGCCCCGTCGCAAGCACGATCTTGCGCGCATGGAGTGTCTCGACGCCATCGCCACGTTTCACGCGTGCGGCCAGCAAACCATCCCGCGCCGGCCGGATTTCCAGAAGCTCGCTCCCGTTGCGCACCGGCAAGCCGACTGTGCGCCGCAGCCAGAGCAGATACTCAGCCCAGTGGCAGCGCGGGATCAGGTCGAGTGTCTGCCAGCTCTCCGTGCCGAAGCGGGCCTCATGCCAGGATTGATAGGTCAGGCTGGGGATGTCGAGGTCAGGTCCCGTATAGTCCTTCGGGCTGCGCAGCGTCGGCATGCGGGCATAGGCGAGCCATGGCCCCTCCTTCCCCTCCTCGGCCTTGTCCAGCAGCAGGATGTTGCTGACGCGGGAGCGCAGCAGGCCGAAGCCGATGGCGATGCCGGATTGGCCGGCGCCGATCACGAGCACATCCAGCGCCGGCTTGCCATCCGGTCCCGTCTTCGGTTCGAGCCAGGCGGCACCGGGATGCGCGATCCGCGCGAGATCGGCGCGAACGTTCGCTTCCAGTTCTGTCAGCGCATCACTCATGCCGCGAGCCAGCCTCCGTCGACCACCATCACGGTGCCGGTCGTAAACGAGGAGGCATCGCTTGCGAGGTGGAGCGCGGCCTGCGCGATCTCATCGGCCTGGCCGAACCGCTTCATGGCATGGCGGTCGCGGGAGGCTTCGCGCACCTCGTCCGCATTGGCGTGGCGCGCAAAGCTGCGGCGAAGCATCGGCGTGTCGATCGCACCGGGCGCGATGGCGTTGACGCGAATGCCGTCCGCCGCGAAATCCACCGCCATCGTCCGGGTCAGGCTGACAATCGCGCCCTTGGCGGCGATATAGGCACTGTTGCCCTTGCCGCCGGCAATCGCAAGCTGCGACGCCAGCGTGATGATCGAACCGCTGTTCTGCCGCTGCATCTGCGGCACGGCTGCCCTCGCCCACAGCCAGGTGCCGCCGACATTGGTGCGGAACACCGCATCCCAATCGGCGGGGTCCGTTGTCAACACGGTGCCGCCACAGGAGAAGCCAGCGGCAGTCATCAGGATATCGAGCTGGCCGTGCCGTGCTACCACATCATTTGCCACCGCCTCGGCGAAATCGGCATCGCCGACGTCGCCAATATGCGTCATGGCCTCGCCGACCAAGCTCAACGTTTCCTGAAGTCCGGCTGGATCGCGATCGACCAGAGCAAGACGTGCGCCCTCTTCCGCGAACAGCTTTGCACTGGCGCGGCCGATGCCGGAGCCTGCGCCCGTGATGATGGCCGTGCGCCCCTGCAGCCGCATCTCAGATCCACTCCTTATGCTGCGTCAACCAGGCGCTCATCGCGGCCGCCGACTCGGCGCAGCCGAACTGCGCGCGCCAGCCGAATTCATCCGCCATCCGGTTCACCGACAGCGGCGCGCGATAGGGCCCATGCAGCTTGATGACGGTTTTCTCGCCGGGCGCCGCGACCCGGCACTCCAGGCCGGGATGCAACGCCGCAAAGGCCTCGCCCCATTGCAGCGCAGGCCAAAGTTCTCCGCGGGAGATGTTGTAGAGCCGGTGGCGCGGCCGCTCGGCTTCGATCAGCAGTGCGACGGCCTCGGCCGCATCCGGCGCGTAGATCCAGTCCCGCATGCCCGCTTCAGGCATGATCGCCGGCTCGCCGCGCGCGAACGCGGCCAAGATCTGGAACTGGAGGCTTGGCGTGTCGCGCACGGAACTCGGTCGCTCCCACGGTCCGAATAGCGCGCTCAGCCGCACATTTAGGAAATCACCGCCGAAGAGCTCGGCGTGACGCGCAACCGATCGCTCCGATGTGAACTTGCTGATCGCGTAGAACGAGACCGGATCGCAAGGCGTGTCCTCGTCCAGAATCTCGACCCGCGCGCCCGCGGCGCCATAGGCCGATGCCGAGGAGAGATTGACGACCCGGCGCACGCCATGCCGGATCGCGGAGAGCAGGATCGGGATCTGCGCCATCACGTTGATCTCGAGAACGCGCGCGGTCGATGCCCTCTCCAGTTCATCACCGGCGGTGATGGCCGCGCCGAGCACGATCGCATCAACTCCTTCGGCGATGAGGGCATCGATGGCATCTGCGTCGGTGATATCGCCCTGCACCGCTTTGAGCCGTGCGCCGTAGTCGGCAAGAGACCGCCGCGCGGATGGCGGCAACTCTGCACGGTCGTACAGCGTCACGTCATGGCCGCGCGCGAGCAGCGCCTCCGCAACATTGAGCCCGACAAAGCCGGTGCCGCCGAAGATGACGATCTTCATCGCGCGCGATCCACCGTCACAGTAGCTTCGCTCCGAAATTGCGCTCGGGATCCATGTCGGCCACGAGCCGCCCCGTCGGCATGGCCGCCTCGCCGCCGCTGCGTGCCAGGAACTGGCCGCTGCCTGCGCTCGCGAGGCACTTGTTGCCATCGATGATCACTCGGCCACGCGACAGCACCGACACCGGCCAGCCCTTCAGCTTGCGGCCTGCAAACGGCGTGTAGCCGGCAAGGTCGTGCATCATCTCATCGGCGATCTCGACCTCGCGATTAGGATCCCAGATTGCAATATCGGCATCGGCGCCGACCGCGATCGAGCCCTTGCGCGGATGCAGATTGTAAATCTTGGCCGGCGCCGTCGACGTCAGTTCGACGAACTTTTCCAGGCCCAGCCGCCCGTTCGACACCATCGCGTCGAACAGCAGCGGCAGGCGCAGCTCCAATCCCGGCAGGCCATTCGCGACCTGCTTGAAGTTCGGATTGGGGCCGGCGCGCAGCTTGCCGGTCTCGTCATAGCGATACGGCGCGTGATCCGACGAGATGGTCTGGAGATCGCCGAGCGACAGCGCCTGCCACAGCGCCTCCTGGTCTGAATGCGTCCGCGGCGGCGGGCTGCACATCCACTTGGCTCCTTCCACCTCGGGCTTGTCGAGATCGGCTGCGGTGAAGAACAGGTATTGCGGACAGGTCTCGGCAAACACCTTCAACCCCTGCCCGCGCGAATCGCGGATCACCTTGGCGCCTTCGGCGGTGGAGACGTGGAAGATCATGATGGGCTGGTCGATCAGCGCAGCCATGCCGATCAACCGGGTAAAGGCTTCCGCCTCCGACACGCGGGCGTGGCTGACGGCGTGATATTTCGGCATTGTGTAGCCGCGCGCGAGCAGGCGCTTCACCATCCAGGCGATGATGCCGTGGTTTTCGGCATGGGCGCACAACATCGCGCCGGACTGGCGCGCGGCAAGAAGGATGTCCAGCAGCGGCTCATCATCCACCTTGAGCCGGTCGTAGGTCATGAAAATCTTGATCGAGGCGTGGCCCTGCTTCACCAGCGCCGGAATGTGCTCCTCGACCGTTTCCCGGGTCGCATCCGCAATGATCATGTGAAAGGCGTAGTCGATCACTGCGCCCTTCTTGGCGAGGGCGTGATAATCCTCCACCACCTGCGGCAGCTTCATGCCGACATGCTGGGCCGCAAACGGGATCACCGTGGTCGTGCCGCCGAAGGCCGCCGAGACGGTCGCGCTCTCGAAGGTGTCGGCGTTCATGATGCCGGCAGCGGACAATTGCTCGATATGGGCGTGGCTGTCGACGCCGCCGGGTAGAACGAGTTTCCCGCGCGCGTCGATCTCGCGCTTCGCAGCCGGAAGCCCGCGGCCGATAGCGGCGATGGTCTCACCGGAGATGGCGACATCGGCTTCAAAGACGTCGGTCGTCGTCGCGACGCGCCCACCGCGAATGATCAGGTCGTAAGCGGGTTCAGTCATGAGGCACTCCATGATAGGCTCAAGTTAAGTGATCGAAATTTTGCAGGAAGACCAGCATGTCCCGACCGCGCATTCTCGTCATCAATCCAAATTCCAACCCTGCGGTCACGCGAGGGCTGGAGGACGCGCTGAAGCCGCTCGGTTTCGAGGGCGGGCCGGAACTGGTCTGCCAGACGCTGGCCGAGGGTCCCTTCGGCATCGAAAGCCAGGCCGATGTCGATGGCGTCGCCATGCCGCTGCGCCGGCTGGTCGAGGGCGACAACAGCTCGGCGGCCTTTGTCATCGCCTGCTACAGCGATCCCGGGCTTCAGGTCTGTCGCGAAGGCACCGACCGGCCCGTGTTCGGCATTGCCGAGTGCGGCGTGCTGACCGCGATGGCCCGCGCCGAGACCTTTGGCGTCATCGCGATCGCCCAGCGCTCGATCCCGCGTCACATGCGCTATCTCAGGCAGATGGGACTGACCGAACGTCTTGCCGGCGAGCGGCCGCTCAACATGAGCGTCGCGGAAACCGCCTCGGGCGAAGGCACGCTGGCCAAAATGATCGAAATCGGCCGCGCGCTGCGCGACGAGGACGGCGCCCGTGCCATCGTGATGGGCTGCGCCGGCATGGCACGGCACCGCCGCCCGCTGGAAGAGGCGCTCGGCATTGCCGTGATCGACCCGACACAGGCGGCCGTCACCATGGCGCTGGGTACGGTGCAGTTCTCGAACCACTAGGCGTCCTTCAGCTCTTTGGCGTCCTGCCGCGCGAGCCATTGCGCGTGGCTCTCCCGGACAAGCGCGAACGTATCCCGCTGCGTCGTGTAGAGATTGCCGAACATGCGGCCGATCGGCCGGTAGGCGTCGAGATCGACATACATGTTGGCCTCGTCGACGAGGCCCTCGCGGGCGTGAACCCGGAGCACCTCGCCGACCAGCAGTTCGCGATCGGGCGAAAAATTTAGGGCGACATGGCGCCGGCATTCGAGCGCAAAGGGTGCCGCGGCGAGGCGCGGCACCTTCACGTCTACAGAGGGAAGCGTCGCCAGCCCTGCCGCGGCGACCTCGCTGTCACCGGACGGGAAATCGACCGCGCAGTCATTCATCGCCGCGGAGAGCGCCTCATCAACCATGTGAACGACGAACTCGCCGTCGCGATGGATGTTGCGGGTGGTGTCCTTCGGGCTGTGATCCGGCTTGTGCTGAAGCCCGAGCACGATCAGCGCCGGAGTCTCCGAAAACACGTTGAAGAAGCTGAACGGCGCGGCGTTGACCGCCCCGTTGGCATCGAGCGTCGTCACCAGCGCAATCGGCCGCGGCACCACCACGCCGCAGAGCAGCTTGTAGCGGTCGCGCGGATCGAGCTCGCGCAAGGATATGCCGGATGTGCTCTGGCCAGTCATCGACGTCACGTCTCCGGCGGCGGCACCGCGCCGGTACGGCTGGTGATCAGGCCGTAATGCTCGATGCGGCGGTGCTGCGCGAAATTGAAGATCGTGGTCTTGCCGAAGGTGGTGGCATCGAGGTCGCAAGGATGGACCAGCAGTTCGTCCTCCTCCGTCTTCGCTTCGGCGACGATCTCGCCGTTGGGATCGACGATCAGGCTGCCGCCGAACAGCGGGTGTCCGTCCTCGTTACCGGCCTTGGCCACCGCGACAACCCAGGTCGCGTTCTGATAGGCGCCGGCCTGCGCCGAGAGGCGGTTATGGAACAACCGTTTCTCGACGCCTTCATCGCTCCTCTCCGCATTCACCGACGGCGTGTTGTAGCCGATCAGCACCATCTCGACGCCCTGCAGGCCCATCACGCGATAGGTCTCGGGCCAGCGCCGGTCGTTGCAGATGGCCATGCCGATGATGCCGCCCAGCTCGCGCCAGACATTGAAGCCGAGATCGCCCGGCTCGAAATAGCGCTTCTCCAGATGCTGGTGCGAGCGCTTGGTGTCGTATTCCACATGGCCCGGCAGATGGATCTTGCGATATTTGCCGACGATCTTGCCGGATTTGTCGGTGAGAACAGCAGTGTTGAAATGATGCCCGTCCGGCGTCAGCTCCGCATAGCCGAAATTCATCGCCATCTGGTGCTGCGCCGCGCGCTCGAACAACGGTTTCGTCGCCGCGTTCGGCATCTCGCGCTCGAACCAATTGTCGAACTCGGCCCGGTCCTCCACGTACCAACGCGGAAAGAAGGTCGTGAGCGCCAGTTCCGGATAGACGATTAGGTCGGCGCCCTTGCTCTTGGCCTCATCCATCAGCGCGATCATGCGCTTGACCACGGCCTCGCGGCTGTCCGCTTTCTGGATCGGGCCCATCTGGGCGGCGGCAACATTGACGATACGCATCAGCGATTTCCTGGTGATGTCTTTGAGCTAAGCTACAGTTTCAAGCACGTGCCGGCGCGCGCAGCATAACGCAGCATCGCCCGGACTTGCCAGCCGGCGCCTGCACATCGGCATCGTGTGCGCTGCACGCTCCATCCTCATGTCTGCTCCTCATCCGCAATATCGAGACCGTGGTCCAGCGCGTCCAGAAGCTGCCCGGCCTCATGCTCGGAAATCACGAGTGGCGGCGCGAGGAACAGGGAAGTCTGCTCGCCGCTGGTCCCGATCACGGCGCCCGCCTCCAGCGCCCGCTCCGCGACGCGCGAGGCAATCGGCACCTCGGTGGTGTCGGCATGCCAGGAGCGCCAGTCCGGCCCGTGCAACTCCACGGTCCAGTGCAGCCCCTGCCCCGCCAGGCGCTGCACGCTTGGATGTTTCTGCGCGATGGCCAGAAGGCGGCGGGTGAACAGCTTTTCGAGACCCCTGACGTGCTCCAAAATCTCGTCATCGCTGATGACTTTCAGATAGGCGCTGACGGCAGCCATGCTGATGGGATGCCCGCGCAACGTGCCGTAATTCTGCCAGCTCGTGCCCTTGAGCCGCTCGACGATGTCTTTCGACACCACGACCGCGGCAACCGCCGCCGCGCCACCGCCGAGCGATTTTCCGAGCGTCACGATATCGGGACGACTTTCGGCTCCCTGGAACGCGAACCAGCGCCCGGCACGGCCCGCACCAGTCACCACTTCGTCGGCGATCCAGTAGGAGCCGGCCTGCCGCGCGCACCGCGCCACCTCGTCCTGATAGGCGCCATCGTAGTAGATGCCGCCTTGCGTGTAGTCGATGATCGTCGCTGCCGTATCCGAAAGCAGGCGCGTGGCATCGGCCAGATATTCGCTGGGGGGAACATTGTTGGCCGGCGCGCCGTAGATCGCGCCCTGCGGCGCCGGCAATATCCGCACCGGCGCCATCGGCGCCGGCAGCTTCGAGCCGCCTGAGTGCACCGCGAGGCCGCCATGCCATTGCGGCTGCACGGTCATGCTGCGCGACAGGCCCGTAATGCCGTGATAGGCGCGTTCGCGCGTCGCCAGCGCGGACCGCTGCGTCAGGGCCTGACAGAGCGACAGCGCCATGTCATTGGCCTCGCTGCCGCTGATGCAGAAGCGCACCGCACCGACCCAATCGTCTTCGCCCTTGAACGCGGTGGCCATCAAGTCGTCAGCCGCCTGCTCGCGGCCGACCCAGGTCCAGCCCTCGTTCACGACGGGCGTATCCGCGGCGCGGCGGATCGCCTCCACCATCGCGGGATGACGATGTCCGAGACCGCCGCCGGTGTTGCTGCCGTCGATGAGCTTGCGACCATCCGAGAGATGAAAATAGACGCCCTCGCCGCCGACCACGTCCATGGGCGCGCTGTCGCCGGCATTCAGCCCGGTTCGCAACAATCTGCTCATTGCAATCCCCTCATTCCGCAGCCTCGGCGCCGTAGCCACCGCCACCACAGGTCTCGATCGTGACGAGATCGCCTTGCTGCAGCACCAGGTTCGACTTGCCGTCGATCGCGACGTTCGCGCCCTGCCGGATCAGCGAGATGCGGCAGGCCTTGCCGGGCTTACCGCCCTGCATGCCGAACGGCGCCATCACCATGCGCTCGATGCAGGTGGTCAGATGGATTGAGGGTGCCAGGATGCGATAGCTACGAATGACGCCGTCCCCGCCGCGATGGGCGCCCGCGCCGCCGGACTGCCAGCGAATGGCCTGCTGCTCGATTTGGATCGCGTAATTCGCCTCGATCACCTCGACCGGCGTGTTTGAGGTGTTGGACAGATGCACCCGCGTCGCCGAGATGCCGTCGCGATCATGCCGCGCGCCCTCGCCACCGCCGTGCACCTCGTAAAGCATCTTCCACGAACCGTTCTGCCGCGGTTCGGCGAAGAAGAGGACGCCCGCCGTGGTCGCCCCGCCCGCAGACAGGCGCTCCGGAATAGTGTCCTGCATTGCCCGAAAAATCGCATCGACGATGCGCATCGAGGTCTCATGATTGCCGGCAGCAACCGAGGCATTCCAGCCCGGCTCCAGGATCGAGCCAGGGCGCGTGATGATGGTCAGCGGCCGCAACGCGCCCGCGTTCTGGTTCATGTCGCGCCCGCTCATGATGCGCGCGGCATAGGCCACCGCCGAGCGCGCCATGAACGGCGTCGTGTTGCAGAAATTCGAGACGCGGTCGCAGCTTCCTGAAAGATCGACGGTCGCTTCGTCGCCGGCGATGGTGATCTTGACATGAATGCGCGCGGGCGCGTCGTCGACGCCGCCGTCGTCCAGATAGTCCTCACCCTCGTAGACGCCATCAGGCAGATCGCGCAACGCCTCGCGCATCTCGATTTCGGAGAGATCGTGCAGGCGCGACTGCGCCGCCGTGAAGACCGCCTTGCCGTGCTCGCGGCAGAGCTCGACGATGCGCTTCTCGCCGGCTTTCGTTGCGGCGATCTGTGCGAGAAGATCGCCCTCGCAGGATTCGGGATCGCGAACATTGGCCTTGAGCAGCTGCACGATCGACGTATTGACGCCGCTTGCCGTGGCGATCAGAACCGGCGGAATGCGCATCGCCTCCTGGAAGGTGTCGATGGCTTTCGCAAAATAGCTGCCGGGCCAGGTGCCGCCGATATCGGGCCAGTGTGCGAGGCTGACCGCGAACGCGACGATCTCGCCATCGACGAAGACGGGCCGCACGACCTTGACGTCGTTGAGATGATTGCCGCCGAGCGGGCCGACATTGTAGATCAATGCGTCGCCGTCGTTCAGGCTGTCGCGCGGCACCACTTTCAGCAATTCGAGGACCGTGTAGGCCATCGCGCCGAGATGGATCGGGATGTCGCGGCCCTGCCCGACCAGGTCGCCGCGGGCGTCCGTGATCGCCGACGACAGGTCGCCGGCCTCGCGCAGCAGCGGCGAGCGCGCCGAGCGCGTCATCACCAGGCTCATTTCCTCGGCGGCGGCCGAAAGCCCGTGCCGGATGACTTCGACGACGAACGGATCGAGCTTCATGCGGCCCCCCGCGTCAGGAACAGATTGCCTGAAACATCAGGCCTCGCCTGCCAGCCGGGCGGGACCACCACGGTCGACCATGCGTCTTCAATGATGGCCGGGCCGCTGACGATTTCGGTCAGCGAGGCACGGTTGATGATGCTTGTGGCGATGTCGTGAAAGCCATCGAACGAGCAGATGCGCTCGCCTTTGGAGACCGTTCTGACCGCGATGGCCGGCCGGCTCACGACGGTCGTCGATGGACGGCGCGCCTGCACCCGCACGGACTCGATGACGCAGCTCTCGCCCGTCGCATAGCCGAACAGCTCGTGGTGCCGGGCCAGAAAATCCTTCTTCAGCGTGATGACGTCGAGCGGTCGCGCGAACGGCACCGGAATGGCGTCGTTCTGCGCCGCGTAGCGCATCAAGGCCACCAGCTCGATCTGAATCTCGGTCGCGGCAACCCCGTTGGCGATCAGCGGCGCCGAGGCATCGTCGATCAGCACCCCGATCCGCTCCGACACACGGGCGAGGTCGATGCCATCGAGCGCAGCGCGCAGAGTTTGCTGCTGGAGGAAGCTGAAATCGGCAGTGAGACAGCCCAGTGCCGAAAACGCACTCGACGCGCTGGGAACGACGACCTCGGCAATCCCGTAGAGATCTGCAAGGCCCGCGGCATGCATCGGGCCACCACCGCCAAAGGCGAGCAGCGTGCAGTCGCGCCCGTCGATGCCGCGCTCGACGGTGACGCGGCGGAGCGCGCGCGCCATTGTCGCGTTCGCGACCTTGATGATGCCGAGCGCGGTTTCGGTCAGGCTCAGCCCCAGAGTGCGCGCGATCGGCGCGATGACATCACTGGCTGCCTTGATGTCAATTCCGATCCGGTCGCCGAGTTTGGCGTCCGGATTGAGATAGCCGAGCACGGCGTTGGCATCGGTGATGGTCGGCTCGGTACCGCCGCGGCCGTAGCAGGCCGGTCCAGGCTCGGAGCCGGCGCTTTCC
>NZ_JADPJF010000148.1:613910-619633 GCF_023073295.1 Bradyrhizobium sp. 23 | reverse complement strand
CCCGCCCCGATCGAGTGCACCGCGAGCATCGGCTGGCGCAGCGGCTTGTCGCCGAGCATGCGGCCGTCGGTCATCTCGGCCTGACCGTCGACGATCAGGCACACGTCGGTCGTGGTGCCGCCCATATCGAACGTCAGCATCCGGGACGTGCCGAGCTGGCGCGCGATGCTGACCGATGCGGAGACGCCGGCCGCGGGGCCCGACATCGCCATCACCAGCGGCCGCCGCTTCACGGCCGAGATCGGCACCATGGCGCCGGCCGAATGAAACACCTGCAGGCCGGGACCGATCGGCAGCCGCAGCTCCAGTTCGCTGAGATATTCCACCGCAATCGGCATCGCCGCGGCGTTGAACACGGTCGCCGAAGTCCGCTCGTATTCGCGCGCCTCGGGATTGACCTCGTGCGACAGCGAGACGTGGGCAACGACGCCCTTGAGCCGCTCGCCGAGCATCTTCTCGTGCACCGGATTGGCATAGGCATGCAGCAGCGCGACCGCGACACTCTGCACGCCGGTCCCCTTCAGCCAGGCCACCAGACGCTCGATCTCCGCGTCATCCAGCGCCTTCAGCACCCGGCCCTCGTGATCGAGGCGCTCAGCAAGCCCGAAGCATCGTTCCGGCGGCACCAGCGGCAGCGATTTTGGCGGGACGTCGAGACGATAGAGATCGCGGCGGCGATAGCGCGCGATCTCCAGCACGTCGGCAAAGCCTTCGGTCGCCACCAGTGCCACTTTCGGCAGCCGTCCTTCGACGATGGCGTTGGTCACGCGCGTGGTGCCGTGGACGAAGCGCTTGACCTCGCTCTTGCGCAGGCCGACCGCCTCGATCGCCTCCAGCATCGCCTGAACCGGAGCTTGAGGTCGCGACGGCACCTTCGCGATCCGTGCCTCCGCGGGGGAGTGTCGGATCGCGATGATGTCGGTGAAGGTGCCGCCGATATCGGTGCCAACTTCCCAGTGATTTTCGTCAGTGCTCATGTGTGGGTCAGCTGCGGACGACATTCGAACCGGACGCCGGGTGGTTCCCGTCCTTCGCGAGGTTCAATCGCAAACCGAGAGCGCTCATCATCATCCCCTGTCATGCCACCGCTTGCGAGCGTGGGACAGAGCGATGGCCTCGGGATAGGGCCAGAGTTGTCGCAATGCACTGGACCAGCCCGCGACCGGCGCGGCGCGGCGAGGCACATTTTAGTGCAGCCCTGCCCGCATGGAGAGCACGTCGGTGTGGATCGTTCGACGCGACATAAGTGCGGCGCACCACGAATTTTCCCGGACGAAACACCACATCCGCTGCAGCGCAATCCACGCGCCCCGCACGCACTGTCTAATTTGCAGGCGATCGACCGGCCCTACGGACCATGCGATTGCTTATGAGCTATGCATGGCAGTCGGCTCAGCCTCTCTTTATTGTACGATCAGTAAGCGGTGGTTTTGCCCGCTCCGGCTCTCAGGCCGCGAAGGACGGACGCAGGCGGCGCCAGCCGATGATGATGCCCGTGATGGAGAACAGAAAGCCAAGGGAGCAGAGCCCGACGACCAAGCCGTCGCGCAGCAACGGATGCGCGACGAGAACCGGAAAATCCAACGTATGCAGCGCGCCGTAGAACCAGCGATAAGCTCGCCGCGATGAATCCAGCCTTTGCAGCAAATTGCCGTCGGCGCCGTCGATGTCGAACCAGAGGTCACCGCAATACGAGCGGTAGACCGGGGCGCCCGGGACAGTGGACCGCGCGGGATAGTTGTCGTCCTCGGCAAGTACAGACGGACCGCCGCAGCCGGCCGCGAGGCGCGCGGTCAGCCCCTGGACCTCGTGCACATCCAGAGATCTCGTTGGTCCATCGCGGGGCGCATCCCCTGCCTCGATCAAGGTCTGACCGGCAAGGGCGATCCGATCCCGCCGATAGAGATTGCCGTTGAAGGCAAACCATTCGATCTCACGGGCCGACGGCGATACAGGCTGCCGATCGAACGATGGAGCCGTCGTCCAGTTCGGTGAGGCGTTCATCACGCGTGATTCAGCGGAGATCAATTGCCCACGCGAGAACAGCCGCCCGTGATCCATGGAGAGCCAGCCGCTGAAAATCCAGGTCAGCACGAACACCATCGCCGCGAGGCCGATGAGATGATGCAGCGCATGCCAGCCGCGACAGGGCGAGCCGATCAGACCGCTTCGAGGTTTGATCCGCGCAAGGCCGAGCACAGCGCCCAGCAAGGCCGCGATCAGGGCCAGCAGCGACAAGGTCCAGACCACGCGATCCCACAGCGACCAATTGCTTCGCAGGATCGTTGGATAGATCCAGTGCAGCACGCTGCCGACGAGATTCCAGGTCCGCTCGCTGCGCGTCGTATCCAGGACGATCTCGCCGGTGAGCGAGGAGACATAGACCTCCGTTCCAGCGGCGTCGCCCAGGGCAACCCGAAACAAGGGCCGGTGGCGGTCAAAGCCGTTCG
Organism: Bradyrhizobium sp. 23; assembly: GCF_023073295.1. Lineage (NCBI taxonomy): Bacteria > Pseudomonadati > Pseudomonadota > Alphaproteobacteria > Hyphomicrobiales > Nitrobacteraceae > Bradyrhizobium > Bradyrhizobium sp. 23. The sequence goes on along the minus strand of NZ_JADPJF010000148.1, from coordinate 617,183 downwards.
GCACGCTCCATTGGTCATAGTCCGCGCGCGCAAGGATTGCGGCCCGCGCGGCATCCAGCCCGCGGCTGCGCGCGTGGTCTCGCGCGATGGCCAGCGCGACGTCGGAAGATGCGACCGAGGCGCCGGCTCCGTCGGAGGCACGCACTGCGCCCGCGCGCGACGGCCCCGAGACGACATAGACCGGTCCGTCACTGCGCTGGATCAGGCGAACGCGAGTCGCATCAGCAATGCCGCTCGCGGCCACGGCATCGGCGACCGCAAGCTGCCTCGTCTCGGCGCCATCCAGCGGCCCAAGCCCGGCGAAGCGTTCCGCTTCCGTCAGAGACGGAAACGGAACGAAGTGCATCACGATTCCCGTCGCGAACCACATCGCGAACAGCAGGCAGAACGCGATCCCGAGCCATCGATGCAGCAGGACGATCGCGCGCATCATCGATCAGCATCCTACCATTTGAATGCGGCCGAGAGTTCATAGGTGCGCGGTGCACCCAAGAGGATCTGGTCGGGATAGAACGGATCGCCCCAGATCGCATAGCGCTTGTCGGCGATGTTGCGCACCCGGAAAGTCAGGCGAGCCTGGTCGACCGCGTTGAACACCGTCTTCGGGATGTCGACGAAGGCATAGACGTCCGCGACAGTGTAGGCCTTCATCGTCACGACATTCGCATCGGTGTTGTAGCGGTCGCCGACGTGACGGCCGGTGACGCCGACTTCCACGGGCCACGGCGTGAAGAACCGATACGACGCTCCGGCATTCGCCACGACGCGCGGCACGTTCGGCGGCGTGTTGCCGGAGAACGAGCCGCCGACAAAATTAAAGTCGGCGTAGCGCGCATCGACATAGGCGATGTTGCCCCAGAGACGCAGGGGACCGATCGGACGCACGGACGCGGCAAGCTCGACGCCCTTCGATTCCTGCCGTCCGGCAAGGTTGAGCTGCATGCCGCCGGCCGCGGCATAGACGTTCTTGCGCAGGATGTCGTAGGCCGAGAACGACCACTCCGCCCGGTTGTCCCAGAACAGGTGCTTGACGCCGGTCTCGTAGGTGCGCGCGGTGGTCAGGTTCAGCGGATCGGTCGGATTGAGCAGGAAGATGTTGTTGGCCGAGATGTCTGCGCCGGTGGCGTATTGGCTGAAAAAGGTCAGGCCCGGTACGGCTTCCCAGGTGTAGCCGATACGGCCCGTGGTCGGGACCCAGGATTGCGAGAACGGGAAGTTCGCCTTCTCCAGACCGAACTTGTCGGTCGAATTGCGGTCGAGCCCGATATGCTCGACGCGCAGGCCGCCGACCAGCGCAAAGGTCCGTGTCAACTTCAACCGGTCCTCGAACGACAGCGCCTCATTGTCGATGCGCGCGGTCTGCTGCTGAATGGTGAGCAGGCCGTAATAGCCGCGAGGCGGATCGACCAGCGGAACGGAATCGCCGGGGAAATTTGCGGCGCCCGGCCTCACGAAATCAAGGTAGCTTGAGGAAAGCGTCGTGACCAAACGGTTGTCAAAGCCGGCGATATTCGCATCCCAGATCAAATCGGTGACGTTGCCGACCAAGCGTTGGCTGTGCGCGACATAGAAGCGCTCACGATCGACCATGTTGGTCCCGGAATTGAACGCCTCGATCTCATTGTTGAACCATGTGCGCTCAGCTCCGTAAGCATAGGCTTGACTTTTCAGCGTCAGGTCGGGCGCCAGATTCAGCTCGAAACCGCCGCGCAGCCACACCTCCTTCGCTACGTTCCTGTTGTCGAGGACGTTGTAGTTAGTATTGAAGGTGCGGTCGTCGATCGTGACGGCACCGAGATCGGTTTTGTTGTAGTTCGAGACGTAATTGCCGGAAACGATCCCCGTCGTCGCATGCGAGCCGCTGAAGGCAATCGGCACCAGCGGCGCACCCCAATAGGCTTTCGAGCGATCTTCCCGATACTCGATCGCGCCCCAGACCTTGAGGCTGTCGGAGATGCGGTAGTTGAGCTGGCCGGAGACATTGAGCGTCTTGGTGTTGGTGTCGTCGGCAAAGCCGTTGAGCGAGGAACGGCTGACGTCGAAGCGGTAGTCCAGCCCCTGCACATTGGTGCTGCCGCCCGAGCCGTAATGCGCCCGGAACGAGTTCAGCGAGTCCCAGGAGAAATCCGCCTCGTTCCGGATCGGACCGGTGTGCGGCTGCTTGGTGACGAAGTTGATCGCGCCGCCGGCGGCGCCCTCGCCTGACATCAGTGATGCCGGACCCTTCAGGAATTCGACAGCCTCCAGATTGGCCGTGTCCATGATCCGCGAGGTCATGTTCTGCGGACCGATCTTGATGCCGTTGTAGAGCGTGTTGATCTGGCTGTTGGTGAAGCCGCGCATGGAGAAAGCCGAAGGCTCGGCCGGATTGTCGCCGGCTGTGACGCCCACCGCTCCGTGCGCGACGTCGGAGACTGTGCGGTAGCCCTGCTCGCGCATGGTTGCGGCCGAGATCACCTCCACGGTCGCGGGTGTTTCTCGCACGGTCAGGCCGAGGCGCGAAGCGCTTTCGGCGACGGCATTGGTGTTGAGCGGCGTCTGTGCCGCCGTGGTCGGCACGACGGGCTTGGGCACTGCGGATGCAGTCCCCGGCCGGCGCGCTGCTGCGCGGCGTGAGCTCTGCGCGTCCCGTCCGGCCGGGCTGGACTGCCTGCGGGATTGTGGCGCCGACACCTCGACGGGCGGCAGTGGCTCGCGGGCCTGCTGCGCCAAGGCCGCTGGCATGTCGATGGCGACGAAAGATGTGAGAGCGGCGGATGCCAGTAGGAAACGGCGTGGTCGTACGATACGAAGGGAATACACGGTCTTGGACCTCGGAGTGACGTCAGTGGCACGTCACCGCGAACCAGGGTCCCATCGTCCGGCTTGCAGCCTTCCGATGAAGCCGAATGTCTGTACTCCCCGACCGACATCTTCGCGTGTGACCACGGCTGACGGCAGGTCTCCTGGCTCGCGGGTCAGTACCTTGCATCGCCTTCCCGGGACCGAGATACCCAGTGGCTCGTGACGCAAGATTCGCCGCTTACAGTTGCGGGGGCAGCCACGGCATTGGGGACAAACTCCCCGCACCGCATTCCCTTTTCATCCCCTCTCGGGGAAACCGTCGCGAGCATCTAGGATTACGATCCAGACAGAGTCAATGTGCCAGTTGCGGCGTTATTGCCACAACGACCAGTTTCCTTGGAGATAAGCATGGGAGGCGAGACCTTCCTCTGGCTGATACGGCACGCGCCCGTCGATGGCGTCGCGGGGACGATCCATGCGGCCGACGCA
>NZ_JADPJF010000148.1:606113-613787 GCF_023073295.1 Bradyrhizobium sp. 23 | reverse complement strand
CACGGGACGCCGCGAGCTATGCGAGCCCGTCGCGGCGCACCGTCGAAACGGCCCGCGCGCTGGGGCTCGAGCCGCTGCAGCTGGACGAATTCAGCGAGCAAGACTTTGGCGACTGGACCGGCCGTCGGCATGACGAACTCGCCGCGACCGGTGGCGAGGCCTATGCACGGTTCTGGAGCGATCCGGCGCGCGGACGGCCGTCCGGCGGCGAAAGCTTTGAGGAACAGGTCGCGCGGGTCCGCCTGGGTTTGTCGAAGATCGGCACCGGGGCCGCAACGCTCGTCGTGCATTCCGGCACGATCCGGGCGGCGCTGTGCATCGCGCTCGACCTGACGCCACAAGCGGCCCTGCGCTTCGTGATCGATCCGCTGTCGCTGACCAGGATTGACCGGCTCGCGACCGGCTGGCGCGTCGTCTCCGTCAATCAGCGGACGATTTGATCAGGCCGGACGATCAGGCACATTGGCCTGCGCAAAGGTCGCCATGCCGTTGTGGAGCGCGCAGGCCGACCGCACAAGCGGCAGCGCGATGGCCGCGCCCGATCCTTCGCCGAGCCTGAGATCCAGGCTGATCAGCGGCTGCACGTTCAGCGCGCGGAGCACCAGCCGATGCCCCTGCTCCGCCGACTGGTGCGAGGCCAGCAGGAACAGCTGGCACGAAGGGTTGAGCCGCACCGCCGCCAGCGCCGCGACCGACACGATGAAGCCGTCGATCAACACGGGGATGCGGTGCTGTGCAGCCGCGATAACGGCACCGCAGATGGCGGCGATCTCGAGACCGCCGACGGCGCACAGGATCTTTTCGGGCGCAGCGCCCGCAATGTCATGGCGTGCGATTGCAGCGTCGATCACCCGCGCCTTGTGCGCACGGCCGGCCGCGTCGATGCCGGTACCGCTGCCCGCGATCTCCGCGGCGCTCACGCCGAGCAAGCCGGCCGCGATCGCCGCCGATGTCGTGGTGTTGCCGATGCCCATCTCGCCGAAGATCAGAAGATCGGGCTGCCCGGCCTGTGCGCGCGTCACCGCACGTCGGCCGGCTTCGAACGCAAATGCCAGCTCCGTGGGGGTGAGCGCAGCTTCGACGCTGAAATCGCGCGTACCGCTGCGCGGCTTGTCGGTCACGATTCCAGCCATCTCCTCCTGCGCCAGCGTGCCGGCGTCGACGACCTCCAGGCTGGAGCCCAGCTCACGCGCCAGCACCGAGATTGCGGCACCGCCGGAGGCGAAGTTCGCCAGCATCGCGATCGTCACTTCCTGCGGATAGGCCGAGACGCCCTGCGCGACGATGCCGTGATCGCCGGCGAAGATGATGATCGGCACCCGCGCCGCGCGCGGCTGCTCGGTTGCTTGCAGGCCCGCAAGCTCGATCGCGAGCTGCTCGAGCCGGCCGAGCGCGCCGGTCGGTTTCGTCAGTTGCGCCTGCCGCGCCACCGCCGCCCCGCGATGGACTGCGGAGATATCGGGGCATTGTTGGGTGACCCATTCGGGGAGCATGCTGCCTCGCTTGCCTCACAGCCTGCGCTTGAGGATGTAACTGTCCATGATCCAGCCGTGCCGTTCGCGCGCCTCTTGCCGCACGGCGACGATGCGCGGGCCGATCTCGGCCAGCGCGCCGGACATCACGATCTGATCGGGCATGCCGAGATAGGCCCCCCACCAGATGTGCAGGCCCGCCGGATCAAGCGACTGGAACGCCGTGCCGCCGTCGAGCATCACCACCACGGTATCGACACCTGCCGGCCAACCGCCATCGCGCAAGCGGCGTCCGGTCGAAACTAGAAAGGGCTCGCCGATGTCGTTGAGCGGCAACGCATGCGCCGCACACAGCGCCTGGATCGAGGTGATGCCGGGCACGACCTCGATCTTTGGCGAGGGATTGAGCCGCCGCGCAATGCGCAGCGAGGAATCATAAAGCGAGGGATCGCCCCAGATCAGCAGCGCGACCTTGCCCTCTCCTTCGAGATGATCCCCGATCGTCTGCGACCAGACGGCGGCCACGGCATCATGCCAATCGTCCACGCCCTTGCGATAGTCCGCTTCAGCGGCGTCCCGCACGGGCAGATCGAACTCGGCAATGCGGGTCGTGTCGCTGGTGAGCAGATCGGCGCAGATCGTCCGCCTGAGATCGGCGAGGTCGGACTTGGCCGTCCCCTTGCGGGGGATCAGGACGAGATCGGCCGCGTTGATGGCAGTAATCGCGGCACGCGTGAGCTGCTCGGGATCGCCGCAACCGATGCCTATCAGAGAGAGCGTGAGCATGGTGGCTGCGAAGGGCGGCCATCATGGCCGCCCGTTCGCTTGTCTCTAGGCCGCGCTGTGCAAACGCGGCGTGACGAGGCCGGGCGCGGTGACGCCGCGCAGCGACTTTGCCAGCGCGAGCACGCCGAGATCGGCGAGCGGCTCAATCACGATGACCAGCGCATAGGACGCCGCGAAGGTCGCGATGTTGGCGAGGTTGGTCGCGCCGAAGCCGGAGCCATAAATCGCCCAGAACGCCACCCAGGCGATGACGCCCGCCTGATAGGTCGTCGAAAGCGCCAGCGCCTGGCGGTACTTCAGATCGACATAGGCCGTGTTGCTCGAAATGATCCGCGTGGCGATCGCCTGGATTCCGAACAGCGGCACCAATAGCGTGGTGACGTTCATGCCATATTGCGGCAAGTCGGGCGGCTCGAAGAAGATGCCCTGGAACAGCAGGCCAAACGCGAGGCCGAAGGCCGCAGGCGCCGCGCCAAACAGCAGGAACAAGGTCGAGCCGAGGATGAAGTGCACTTCGGAGACGCCGACCGGGAAGTGCGGCAGGATCTCGAAGAAGATAAACACAAGTCCCGTGGTGGCGAGCGTCCGCGCCGCGAACGACGTGATGCCCTGCTCGCGCACGGTCTCAACCGCGAGCTTCAAGGCAACGCCGCCGACGGCAATGCCGGTTGCATAACTCAGCACGAGCTTGGCGTCCGAGACTAGTCCGGGTTCGATATGCATGGCTCAGATCCTTCTTGCCGTCACACCCGACGGCCTTGGCCTCAAAACATGCACGGCCGGTCTCCTGGCTCGCGGTTCACTGGGAGTCTCCGGCCTTCCCGGGCCTCGCGGCCCAGTGGCTGATCGAAGTCCCTCACCGCTTACAGTCGCGGGGGCGGCTGGGGTTTTGGGCGCCGCAACTGGGTCCGCCCATCCCCATTCCCGATTATGCTCCGGCGCTTTGCGCCGCATCGAGCACCATGCGTCTCCTGTGTGCCTCTTTCGCCGGCCGGGCGTCAAGGGGCGACGGGCGGACGAGGCGGTCATGACGGATAATTCCCCGCCAGCGCGCCGAACAGGATGACGGCCGCCGTGGAGGCCGCTCCGCCCCGCGCAAGCTGCTCTGCAAGTTCCGAAATGGTGGTGCGGACCAGCCGCTCATCGGGACGGCCGAGCGATTCGGCAAACAACGCCGGCGTGGTTGGGGCGAGCCCGTGCTCGATCAATTTGACGACCAACGCCGGAAACGTCCGCCGGCCCATATAGACCACGGTCGTCGCCTCCGGATCGGCCAGCGCCGCCCAATTGAGATCTGGCGGCAGCTCGCCGGTGACGTCCGCCCCGGTCACGAACTGCACGCGGCGCGAGGTGTGACGCCGGGTCAGCGGAATGCCGGCTTGCGCGGCGGCGACACAGGCCGAGGTGACGCCGGGAATGATCTCGTAGCCGATGCCCGCTTCACGCAGCGTCTCGAGCTCCTCCTCGAGCCGGCCAAAGATGCCGGCATCGCCCGACTTCAACCGGACCACGCGCGCGCCTGTCACGGCATAGTCGACCAGCAGGCGGTTGACATGGTGCTGCTTGGTCGAGGCCCGCCCTGCCCGCTTTCCCACCGCGACGAGATTGGCGCCGGGCCGGGCCAGATCGAGGATCGCGCCTGAAGCAAGATCGTCATAGAGCACAACGTCGGCCTCGCGCAGCCGCGCTGCACCCTTGAGCGTGAGCAGCTCGGGATCGCCGGGCCCGGCGGAGACAAAGGAGACAAAACCGCTCACCGGTCCTCCGCGATCAGATGGAAGAACGTGCCGGTGGCTTGTCCCCGCCGCGAGCCGGTCTCGGCAATGACCGCACCTGTCGCGTCGTGCACGACCGCCAGCGCCGTGTCGGGCTGCGCGACTATGGTCGAATAGTGGAATTCATGGCCACGCAGGCGTGCACCCGCCTGATGACCCGGCATCGGCGCGGCGAGCTCGGCCAGACGATAGCCCAGATGCATGCGGCGCTTGGCAAAGCTCGTCTCCAGGCCGAGCAGGCCCGTCATCTCGTGGCTGATGCCATCGGCGTCGGTCAAAGCGGTGCCCAGCACCATATAGCCCCCGCATTCGCCGTGCACCGGGCGCGTCTCGGCGAAGGCGCGCAATCCGCTGCGGAAGCGCGCATTGGCAGCGATCCTGCCGGCCTGCAGCTCGGGATAGCCGCCAGGCAGCCAGCACACATCGGCGACCGGATCAGGGGCTTCATCGGCGAGCGGCGAGAATGTCGAGATCTCCGCACCCGCCGCGCGCCACGCTTCCAGCATGTGCGGATAGACGAAGGAGAACGCGGCATCACGGGCAAGCGCAATGCGCTGGCCGGGCGGCGTCACGTTGACGCCGCTTGCGGCAGGTTGCGGCGACCAGGTGGCCGCCGAACGCAGCACCGCGTCGAGATCGACATGCTCGGCAACGAAGCGCGCGGCCTCGTCGATCAGCTTGCCGATTTCCGCCTGCTCCTCGGCCTGCACCAGTCCGAGATGCCGCTTCGGCAGGCTGATCTCGGCATGGCGCGGCAGCGCGCCGAATACGGCGATGCCGGCATCCAGCAGCGCGCGCCGCACGAGGGCTTCGTGGCGCGGGCTGGCAACGCGATTGAGCACGACGCCTGCAAGGCGCACACCGGGGCGGTAGTCGCGAAGGCCCGCCGCGATCGCGGCCGCCGTTTGTGCCTGTCCTGAGGGATCGATCACCAGCAGCACCGGCCAGTCCAGCATCTCCGCGATGTCGGCGGTCGCCCCGGTGCCGCAGACGCCACGCGCGGCGACGCCGTCGAACAGACCCATCGAGCCTTCGGCCAGCACGACATCGGCGTCAATGCCGCGACTGACGAGATGCGAGATTGTCCCGCGATCCATCGCCCAACTGTCGACATTGACCGAGGCGCGTCCCGTCGCGGCGGCATGAAACGCGGGATCGATGTAATCGGGGCCGCTCTTGAAGCACTGCACCCGCAATCCGCTGTTGCGCCAGGCGCGAGCAAGCGCCAGCGTCAGTGTGGTCTTGCCGACGCCGGAGGCCGGCGCGGAGATAACGAGCCCTGCCGCCATCACGACACCTCCGGAAAGCGCGGCTCGGCGCCGACCGGCCGATAGCGGCGGTCATAGTCGGCAGCATAGAGACGGCTCTCGGAAAAATCCGCCGAGCCCAGCGTCTTGCCGACCAGGATCAACGCGGTGCGCTCCATCTCGCCCCCGACCGCAGCGTCGAGTGTTGCGAGCGTGGCGCGGATGATGCGCTGCTCGGGCCAGCTCGCACGCCAGACGATCGCGACCGGGCAATCCGCGTCATAATGCGGCGTCAGCTCAGCGACGACCTTGTCGAGCAGATGAATCGACAGATGGATCGCGAGCACCGCGCCGGTGGCGGCGAAGGCGGCAAGCTTCTCGCCTTCGGGCATCGCGCTGGCGCGGCCCGGCGTGCGCGTCAGCACCACGGTCTGGGCAAGGCCGGGCAGCGTCAGCTCGGCCTCCAGCGCAGCCGCGGCGGCCGAGAAAGAGGGAACGCCGGGCGTGACCGTGTAGGGAATGTCGAGCGTGCGCAGGCGGCGGAGCTGTTCGCCCATCGCCGACCAGATCGAGAGATCACCGGAATGCAGCCGCGCAACGTCCTTGCCATCGGCATGGGCGGCGGCGATCTCCGCGACGATCTCATCGAGCGACAGCGGCGCGGTGTTGACGATCCGCGCCCCGGGCGGGCAATGCGCCAAGACGCCCTCGGGCACAAGTGAGCCAGCATAGAGGCAGACCGGACAGGCGGCGATGAGATCGCGGCCGCGCAACGTCAGCAAGTCAGGAGCGCCTGGCCCTGCCCCGATGAAATGCACCGTCATGCGCCGTCTCCTTCCGCGATCGCCGCGGTCGCGGTGCGATCCTGCGAGACCACCCGCGTCGCAATCAATCGCGCGCGAGGTCCGGCCGCTGCGAGCGCCGCCGCCTCGGCAACCGATCCCGTCCCGAACTTTTCCACGACGAGCTTTGACTGCGTCGGCGTGTCGATGCCAACAAGCATTTCGGCGGCAACCGCCTTGATCGGCAAGCCGCATTCGCGCGCGAGCTGCTTCAACACCTCCTCGTCGGCCTTATCGCTGACCGTCGCCACTGCTGCGAGGCCTTCGGGACCACCGGCCGCCAGAAGCGCCTCACGCAGCGAGGCCAGCGTGACGTCCCGCTTGAATCCGAGCCCGGCGACCTTCATCGGACCGCGCTCCATTGCACCACGGGCCGCACGGCCTCCCAGGACCGGTAGCGGCCGAGCGAAGCGGCATGCGCAATCTCGACCCGCATCAATTCGCCGCCCTGGCGCTGGTGCAGCTCACCGAGCAACGCTTCCGTCTCCAACGTTACTGAATGCGCGACCAGCCGCGTACCGGGCGAGAGCCGCGGCCAGATGGCGTCGAACATCGCGATGTCGAGACCGCCGCCGATGAACACGGCGTCAGGCCCGTCCAGCGTAGCAAGGGTTTCAGGCGCTTTTCCCGCGATGACTGTGATCCGATGTGCCAACCCGAACGCCGTCGCATTGCTGCGAATGTTCGCTGCGCGATCCTCGCGCGCCTCGACGGCGATCGCGGTGCCCCCGCACAGCGTCCACTCGACCGAGATCGAGCCCGAGCCCGCACCGATGTCCCATAGCCGTTCACCGGGACGCGGCGCCAGCGCCGAAAGCGCGAGCGCACGGACCGGACGCTTGGTGATCTGGCCGTCATGGACGAAGAGTTCGTCCGATAGTCCCGAGCTGTGGGGGATGCCCTGCGCGCCCGCCGCCTCAACGGCTACCGCGACCAGATTTCCGGCAAGATCGCCTGCGAAGCTGTCGGCGCGATGCGCGTTGATCCTTTCGCGCGGCCCGCCAAGCGCAGCGAGTGTCCAGAATGCCGAGGCACCCCATCCGCGCGCCGTCAGCCATTTCGCGAGATCGCCTGCCGCCTTTGCGTCGCGCACGAGACAAATGATGCGTGCCCCTCGCGCCAGGTGTGGCACGAGACGCTCGAATGGCGCGGCGTGGAGACCGAGACAGGCAACGGATTCCAGACGCCAGCCAAGCCGCGCAGCAACGAGCGAGAATGTCGAGGGAGCCGCATACGCGATCCATTCGTCGCCATGGAGCTTCTCGGCGAGGCTCGCGCCGGCCCCGTGCCAGAACGGATCGCCGGAGGCGAGCACCGCCGTCGGGCGACCACGGCAGCTCAACACGATTTCTGCATCGAACGGCACCGGCCATGGACGGCCGCGCCCGGTTATGCCGGCGAGTGCAAGATGCCGTTCACCGCCAAAGACAGTTTCGGCATCATCGAGCGCCTTTCGGCTTGCCTCGGACAGCCCGGCAAGGCCATCTTCGCCGATGCCGATGATGGTCAGCCAGGGATCAGCCATGACGCGCGCCCTCATTCTGGGCGGAAC
>NZ_JADPJF010000148.1:588190-605984 GCF_023073295.1 Bradyrhizobium sp. 23 | reverse complement strand
ATTCCTATGGCGGCCGCACCCGCGCGCCCGCCGGTCAGCCGTTGCCGACGCGGATCGGCGGTTTTGGCGGCGCAAGCGGACTTGTCGATTACATTGGTCGGGAACACATCACGCATGTAATCGACGCGACGCATCCCTTTGCCGCCGAGATGAGCCGCAATGCGGTCGCGGCATGTGCGGAAACCGGCACGCCGCTGATCGCTCTCGAGCGAGCGCCGTGGACCAAAGCGCCCGGCGACAACTGGATCGAAATACCTGATGTCGACGCCGCGGTCACCGCACTGCCTGAAGTGCCGGCAAATGTGTTCCTCGCCATCGGCCGCCAGCACATCGCGCCGTTCGCGACCAAGCCGCAGCACGCCTACACGCTGAGATTCGTCGATCCGCCCGATGCGCCGCTGCCCTTCGCCGCGGACGTCATCGTGTCGCGTGGGCCGTTTACGCTTGAGGGCGAACTGGAGATGCTGCGCGCGCGAGGCATCACCCGGATCGTCGCCCGCAATTCCGGCGGCGACGGCGCGCGCGCCAAGATCGACGCCGCCCGCAGGCTCGGCCTGCCCGTGATCATGATCTCGCGGCCGCAACTGCCGGAACGCTTGCGGGTCGAGAGCGTGGCCGAGATCATGCAGTGGCTCGGTCATCGGGCCTGCCTCGGCGCATAGACCCAGCGGCCGACGCGGCGTGTCTGCGAGTTGCCGACGATCACCAGCGTGCGCATGTCGGCCATCTCGGGCCGGGCTTCGTTCAGCCTGACGGTCTCGATCTTTTCGTCGGCGGCGCTGATCGCGCGCGCGAAAATCACAAGACGGTCGCCACAGCCGGCCTCGTTCAGCACCGCGAGCGCACGGCCAAATCCTTCCGGCCGGCTCGCCGAGCGCGGATTGTACATCGCGATGGCAAAATCGGCTTCCGCGGCGAGCCGCAGGCGCTTCTCGATCACCGCCCACGGCTTGAGATTATCGGAGAGATTGATCGCGCAGAAATCATGGCCGAGCGGTGCGCCGGCGCGCGCGGCAGCCGCCAGCATCGCAGTGACGCCGGGCAGCACGCGGATCGGCAGCTCCTGCCATTGCGGCGCCTGTTCGAGCGCCTCGAACACGGCGGACGCCATCGCGAAGACGCCGGGGTCGCCGGAGGACACGATGACGACTTGGCCGCCTTCGGCCGCGAGCCGCAGCGCCTCGCTCGCGCGCTGCAGCTCTTCGCGATTGTCGGAAGGATGCAAAGTGAGCCCTGCCCGCGCTGGCACGCGCGCGACATAGGGCGCGTAGCCCAGAATGTCGGTCGCGGCGGCAAGCGCGGCGGAGACCTCGGGCGTCACCAGCGCAGCGCTGCCCGGGCCGAGGCCAGCGATGGTCAGCGTGCCCGTCATTCGGCGGCGTCCGGATGCCGGCCCTTGCCGTGCACGAGCACGATCGCAAAATAGGGGCAGTCGGCGGCGTCGATCTCCGCAAGCCGCACCACGCGCTCGCCCGGCATGGTGCCGCGCTCGACCAGCCACGCATCGTCCAGCCGTCCGGCGGCAGCGAGCGCGCGGCGCACTTTCGCGAGATTGCGCCCAGTCTTCATGATCACGAGCGCATCGGAATCGCGCATGCGGCGTTCGAGCTCGTCCTCGGCGAGCGTGCCCATGAGCACCGTCGTCACGTCGTCGCCGAGCGCAATCGGCTGTCCCACGCCATTCCAGCAGCCGACCATGCCGGGAATGCCGGCGATCACCTCGATCTCGACGCGGCCCTGCAGGCGCATGTGCAGATGCATGAAGGAGCCGTAGAAGTAAGGATCGCCCTCGCAGAGCACGACGACGTCGACCGCGCGCGCCAGCCGCGCCAGTCGCTCCGCCCATTCGTCGTAGAAGCCGGCAAGCAACTGGACATATTCAGGCGTGTCGAAGGCGATCTCGGTCGTAACAGGATATTCCATCGGATATTCGGTGACGTCGGCAGCCAGCATGCCCTCGACGATGCGGCGCGCCTGGCCGGGCCGGCCCTTTTTGCGGAAATAGGCGACATGCCTCGCGCCGCGCACCGTGCGATCGGCGCGCACGCTCATCATATCAGGGTCACCGGGGCCGAGACCGCAGCAGATGATGCGTCCCATCGCTATTCGCTCCGGCTCGCCAGCGCGTTCACGGCGGCGACCGTGATCGCGGAACCGCCAAGGCGGCCCTCGACCGTCAGCGCCGGCACCGGGGAAACGGCCATCAGCGCAGCCTTGGATTCGGCCGCGCCGACGAAGCCGACCGGACAGCCGATGATTGCCGCGGGCCGTGGGCAGTCCCGGTCCTCCAGCATGTTGAGGAGATGGAACAGCGCGGTCGGCGCATTGCCGATCGCCACGATCGCGCCGTCGAGATGCGGCCGCCACAGCTCCAGGGCCGCGGCCGAACGGGTGTTGCGCATGGACTGCGCGAGCGCGGGAACGGTCTCGTCGCCCAGCGTGCAGATGACGGCGTTGGCGGCGGGAAGCCGCGCCCGCGTAATTCCTTCAGAGACCATGCGCGCGTCGCACAGGATCGGTGCGCCCTTCTGCAAGGCCGCGCGTGCGGCGACCGCCATGCCTGATGTGAAGCGGATATGCGCTTCGAGGCCCACCATGCCGGCGGCATGGATCATCCGCACCACCACCTGCTCCTCGTCCGGCGTGAAGCGCGCAAGATCGGCTTCGGCCCGGATGGTGGCAAAGGACTGCCGGTAGATCGCAGCGCCGTCGGTCTCGTACGTGTGCGGCATCAGTGCCCTCCCATCAGGATGGAGGGATCTTTGACGATGTCGTCGCGATTCAGCCCGCGCAGGATGGGCTCATCGCGCGTCGACCCGGCGCGCACGAGATCGAAGCCTGCGCCGGTCGCGACCAGAGTGATGGCGGCGGGACCAGAATGGGCGCAGCCCTTGGCACAGCCGGAGACGTGTAGCCGTGCGGCCGCGCCGATGTTCGGCGCCAGGGCCGCGGCAAGGCCACGGGTATCGGCATGCGCCTCGCGACAGCGTGGCGCACCGCTACAGGCGATGACGCGCAGCGCAGGGTCGTAGGCCTCGGTGATCAGGCCGGTCGCGTTCGGCATCACGCGCTTGGCTTCGCTCAAAACCATCCGCCACGGCGTCATGCGCAGCGCATGTCCGCAACCGGCGAACTGGTTGAGCGTTGCATGCGCCATCTGTCCGAAGGCGACCCCGACCATCGCACCTTGCGCATAGAGGCCGGGACGCGCCGCGGCCATGATCGGCGCCGGCTCGGCCTCGCCGCGCAATGCCGCCGGCAAGATTGCACCGGCTGCAAGATGCGCCGCCATCCGCCCTCGCCCGCCTCTCGCGCCGCCGGAGGTCACGAACCAGCCGGCGAATGCGAGCGCGGTGGTCACGGCCTCGCCACGTGGGACCGAGCGGCCGAGTTTGTCGCCATCAGCCCGTACCAGCAGTCCGCCGGAACCATCGCGCTCGATCCGCACGTCGGCGGAATCGCCCGCAAGCACGCGTGAGGTGCCGTCGTCGATGGCGAAGCCGAACTTGGTTGGAAGTTCGAGCTGGCTGTCGGCGAGCGCCTCCTCGAGCTCGGCGGCGAGCGATTGGGTCTCGTCCCCGCTACGCCAGAACGGCGTCACAAGAATGTTGCGACGGGATTCGGTCTCCGCATCCGGGTCGAGCAGCGCCAGTTGGGAAAGGCCATCGAGCAGCAGCCTGTGGCTGGTCTCGTTGACGCCCCTGATCTGGAGATTGGCCCGGCTGGTCACGTCGATCAGGCCATTGCCATGGCGTTCGGCGAGATGAGCCAGTCCGGAGATCTGCGCCGCGTCGAGCCGTCCGCCGAACGGACGCACGCGGGCCACCAGCCCGTCGCCCGATTGCATCGGGCGCAGCGCGCCGGGACACCAGCCCTTGACCACGGAAGCACTCATGAGGCCTCCCGCAGCGCAGCCGCAATCGAGTTGCGGCGCGTTCGCCAGAGCGAGGCTTCATGCAGGCGCGTGAAACACGTTTCCATCGCGGCGAGTGCCGCCGGATTTTCGCGGGCCATGAAGGCGTGGACGTCGTCATGGCCGAGCGTCGCATCGTAGTAGAGGTCGAACAGATGCGGCGGCACGGCGCCGGCCAGATGCGCGAAGGCGGCCATGTGCTCGAGCGTCGCGGTGATCTCGGCCGCCCCGCGAAAACCGTGGCGCATCATGCCCGCGATCCAGGCCGGGTTGGCCGCGCGCGCGCGGACGACACGGGAGATTTCCTCGGTCAGCGTACGCGCATGCGGCTGCTCGGGGCGCGTCGCATCGAGATGATAGAGCGATGGTCCCGCCGCGCCGAGATGGGCCGCGGCAGCCGCAATGCCGGCCTCATGCGCGGCATAGTCGGCCGCGAGCAGAAGATCGGTTTCCGGCAAATCCTGCATGTGAACAAAAGCATCGGCCGATACGATCCGCTTCTCGATACCGGCACGATCGAGCTTGATTTCGCCATCGGCCGAGAACGCCCATGACGATGCCGAGAGCCACGCTTCGCCGGCGGCTTCGCGCGTCTCGGGCGTGAAGGCGTCCGGGATTGCCGAGAGACCCACGCCGTATTGTCCGGGACGCGGCGCGAACACGCGCGATGTGCGATGGCGATATGGATTTTCGTCGCCCTCGTCCTCGCGGACCGACAGCGCCGCGGCTGCCGCCTCGAACAATTGCGCAAGGCCTGAGAAGACGTCGCGGAACAGGCCCGAGACGCGCAGCGTGACGTCGATGCGGGGCCGGCCAAGCTCCGCAGGCGCGATGATGTCGTAGCCGGTCACACGGCCGGAAGCATGATCCCAGCGCGGTGCGAGGCCAGCCAGATGCAGCGCCATGGCAAACTCTTCGCCCGCGGTGCGCATCGTCGCCGAGCCCCAGAGATCGACGACAAGGCCCTTTGGCCAGTCGCCATGATCCTGCAAATGACGACGTAGCAGTTCTTCGGCGAGCTTGATGCCTTGCACGTGCGCCGACGGCGTCGGCACCGCGCGTGGATCGACGGCAAAGAGATTGCGACCCGTCGGCAGCACGTCCTGACGGCCGCGATAGGGTGAGCCTGACGGCCCCGGCGCGACGCGCCGGCCCGCAAGCGCGGCCCGCAAAGCGTCGCGTTCCGCGTCGCCGCAGGCGCCGCGGCCGAACACGTGCAGGCCGTCGCCGAACTGGCTTTCCTTGAGATCGCAAACGAAACGGTCGATCCGCGGGATCGCTTCGGCCGGCGCGGCCGCTGCATCGAGGCCAAGATCGTCTTCGAGGCCGGCCGCGCGTGCCTCATCGCGGATCGCGGCGATCAGACGCTGGCGGCGGGCGGGATCGAGGCCATCGGCCGTCGAGTACTCGTCGAGGAGCTGTTCGAGCCTGCGCAGCCCGTCCGGCACCGCTGATGCGGCGAGTTGCGGCGGCAGATGGCCGATCGTGACGGCACCCAGGCGCCGCTTGGCCTGCGCGGCCTCGCCGGGATCGTTGACGATGAAGGGATAGATGACGGGCAAATCGCCGACCAGGGCTTCCGGCCAGCACGCCTGCGACAGCGCCACGGATTTTCCGGGCAGCCATTCCAGCGTGCCGTGCGCGCCCATGTGCACGACGGCATCACAGCCCTGCTCGCGGAGCCAGAGATAGAACGCGACATAGGCATGGCGCGGCGTGCGGGCGAGATCGTGATAGTCGGCATCGCGCGCGGTCGCATCGCCACGCTCCGGCTGAACCGCGATGATCGACCGGCCGCATTGAATCGCAGCGAAATGGAACGCGCCGTCGCGACAACCCGGATCGGTCTCCAGCGCGCCCCAGGCTTGCGCGAGATCATCCTGCAACACTTGCGGAAGGCGCGACAGTGCAGCACGGTAATCGGCGACGCTCCAGCTCAAGGTCTGCTTGAGCAGCGTCTCACCGAGCGCATGGACCGGATCGAGATCGAAGCCGGCCTCCGCGAGATCGGACACCAGGGCCTCGACCGACGCCAGCGCATCGAGACCCACCGCGTGCGCGATCTGATGCGGACGGCCCGGATAGTTGGAGAGCACGAGTGCCATCCGCTTGTCAGCGGCCGGCGTCTCCGCAAGACGCCGCCAGGCCGCAACGCGCGCGGCCACGGCCTTCACGCGCTCCTCGTCGGGCTTGTGTGCCAGATGCGAAAATTGCAAATCGGGATCGCGCATCGCGGCAGACTTGAAGCTCACCACGCCCGCGAACAGGCGGCCGTCGACCTCGGGCAGCACCACATGCATCGCGAGGTCGCCGGGCGACAGGCCGCGGAGCGAGCTCGCCCAGTCCTCGCGGCGGGCCGTGGAGAGCGCGACCTGGAACACGGGGCAGGATGCGGCATCGAACGGCGTCGTGCCGTCGTCGCCCATCGCCGAGAACGCCGTCGCATTGACGATCGCGGCCGGAGGATTTTGCGCAAGATGCACCCGCAACCAATCCGCGACCCCCGCGGCTTTCAGCGAGGTGACGAACACACCAAACACGTCGAATCCCTTCTCGCGCAATGCGGCGATCAGGGCATCGACCGGGCCGGTGTCGGCAGCGGTGAGATAGGAGCGATAGAAGGTCACGAGCGCGCGCGGCCTGCCCTCACCCGACGTCGGCGCGGCGACGACGCCGCGCGCGGGGTCGTAAAAGCCCATCTCGGGCACTGTCATCTCGCCGATAACTGGCCCCGCATAGAGTCCGGAGGCCAGCGCAAGCTGCGCGATCGCGGCTTGCGCCGCGACGGGGCCGCCGGTGTCGCAGAGCACCTTGAGCCGCCGCAACGTCGAGACCGGCAGGGTCGAATACGCGTCCAGCCGCGTATCGTCGCGGCCGTCGGCCGGCAGCACGGCCAGCACGATGCCGCGCTCCTTCGCCAGCTGCTGCAGGGCCGCGAGCCCATACGGCCAATAGGATTCCCCGCCGATCAAACGCACGAGAATGCCGCGCGCGTGCGCAAGCGTGCGTTCGACATAGGTGTCGACCGAGAGCGGATGACGAAGTTCTGCGAGATTGACGAGCCGCAGCGACGGCAGGCTGTCGCGGCCACGGCGCCAGCCGGCCGCGAACGCGGCAAGATCGGAATCCGAATACGAGAGCACCACGAGATCGGCCGGGTCCTGGCCAATGTCCCTTGGTATCGCGGTCTCCTCGAGACCGCGGCTCTCGCGGAAGACGACGTGCATCAGATACCGGATCCTGAAAGACCGAGTCCCGCCTTGATCGCGGCCTCGTCGATATCGCCGTGCTCGCCGATCACGACCAGCTTTGACTGCCTCGCGCCCGCGCCCCAGGGCTTGTCGAACTGGTGGCGCACGCGCTCGCCCACCGCTTGCAGCAAGAGGCGCATCGGCTTGCCTTGCACCGCGATGTAACCCTTGACGCGCAGCACATTCTGCTCGCGCGCCAGACGCTGAACGGATGCAACCAGCGCTTCGATATCGGTGACCTCAGGAAGATCGATCACGACGGACGCAAAATCGTCGTGCTCGTGATCCTCTTCGCCGTCGTGATGCGAGGGACGCGCGGCGAGATCGTTCTCGGCGGCAGCACCGAGGCCGAGGATGAGGCGCGCGTCGATCGCGCCGTCGGTGATCGCCAGCATCGGCACGCGGCGCGACATCTCGGCGGTGATCGCCGCCTTGGCTGCTTCGAGGCCTGCCGCGCCCGCAAGATCGGCCTTGGTCAGCAGCACGATGTCGGCGCAGGCGATCTGGTCTTCGAACACTTCGGACAGCGGCGTCTCATGGTCGAGATTGCCGTCCGCCGCGCGCTGCGCTTCGACGGCGTCAGGGTCGGGCGCAAAACGGCCGGCGGCGACAGCTTCGGCGTCGGCCAGCGCGATCACGCCGTCGACCGTGATGCGCGAACGGATCTCCGGCCAATCGAACGCCTTGAGCAACGGCTTGGGCAGCGCCAGGCCCGAGGTCTCGATCAGGATGTGATCGGGCTTGACGGCCCGCGACAGCAGCTTCTCCATGGTCGGAATAAAATCGTCGGCGACGGTGCAGCAGATGCAGCCATTGGCGAGCTCGATGATGTTCTCTTCCGGGCAATTCGCATCGGCGCAGGATTTCAGAATCTCGCCATCGACGCCCTCGCTGCCGAACTCGTTGACGAGCACCGCGAGCTTCTTGCCATTGGCATTGGCAAGCAGATGCTGGATCAGCGTGGTCTTGCCGGAGCCGAGAAAGCCCGTGACGACCGTGACCGGGACTTTTGCGAGCGAATTCATTCGGCGGCCTCCGGCACGACGGCCAAGGGGGAAATGGGGGGAATGCGGGCAAGCGATTGCTTGCGGAATATCTCCGGGCGGCTGCGCCAGGGCACGAGGCCGTCGGGCGCGGCCGCATAGGCCGCGGCGCCCGCGACCACATCGCTCGCATTCGCATCCGACAGACGGCCATAGACATAGGACCAGCGGCCGGGCGCGCTGAGCGCGACGGAGCAACCCTGGTTGCATGCAGACAGGCATTCGACGGGAACCACGCTGACGCCGTCGGGCACGCCGGCCTCGAGGATCGCGCCATGCAGGCGCTTGCCGGGCGTCGTCTCGCCTTCGCCAAGTGTCTCGCCGGCGCGGCAGGTAATGCAGACATGAAGTGTGACGGTCATCGCTTCTTCCAGAATAAACAGCGGGAAGCGATGAGGCCCACGAACCGTTCTTGCGAAGGCCCGTTTCCCCGTCGCGGAACACCCCGTCCGCCGGTCCAAAATCGTCCGCGTTGGCAGGTCTCCCGGCTTGCGGAGCAGGGTTTCCCCTTCGATCCCCGCCTTCCCGATCCCCAGGGGATCAGTGGCTTCGGGCATCTCTCCGGTCACGGTCGCGGGGGCGGCTGCATTTTGGAACCAAATCTTGCCGATTCGGACCCTATCGCATTCCCTCTTCGCCTGTCGTAGGACAGGAACCAACGCCGGGCCACCATTTGCCCCCGACCGCCTCTTGTCAAGCCGAAGGACCCCGTCCGATGACGCCCGAACCGGATACCCAGACGGCCGACGAAACCGACGCCCGCCACGCCTCGAAAATGGCGAAGAAGAAGGTCGCCCGCGACAAGATCATGGCGACCAAGAGCGGCGAAAAGGGCCTGATCATCGTCCACACCGGGGCCGGCAAGGGCAAGTCCTCTTCGGCCTTCGGCATGATCGTCCGCTGCGTCGCCCATGGCTTCCCCTGCGCGGTCGTGCAGTTCATCAAGGGCGCCTGGGACACCGGTGAGCGCCGCATGCTGACCGGCCATTTCGGCGACCTATGCCAATTCCACGCCATGGGCGAGGGTTTTACCTGGGAGACGCAGGACCGCGCCCGCGACATCGCCGCCGCGCGCGCCGGCTGGGAGAAGGCCAAGGAGCTGATCCTCGACCAGAATCTCCGCATGGTCGTGCTCGACGAGATCAACATCGCGCTGCGCTACGACTATCTTGACATCGCGGAGGTCGTCGAATTCCTCACGACGCAGAAGCCGCCGATGACGCATGTCGTGCTCACCGGCCGCAACGCCAAGGACGAGCTGATCGAGATCGCCGATCTCGTCACCGAGATGACGCTGGTCAAGCATCCCTTCCGCTCGGGCATCAAGGCGCAAGCCGGCGTCGAGTTCTAAGAAACTCGCGATGGCGCGCGCATTGATGATCCAGGGAGCCGGCTCGGACGTGGGCAAGTCGCTCATCGTTGCCGGCCTCGCACGCGCCTTTGTGCGACGCGGCCTGCGCGTGGTCCCGTTCAAGCCGCAGAACATGTCGAACAATGCAGCCGTCACCGTTGACGGCGGCGAGATCGGCCGCGCCCAGGCACTCCAGGCGCTCGCCGCCGGCGTCGAGCCGCACACCGACATGAACCCGGTGCTGCTCAAGCCCGAGACCGATGTCGGCGCGCAGGTGATCGTGCAAGGAAAACGCATCGCGACCGCGCGTGCGCGTGAATATGCGGCGATGAAACCGTCATTGATGGGCGCCGTGCTGGAGAGCTTCGAGCGGCTGAAGGCGCGCGCCGATCTCGTTCTGGTGGAGGGTGCCGGCAGCCCGGCCGAAGTGAACCTGCGCAAGGCCGACATCGCCAATATGGGTTTTGCGCGCAAGGCCGATGTGCCGGTCGTGCTGGTTGGCGACATCGACCGCGGCGGGGTCATCGCGCAACTCGTCGGCATCAAGACGGTGATCGACCCGGACGATGCCGCGATGATCCAGGGATTTGTCATCAACAAGTTCCGCGGCGATCCCACATTGTTCGATGACGGCTACAGACTGATCGAAGAAAAGACCGCATGGCGCGGCCTCGGCGTGCTGCCCTGGTTCGCGCGCGCCGGCGAGCTGCCGGCCGAGGATGCGCTGGGCCTGAGCGATGCGCGCAAACCGGGTCAATGCAAGATCGCCTGTCTCGCGCTGTCGCGAATCGCCAATTTCGACGATCTCGATCCGCTCAAGCTCGAGCCCGGCGTCGATCTCGTGATGGTGCGGCCGGGCGAGGCCATTCCCGGCGACGTGCGCCTCGTCATCATTCCCGGCTCGAAATCCACCCGCGGCGACCTCGCCTTTCTGCGCGCGCAGGGCTGGGACATCGATCTCCTGGCGCAGTACCGCAGAGGCGGCCATGTGCTCGGCCTCTGCGGCGGCTATCAGATGCTCGGACGCAGCGTCGCTGATCCCGAGGGGATCGAGGGCCCCGCCGGCGACACACCGGGTCTCGGACTTCTGGATGTGGAAACGGTGATGAGCTCGGAGAAGACGTTGACACGCGTCGCAGCGCTGCATGCCGCCACCAATCAGCCGATCGAGGCTTATGAAATCCACATCGGCCGCACTGATGGGCCGGATCGCGCGCGGCCATTCGCAAGGCTGAATGGCGAACCGGAAGGCGCGATCTCGCGCAACGGACGCGTGCAGGGCAGCTATCTGCACGGCCTGTTCACGTCGGATGATTTCCGCAAGGCCTTTTTGGCGAAGCTCGACATTCCCGCCGGCGACGAGCCCTATCACGCAAGGGTCGAGAGCGCGCTCGATGCGCTCGCCGATCACATCGAAGCCCATCTCGATGTCGACGGCCTGCTCGCCCTAGCGCGCTAGAGTCTCGGCCAGGCGGGTCCATTCGGATTCGCTGCCCGGAAGCCCGAGGCGCAGCCATGTCGGCTCTCGCGCGAACACGCGAGACCAGATATGGCGACGCGCCAGCTTCTCCTGCGCGGCAGGCGCGTCAGGCGTCTCGTAGAGACGAAACAGCTGCGTCCCGCCGACGAGCGTCCAGCCTTGCGACTGCACCATGCCGTCGAGGCGAACGCAGTCTCGCGCGAGCCGCGCGGACGTGGCCTCGGCCCAGGCATCGTCACGCAGAGCGCGACAGCCGATCGCGATCGCCGCTCCCGAGACCGGCCAAGGTCCCGATATCGCCGCGACCCTGGCGATGTCGGACGAATTGCCGAGCGCGAAGCCTAGCCGCAGGCCGGCAAGGCCATAGAACTTTCCGAAGGAGCGCAGGATCAGCAGCCCCGGCCGGTCCCCGGATGCAAGCGATAGCTGCGGGGCTACATCGGCGAAACTCTCGTCGACGACGAGACGACCGACGCGCGGCAGCAGCGTCAGCAAATCCCTTGGTGGGTGGCATCGGCCGTCGGGATTGTTGGGATTGACGACTATGGCGAGGTCCGCGCCCGCCAATGCGTCGAAGTCCCCGACCTCCTGGACCTCCCAGCCCGCGGCCGAGAGGACCCCGGCATATTCGTTGTAGGTCGGGGCGAGGATGCGCGCGCGGCCGGGTGGCGCAAGTTGCGGCAGCAGTTGAATCGCCGCCTGTGCGCCGCCGAGCGCGACAACCGCCGCGCTCGTGCGGTAAGCGTGCCGCGCCGCTTGATGCAGCGCCTCGATCTCGGCGCGCGACGGCAACGCGCTCCACGCGCGCGAACTCACCTCGCCCACGGGATAAGGCAGGCGGTTGATACCGGTCGACAGATCGATCCAGTCCTCCGCGCGACCGCCGAAGCGCTGTTGGGCCTGATCGAGATTTCCACCGTGCTCGCGCATGCGCTGTTCTTTCACGCGAAGGCCAAGATCGCAAGGATGCCGGCGAGCAGCAGCATGGTGCGGCGGTAAACCGTCAAGCCTCGATCGATGTCGGCGGCAAGCGGATCGCGCGCAGCTTCATTCAGCCATGGCTCGTTCGTGATGCTGCCGTGATAGATCCGCGGACCGCTGAGCCGCACACTAAGCGCGCCCGCCATGGCCGCTTCCGGCCAGCCGGCATTGGGCGAACGGTGACGGCGTGCATCCCGCGTCATGCACGACAGCGCCTCTGATCGCCGTGGCGCCAGCAGCACGAACAGAAGTCCGGTCAGCCGCGCCGGAATGAAATTGGCGACATCGTCGATGCGCGCCGCGGCCCAGCCGAAGGCTTCGTGGCGTTCAGAGCGATGGCCGATCATGGAGTCCAGCGTGTTGATCGCCTTGTAGCCCAAAATGCCGGGCAGACCGAACAGCGCGCCCCAGAACACCGGTGCGACGATGCCGTCGGACGCATTCTCGGCGAGGCTCTCGATCGCAGCGCGCGCGATCCCGGCCTCGTCAAGCGCGGCGGGATCGCGGCCGACGATGCGCGAGACCGCCTCGCGTGCGGCGGCGATATCACCGGCCCGCGTGGGATTTGCGACGGCAACAACGTGGTCGTGCAACGAGCGCAAGGCGATCAGCGGCCAGGCCAGAACCCCGACCAGCACGAGCTGGATCAATCCCAAGGGAAGCAGAGACTGCAGCACCCAGCCGAGCGCGACAGCGAGCGCGATCACGACGAGTGCTCCGGCAAGACCCGCGGCGCGGCGAAATGCCGGCGGATCGGACGGTCGATTCCACGAGGTGTCGATGGCAGAGATCAGCCCGCCCAGCCAGGTGACGGGATGGCCGATCCGCGCGAACAACCACGACGGCCAGCCCAACAGGGCATCCACCACCATCGCCACCGCCATCGCACCCGCAAAACCCACACCCGCCTCCTGTCCCGCCCCTGTTGCGCAAACGACGGCCGGAGCGCAAGCCCCCGATTGGCGGATTTCGGCTTTGTTTTTGGCCTCGTTTGGTGATTAGTGCTGGCCGACAGGAGATTTTTATGGCCGTCATCTTGATCACGGGCGGAGCGCGATCGGGCAAGAGCGCCCATGCGGAAAAACGCGCACGCAGCTTTCCGGGCCGCCCCGTCTATATCGCGACGGCCGAGGCGCTCGATGCGGAAATGGAAGCACGCATCGAAAAGCATCGCAGACGCCGCTCAACCGATTGGATCGAGCGGGAGGTACCGCTCGATCTTCTGCAGGCGCTGATCGAGACCGATGGCGGCGGGCCTAGACTGGTGGACTGCCTGACCCTGTGGCTCTCCAACATGATGCTTGCGCAGCGCAACTGGGATCACGAAGTCATGAAGCTCGCCCTCTTCCTGCGCGGCCAGAAGAGCCCCGTCGTCTTCGTCACCAACGAAGTCGGCCTCGGCATCGTCCCCGACAATGCGCTGGCGCGGAGCTTCCGCGACGCCGCCGGCTTCATGAACCAGGCCATCGCCGCCGTTGCGGACGAGGCCGAGTTCGTCGTCGCCGGCCTGCCGATGAAACTGAAATGATGCCGCGCGACCAATTTTTGCGAGACGTCATCGCCGATCTCAGGATGGCGGCATCGTTAGTGACAATCCTCCCCGTCGCATTGTCGAAGCCCGCAGCTGACGGCGCCGTCGCACGCGCGACCTGGGCTCTTCCAGTCGCGGGACTGCTGGTCGGCCTTGCCGGCGCCTTGGTCTACAAGGTCGCGAGCCTGTTGGGTCTGTCGCCGAACCTTGCCGCCCTGCTCGCGCTGGCCGCGACCGCCCTCGTCACCGGCGCGCTGCACGAGGACGGCCTTGCCGATACCGCCGACGGGCTCGGCGGCGGCCGCACCCGCGAGCGCAAGCTCGAGATCATGCGCGACAGCCGGATCGGCACCTATGGCGTCTGCGCGCTGATCCTGTCGTTCGGCCTGCGCTGGAGCGCGCTCGCGACGATCGCCAATCCGTGGGCCGTCGCGCTCGCACTGTGCGCTGCGCACACTGCGGCCCGCGCGGGCTTGCCGGCCTTCATGTCGCAGGTCGCGCCTGCGCGACCTGACGGCCTGTCGGCGAGCGCCGGATCACCGCCGAGTCGAAGCGTTGCGATCGCATTCGCTGTTGGAATCCTCGCGCTCGTGCTCGCGCTTGGGCCGGGCAAGGCGCTGGTGAGCCTGATCCTGCTCGCCCTCTCCGGCCTGATGCTGGCGCGACTTGCCATCCGCCAGATCGGCGGGCAGACCGGCGACATCCTTGGCGCGTTCGAGCAGACCGGCGAGATCCTGATCCTGCTGGTTGCCGCAGCTGTCCAGATCGGAGGCTGACGTGATGGTCGAGTTCGACGACACCTTTCGCCAGCACTTGCGCGAGCTGTTCGTGTGGCGCCGCGACGTGCGCCGCTTTCGCGCCGATCCGTTGCCGGACGGCGCCATCGATCGCCTGATCGAGACGGCCTGTCTCTCGCCCTCGGTCGGCCTCAGCCAGCCCTGGCGCTTCGTCATCGTCGATGACGCCGCACGGCGTCGCGCCGTGATCGACGACTTCAAAGCGTGCAACGCGGACGCGCTGAATTCCTATGCCGGTGAGCGCGCAGCACGCTATGCAACGCTGAAACTGTCGGGTCTCGAACAGGCCCCCGGCCACCTCGCCGTGTTCGCGGACAAGGCCAGCGACACCGGTCACGGCCTCGGCCGCGCGACGATGCCGGAGACGACGGAATATTCCGTGGTTGCGGCGATCACCGCGATGTGGCTGGCCGCGCGCGCCGAGGGCATCGGGCTTGGCTGGGTATCGATCCTCCATCCGGATCGCATCCACGCCATTCTCGACGTGCCCGACACCTGGAAATTCATCGCCTATCTCTGTATCGGCTATCCGGAAGTCGAATGCGACCGGCCCGAGCTGGAACAGGCGAAGTGGGAGCAGCGGCGGGGGGCAGAGGAATTCACGCTGCAGCGTTAATCAGGCCACGCCGGAGATCCATCTTCTGTGTTGCGAGCGACTGCCGACGTAGGAATACGGTATCGGACTGCCAAACGCTGCGAATGAGCAGTCACAAACGCATTTTTTCGTCAATTGTGGATGCCGGCCGTTCGCGCTAAGCATGCGCCTGGGGCTAGCCACCATGCAAAGAATGTCATGACCGAACGGCCTTCCGCTCTCGCGGTCGATCGCCGCGGGTTCATTCGCCTTGCCAGCACGACCGCCGCGGGGTGGCTGGCGCTCGGCGCAACATCTGATCGCGTACGGGTCGTGGGATCGCTGACGGCATTGCCGCTCGACGACGAACTGACCAGAAGGAGCATGATCGACAGCCCGACCTCCCGCCTGGGTGGCCTCATCGTGGGCTTGAGGCAGCGAGGCTGGGTCGAAGGCGTCAATTTCCGCCTTGAGCTCCGTTCGACCTTCGGCGCGCCGGATAGACTGAAGACCGCGGTTCAGGAATTGCTGGCGCTCAAGCCGGATGTGATCCTGACCGGCTCGACGATAGAAACCGCAGCAGTCCTGGAAGCCACCAAAACCATTCCGATCGTATTCGCGACGGCCAACGATCCCGTCGGCAATGGCTTCGTCGAAAGCCTCGCCCATCCCGGCGGCAACGTGACCGGCTTCACCAACAGCAGCGCCGAGATGGGCGGCAAATGGCTTCAGCTCATCCGGGAGGCCGTGCCGGATCTTGCGCGCGTCGGTATCCTGTACAACCCGGCGACCACTCCTCGCGGCGGCCGTTCCTTCCTCGATTCCATCGAGCAAGAGGCAGCACTGGCCGGCGTGTCCGTGATCCCCGCCCCCGTCAG
Organism: Bradyrhizobium sp. 23; assembly: GCF_023073295.1. Classification (NCBI taxonomy): domain Bacteria; kingdom Pseudomonadati; phylum Pseudomonadota; class Alphaproteobacteria; order Hyphomicrobiales; family Nitrobacteraceae; genus Bradyrhizobium; species Bradyrhizobium sp. 23. The sequence goes on along the minus strand of NZ_JADPJF010000148.1, from coordinate 590,185 downwards.
CGCGCCAACGGAGATCGACGAAGCCGTCAGGCCCTTTTCCGCTCCCCCAAGGCGGCAATGATTGCGCTGGTCGACAGCTTCCTGGTGGTCCACCGGCAGGCGGCGGTGGCGGCGGCGGCCAAATATCGCGTCCCTGCGATTTACCCGTTCTATTATTTCATGGATGCGGGCGGGCTGATGAGCTACGGGCCGACGCTCGAAGTGCGCTCGGCCGACTATGTCGATCTCATCCTGCGCGGCACCAAGGCCGGAGATCTGCCGGTGCAATCGCCGCGAAAATACGAGCTCCTGATCAACCGCACGGTCGCTCGCACGCTGGATTTGACGATACCATTCACACTGCTCGCGCGCGCCGACGAGATTCGCGAGTGAACGAGACGATCGATCAGGGAGATTTGCGGCCACCTCCCGGCCGGCTGTTCCGCAAATACCTCTACTCGATCGTCGCGCTCGCTTTTGCCGCGCTCGCCATCAACACCGGCTTCGACGTCTGGTTCTCCTATCGCGAGCAGAAGCAACTCCTGGCGGCGACCCAGCGCGAGCAGGCAGCAAGCGCCGCCGTCCAGATCGGCCAGTTCATTGGCCAGATCGAAAACCAGATCAGATGGCTCTCGCGCCTGCCCCCGGAGCTGTCCACGAACGAGGACCAGCGCCTGAACGCCATCCGCCTCCTGCGCCTCTCGCCTGCGATTGCGGACATCGCCGAGCTCGACGCCCAAGGCCGCGAGCAGGTGCGCGTGTCGCGCCGTGTCGCGGACAGGATCGGCAGCAAGACCGACCTCTCCGCCTCGCAGGCCTTCCGCGGCGCCAACGAAAGCCGCGCATATTACGGGCCGGTCTACTTCCTCGGCGACACCGAGCCGTTCATGACACTCGCCACGCGCGGAACGGGCCTGGCGCCGGATGTGATTGTCGCCGAGGTCAATCTTCGCTTCATCTGGGACCTCGTCGCCGGAATCAGGGTCGGCAACACCGGCAAGGCCTATGTGGTCGATCGCATGGGTATCCTGATCGCGCATCCCGATTTGTGGCGGGCGCTGCGCCGCAGCGATCTCTCCGGCCATCCCGACGTCCGAGCCGCGCTCGATGGCATCGGGCCGCCCTCCGGCGGCCTGGTCAAGGAGGATCTGTCCGGTCAACGCGTGCTGTCGACCTATGCGACGGTCCCCTCGTTGGGCTGGCTGGTGTTCGTCGAGCTGCCGCTCACCGAGGCCTATGCGCCGATCTATGCGTCGATCGGGCGCTCGACTTTTCTCCTGGTCATCCTGCTGGCATGTGCGGTGCTGGTCTCTCTCTTTCTGAGCCGGCGCATGACCGTGCCGATCCAGATCCTGACGCAGGGCGCGCGGCGGATCGGCAGCGGCGACCTCAGCCTGCGGCTCGCGATCAAGACCGGCGACGAGCTGGAGGCGCTCGGCGATCAATTCAACCGGATGGCCGCTCACTTGCGCGAATCCTATGCGACGCTCGAGCGCAAGGTGATCGAGCGCACCTCCGAACTGGAAAAGACCCGCGACCAGGCCCTTGCCGAGCACGATGCCGCCGAGCGTGCGCGCAGCGCGGCGGTTGCGGCCAACGAGACCAAATCGCGCTTTCTCGCGGTCGTCAGCCACGAGCTGCGCACGCCGCTGAACGGCGTCATGGGCGTGCTGCAACTGCTCGACGACGGCAGTCTCGGCGAAGCGCAGCGGCGCCACCTCACGACCGCGGCCGCGTCGGGCGAAACGCTGATCGCGCTGGTCGACGGCATCCTCGAATATGCGCGCCTGGAGGCCAGCGCCGAGACTCTGGAGACCCGCGATTTCCGCCTCGACCAGCTCATCGAGACGGCCGCCGATCTGATGCGTCCGCAGGCCTCTGACAAGGGCCTGACTTTCGATCTCGCCTGCGATGCGACGGTCAATACCTCCATGCACGGCGATCCGGTGCGGCTCAATCGCATCCTGCTCAATCTGATCGGCAACGCGATCAAGTTCACCCCGCGCGGCGGCATCG
>NZ_JADPJF010000148.1:587632-588122 GCF_023073295.1 Bradyrhizobium sp. 23 | reverse complement strand
CTTGAGCGCGGCCGCCGAGAGACATGACGATCATGTCCTGCTGCGCATCACCGTGCGCGATACCGGCATCGGCATCGCGCCCGACATGCACGAGCGGATTTTCGAGGATTTCGTCCAGGCTGACGACAGTATCGCGCGGCGGTTCGGCGGCACCGGCCTTGGACTGGCGATCGCGCGGCGCCTCACCCGCCTGATGCGCGGCGAGCTGACGGTGGCGAGCACGCCGGGTACGGGCAGCTCCTTCATGCTTGAGGTACCGCTTGGCCTCGTCACCACCGACATCGCGCAAGGCGCGGTTCAGCCGCCATCGCGGCAGCTTCGCGTGCTGCTGGTCGACGACGACCCCGTCAATTGCGAGGTCGGTGAAGCGATGTTGAAGAGGCTCGGCCACCACGCCACCATCGCCACGAACGGCGCGTCGGCCGTCGCGCTCCCCCGCGATCAGGCGTTCGACATCATCCTGATGGATCTGCACATGCCCGACATGGAC
>NZ_JADPJF010000148.1:581060-587558 GCF_023073295.1 Bradyrhizobium sp. 23 | reverse complement strand
GGCGTCGAGGCGGCATCGCGGATCCGCAAGCTCGGTCTGCCGACCATGCCGCGCATCATCGCGGTAACCGCGGACATGTCGGGCCGCGCCCGCGAGCGGCTCGCGGGGGCAGGCATTGCCAGGATCGTCAGCAAGCCGATCCTGATCAATGCGCTGCGCGAGGCGATCGAGGACGATGCCCAGAACCAGCCGGCCGCGCCGCAACTCGCCGCAGGCGCATTGATCGACCGGCATTTCCTTGATGACCAGAAGGAGCTGCTGGGCGCGGCGCAGATCGCAAAACTCCACGACCTGCTGGAACTGACGAGCGAAAAGCTGGTCGAGGAGATTGCCAAGGCTGCGGCGACTGACGATCCCGCGCAGCTCGCGCGCTGCGCGCACCAGCTCGGCAGCGGCGCGAGTGCGCTCGGCCTCGTCCGCCTTTTCGAATTCTGCCGTGAGGTCGAGCTGGCGGCAGTCACGATGTCCCGGCCCGAATGCGAGAGAGCCGCCCGCGAACTCGCCGCGCTTCGAGAGGCCTCGATGAGCGCGCTGGACGATCTGCTCCGGCCGGCCTAACAGCGTTCGGTCACTGGACTGAAATACAAGATGATCGGAGGCGCCGGTGCGCGCAAGATGTCTCGCCATTCTTCTCATGCTGCTCGCCCCTGCCGCGCGCGCCGAGGTCGAACAGTTTCCGTCCGGCTTCAAGACCAAAACCATCGCGGCCAACGGCACGCAGATTCATGTTCGCGTCGGCGGTCAGGGGCCTGTCGTGATCCTGATCCACGGTTTTGGTGATACCGGCGACATGTGGGTCAAGCTCGCCGCTGATATCGCGCGCGACCACACCGTTGTCGTGCCCGATCTTCGCGGTATGGGCCTCTCGAGCAAGCCCGACAATGGCTACGACAAATGGACCCAGGCTGCCGACATGCGGGCCGTTCTCGCAGCGCTCGGCATCGAAAAGGCCGTCGTCGTCGGCCACGACATCGGAACCATGGTGGCCTATGCCTACGCGGCCCGTTATCGCGACCTGGCCGAGAAGCTGATCGTGATGGATGCCCCGGTGCCTGGGGTGCCGCCATGGGACGAGGTGGTTCGCAGCCCGCAGCTTTGGCATTTTGATCTCGGAGGCCCGGACATGGAGCGGCTGGTCAAGGGCCGCGAGCCCATCTACCTCGACCGCTTCTGGAATGACTTCGCGGGGACGCCTTCCAGGATCGCGGACGCAACACGCCGTCATTACGCAGCGCTCTATGCGCGGCCGGGCGCCATGCGTGCTGCGTTCGCCCAGTTCAGGTCGATCCGAACCGACGCCGAGGACAACAAGAAGGCGATCGCGACCAAGTTGACCATTCCCGTGCTGGCTGTCGGGGGCGAAAAATCCTTCGGTGCGACAGAGGCCGTCGTGATGCGAAACGCCGCGACTGACGTCACCGAATTGGTCATTCCGGACGCCGGTCATTGGCTGATGGAAGAGCAACCGGCGGTGACCGTGAAGGCGTTACGCCAATTCCTCGATACCAAAAAATAGAGCAGCGAGCCGCGCGGAGCCGACATATCTCGGCTCAGCCCTTCCGCGCGGATCATTTTGATCGGGTTGACGCCTCGCCCTCCCGGCCAAAGCGCTCGACCAGGAAATCAATGAACAGCCGCACTTTCACCGACAGATGTCGGGTCGGCGGATACACCGCATAGAGCGCAAGCGGCGGCGCAGAATACTTGTCCAGCACCGTCCGCAGCTCGCCTGTCCTCAAGGCGTCGGCGGCGATGAACTCCGGGAGCAGCGCGAGCCCCCTGCCCTTGATCGCGACATCGCGCAGCACCTCGGCATTGTTGACGCAGAGCGACCAGGCCGGCTGGATCCAGTGGTCGCCGCCCGCTCCCGTGAGCTTCCACTGATTGCCAGTGAGCAGGAAGCCGTAGGTCAGCGAGACATGTTCGCGCAGATCCTGCGGATGTTTTGGGGTGCCGTGACGCGCCAGATAATCGGGCGAAGCGCAGATCATGCGCGCCACCGGGATGATCTTTCGCGCGATCAAACTCGACGATTCCAATTCCGCGATGCGCAAGGTCACGTCAAAACCGTCCTGCACGGGATCGAGCAGGTCGTCGCTGAGCACGAGCTGGAGCTGCAGCTCCGGATATCGCGCCATGAAATCGGCAAGCACCGGCCCGAGCCGCAGGGTGCCGAACGACATCGGCGCGTTGACGCGCAACAGGCCGCGCGGCGCCGATTGCGCTTGCGCCACGGCCTGGTCGGCCGCCTCGATCTCCGACAGGATCACGACCGCGCGCTCGAAATAGCGCTGGCCGTTCTCGGTCGGGCTCGCATGGCGCGTGGTCCGGTTCAGGAGCTGCACGCCGAGGCTTTCTTCGAGGTCAGCGATGTATTTGCTGATCGCCGAGCGTGACAGCCGCAACTGCCGGCCCGCCTCGGCAAAACTGCCGCTTTCGACCACCTTTACGAAGGCTCGCAGGCTGGCGACCTTATCCACGGGCTGGCGCCGGCGATTGTTTCCAAATCGTAGACATAGCCGTCATATTTGCATGGATTGTCTCCAATCCAAAGCGGAACGATATTTCCCTGCAGAGCAAGACCGCTCCCCGAGCTTTGGAGGACCGACAATGTCTGGACTGCACCATGTGACCGCGATCGCGGGCGACCCCATCAGGAATTTCGGCTTTTACACCCGTGATCTCGGTCTGCGCTTCGTCAAGAAGACGGTCAATTTCGACGATCCCGGCACCTATCACTTCTATTATGGCGACGAGACCGGCCGCCCCGGCACCATCCTGACGTTCTTTCCTTGGGCCGGCGTGCCGGCCGGGCGCCGCGGCGTCGGTGAGACGCACCAGACCGCCTTCCGCGTGCCGCAAAGCTCGCTCGGCTATTGGACGCAACGCTTCGTCGAGAAGGGCATCGCTTATGAGGTGCTGGAGAAGCGTTTTGGCGAGTCCGTGCTGCCGTTCACAGACCCTGATGGCATGGCGCTCGCGCTCGTCGGTATCCCCGGCGCCGAGAGCGAGCCCGGCTGGAGCAATGGCGAGGTGCCGGCCGAGCATGCGATCCGCGGCTTCCATGGCGTGACCTTGCTGCTCGACAGCGCGGCAAAAACGGCTGCCGTCCTCACCGACGTGTTCGGCTTCAAGGAGACGGCGCGCGAAGGCTCGGTGATCCGCTTCAAGGCACCGGGCGATGCCGAAGGCAGCGTCGTCGACATCTACGAAGCCAAGGGCTTCCTGCGCGGACACCAAGGTGGCGGCTCCGTGCATCACATCGCCTTCCGCGCGGCCGATGACGCCGAGCAGGGCAAGATGGCGCAAAGGCTCGTGAGCAATCACGGCCTGCACCCGACCGAACAGCGCGACCGCAACTACTTCCGCTCGATCTACTTCCGCGAGCCCGGCGGCGTGCTGTTCGAGATCGCGACCGACATCCCAGGCTTCGCCGTCGACGAGCCCGTGGCAACGCTGGGACACGACCTGAAGCTGCCGAGCTTCCTCGAAGCACAGCGCAAGCAGATCGAGGGCGTGTTGCCGAACCTGGAAGAGAGGGTGTCGTGACCGAGAGTTCATTCATCCATCGTTTCGAGCCCGCGCGTGACGCGGGCTCTCCTCCTCTCCTGCTGCTGCACGGCACCGGCGGCGACGAGAACGACCTGCTCGGGCTCGGCAAGATGATCTCGCCCGGCTCGGCCCTGCTATCGCCGCGCGGCCGCGTGCTCGAACACGGCATGCCGCGCTTCTTTCGCCGCCTCACTGAGGGCGTGTTCGACGAGGACGACGTGCGCCGCCGCGCCCTTGAGCTCGGCGACTTCGTTGCGGAAGCGCGGCAGCGATATGGCCTCGCCGCGCCGGTCGCGGTCGGCTTCTCCAACGGCGCCAACATCGCAGCCGCGCTGTTGTTGCTGAAGCCGGACGCGCTTGCTGGTGCGATCCTGCTCCGCGCCATGGTGCCGCTGTCGGATCCGCCCAAGGTCAACCTCGCAGGCAAGCCGATCCTGCTGTTGTCCGGGCAGGCTGATCCGATCGTGCCGGCGAGCAATTCGGCCCGGCTCGCATCACTGCTTTCCGAAGCGGGCGCGCAGGTCGGTCACAAGGTCCTGCCGGCGGGCCATCAATTATCGCAGGCCGATTTGACGCTTGCCCGCGACTGGATCGGCAAATTCGCCGCCGAAGTCGCCTGACACAAGAAGCGGCGCATCGATTTCGAACGGTGCGCCGCGGCTTCATTCGAACCAGCCGCGCCGCTTGAACCAGATCAGCGGCAGCACGGCGCTGGCAATGATGGCGAGCCACGCCAGCGGATAGCCGAAGGTCCAGTCCAGCTCCGGCATGTGCTTGAAGTTCATGCCCCAGATGCCGACCAGAATCGTGGGCGGCACGCCGACGACCGAGACGATCGTCAAGATCTTGAACAGCTCGTTCTGCTGGATGTTGATGAAGCCGAGCACGGCATCGAGCAGAAGCTGGATCTTGTCCGACAATCGCGTCTCGTAATCGCCGAGCGAAGCGACATCCTTGGAGACGGCTTCGAGCCGCTTCTTCGACGCGGCGGTGATCCATTCACCCCCGACATCGCCGGCGAATGAAGCGATGCGGCCAACGCCAAGCAGGACATCGCGCGCCTTGGCCAGCCGATCCGCCAACTCGCCGATGTTTTCCAGCGCCTCGCGCATCCGCCGGCTGGAGCGGACCGGCCGCTTGCTGCGAACGAGCCCGCCCTTGAAGACGTCCCGCGAGAGCCTGTCGACCTTCGCGCCGAGATGCTCAAGGACATCGGCGCCGCGGTCGACCATGGCCTCGATCAGGCTGGTGAACACGCACATGCCGTTCTCCAGGCTGTCATCGGAACCGATGCGCTTGCCGATGTCCTCGAAGATCGGCAGCTGCGCGAAACGCACCGTCACCAGCACGTGCGGTCCGATGACGAATCCCACCGGCGTGATCTCGGCCTCGTTGTTCTCGTTGAGCCGGACCGCCGGCGAGCTGAGATAGAGCGTGCCGTTGTCGAGGATCAGGCGGCTCGACGCTTCGATCTCGCTGAGCGAATCCTCGGACGGAACGCGTATCCCGAGCAATCGTTCGACGAACTGCTTTTCCTCCGCGGTTGCGTCCAATAGATCAGCCCAGATGATCTCGGAGGGCATCTCCGCGCCGATCTTCTGCCAGTCGTCGGATGGCCACCTGTATAGTTTGAGCAAGAACCGAACTCCGCATACCCTCGCGCCGGATCGCACGGCCTGCGGCCATCCTGCGCCGAGCTAACGCATGAGGGTTCCGAACGTTCAAAGTCGGGGGAGCAATCGAGCGACCCAATCAAACCAAGCGGGCGCGGCCTTCTTCGATGATGCCATCATGCCAGTGTTTTGCCCGACGCGTCAACGGCATCGCGCGACGCGCAACTCATCAATCGCGTCGCGCGCAAGTCATTGAAATCACTACCCTCGGCTACTGTGCATGGGGTTGTTCTTCAGGTTTTTTGTTTGGACCGGTCTCGTGACGATCTCTTCCGTTGGGAGAGATCGTCACCGACATCGCGCAATCGACATGCGCGCCCTACTCCCACGCCCATGTCGAGAAATCGTTCTCGTATTGGGGTACGTCCTTCCAGACGCCCTTCAGCTTCTTGTTGGTGATGGTGATCAGCTGCGGCTGGTACAAATAGCCCGAGACTGCATCGGTGGCCAGCATGCGCTGGGCGTCGCCGAGAAGCTTGGCACGGGCGGCTTCATCCGGCGTCGACACGATCTGCTTGTAGAGCGCGTTGAAGGCGTCGTTGTTGTAGCCGAGATAGTAGTCCGGCTCGGTGATCTTGACGAGATCGAACGGCTCGACATGGCTGACGATGGTGAGGTCGAAATTATGCGGACCATTGCCGGCGAACACCTGCGACAGCCATTGCGCCCATTCGACGTTCTCGATCTTGGCGATGATGCCGACCTTGGCAAGCTGGGCCGCGAGGACCTCGCCGCCCTGGCGCGCATAGGACGGCGGCGGCAGCTTCAACGACAGCTCGAGCGGGGTGGTAACGCCGGCTTCGGCTAGCAGCTTCTTGGCCTTCTCGGGATCGTAGGGGTTGATGCCTGTCGTGTCGACATAGCCGAGCGCGCCCGGCACGTAGAAGCTTCCGATCGGCGTGCCGAAACCGTCGACCGCACCGTCGATCATCGCCTTGCGATCGATCGCGGCGAGGATGGCACGGCGCACGCGAACATCGTCGAGCGGCTTTTTGCGATGGTTGATACCGACGATGGTCTTGGCCCTGGAGCCGCCGACCATAACGTTGAAGCGCGGATCCGCCTTGAACTGCGCGATGGTGCGCTGGGCCGACACCCGGGGAAACGCGTCGACGTCGCCCGACAGCAGCGCCGCCGTCTGTGCGGACGGATCGGAGATGAAGCGGATCGTCACCTTCGCGAGCTTGATCGCGGCGGCGTTGCGATAGTCAGCCCATTTGGTCAGGGTCATCGAGGAGCCCTTGGCCCAGGCGCCCAGCTGATAGGGCCCGGT
>NZ_JADPJF010000148.1:579978-580936 GCF_023073295.1 Bradyrhizobium sp. 23 | reverse complement strand
CCGCTCGCCTGCCCCAGCAGGAACGGCAGGTTCGGCTCGGAATTTTTCAGGCTGATCACGACCGTGTCGGCGTCGGGCGCATCGACCTTCTCGAAGCTCTGGAACAGGCTCTTGTCCTTGTTGGTGCTGGTGGGGACCGCGTTGCGCTCGAACGAGAACTTCACGGCTGCGGAGTCAAACGGCTCGCCGTTGTGGAACTTGACGCCCTTGCGCAGCTTGAACGTATAGGTCTTCAGATCGGGCGATGCAGTCCAGCTCTCCGCCAGCAGGGGCGAGGTGGTGCCGTCCTCGTTGATCTTGGTCAGGGTCTCATAGATGTTGTAGAGCGTGACCTCGGCGATCGCGGCGGCGGCGGCGTTGGTGGGATCGAGCCCCGGCGGTTCCAGCGCCATCGCCATGACGACGCTGTCCTTCTTGCTCTGAGCCAGCACCGGCAACGGAGCAGCGGCAAGTGCGGCGGCGAATGCGACGATCGATAGTTTCCTGAACATGCGTAACTCCCCGGCCTTGTCTTGTCTCAAGCCTACGCCAATCCTGCCGCGGACGCTAACCTTCCACGGGCAATTGCGGCAACGCCATCACGGCTTCCGCCTTGTGGCAAGCGGCCAGATGCGTCTCGCCCACCTTGCGTAGCTCAGGCAGAACCTCGCGGCAATGCTGGTCGGCTAGCGCGCACCGCGAGACATAGGGGCAGCCGGTCGCGGCCGCCGATTGCGAGGCGATCGCCTGGGCTCCGCGCCGCCGCCGGCCTCCGCCGGCGCGCACCCGCGGCACGGCCTCCAGCAGCGCTCGCGTATAGGGATGGGCGCAACGCTCGAACAAATCCTCAGGCCTGCCCTGTTCGACGATCCGGCCCAGATACATCACCGCGACCTCGTCGCAGAGATAGTCGACGACGGCCAGGTCGTGGCTGATCAGGACGTAACTGAGGCCGAACTGCTCCTGGAGGTCCTGCATC
>NZ_JADPJF010000148.1:579639-579891 GCF_023073295.1 Bradyrhizobium sp. 23 | reverse complement strand
AGGTTCAAGACTTGCGCCTGCACGGAAACGTCGAGCGCGGAGACCGGCTCGTCGGCGACGATCAGCTTCGGCTGGGTGATCAGCGCGCGCGCAATGGCGATGCGCTGGCGCTGGCCGCCGGAGAACTCGTGTGGATATTTCTCCATGTCGGCATCGCGCAGACCCACCTGCCGTAGCACTGCGGAGACGCGGGCACGTAGCGTCGTGCGATCAATCCCCTCCAGCACGGTGAGCGGTTCGGCGACGATGCGC
>NZ_JADPJF010000148.1:575103-579553 GCF_023073295.1 Bradyrhizobium sp. 23 | reverse complement strand
GATGGTCTGGCGCGGGTCGAGCGATCCGTAGGGATCCTGGAACACCATCTGGAAATCGCGGCGGGCGCGGCGCAACTCGTCGGCGGAGATGCGGTTGAGGTCGCGGCCGAGCAGCGCGACCTGCCCCGATGTCGGCCGCTCCAGCGCCATCACCACCCGCGCGAATGTCGACTTCCCGGAGCCGGATTCGCCGACGATGCCGAGGCTCTTGCCGGCGTCGACCCGCACGCTGACACCGTTGAGCGCGCGCACCTGCCCGGGCGGGCGGAACACGCTTTCGCGCGGCAACGTGTAGCGCTGCTCGAGATCCTTCACGTCGAGAAGAGGCGCCGTGCTCATACGGTCAGCGCTCCGACGCGTTCGGCCATCGACACGTCCGTCCGGATGCAGCGCACGAAATGGCCCGGTCCGACGTCCACCATTGCTGGAAGCGCAGCCCGGCACTGCTCGATCACGAGCGGACACCGATCGGCGAAGGTGCAACCGGAAGGCAGATCGGCGAGCTCCGGCACCGTGCCCGATATCGTCGTCAGCCGCGTCCCCTTGCGTGCGCCGAGTTTCGGTCGGGCGCGGAACAGGCCCTGCGTGTAGGGATGGCCCATCCGGCGGAACACCTCGTCGGTCGGTCCGCTCTCGATGATCGTGCCGCCGTACATCACCATCATGCGCTGCACGTTCTCGGCGATGACGCCGAGATCGTGCGAGATCAGGATCATCGACATGCCGCGCTCCTCGATGAGATCGGCGATGAGGTCGAGGATCTGGCCCTGGATGGTGACGTCGAGCGCCGTGGTCGGCTCGTCCGCGATCAGAAGGTCGGGCTCGCAGGCGAGCGCCATCGCGATCGTGACGCGCTGACGCTGGCCGCCGGAAAACTGGTGCGGATAAGCGTCGACGCGCCTGGCCGGATCAGGCAACCCGACGCGGTCGAGCAAGGCGATCGCCTCTCGCCGCGCCTGCGATGCCGAAAATTTCCTGTGACGCCGCAGCGGCTCGGCGACCTGGTTGCCGATCGTGTGCATCGGATTGAGCGCGGTCATCGGCTCCTGGAAGATCATGCTGATGCGATTGCCGCGCAGCCGACAATATTCCGCGTCCGACAAACCAGCGAGTTCGCCGCCATCCAGCTTGATGCTGCCGGTGACGGACGCGCTATCCGGCAGCAGCCCCATCAGCGACAACGCGGTGACCGACTTGCCGCAGCCGGATTCGCCGACGAGCCCGAGCGTCTCGCCGCGCTTCAGCGCAAAGCTGACGCCGCGCACGGCCTGCGCCGGCCCGCGGCTGGTGTTGAGGCGCACGCCGAGATTGACAACCTCGATCAACGGCATGGACGAGCGCTCGCTCATCATCATCGCTCCCGCGCCAGTCGAGGGTCGAGCAGATCGCGCAGTCCGTCGCCGAGCAGATTGAGGCCGAGCACCGCGATTGCAATCGCAGCACCCGGGTAGACGGCGAGCATCGGCGACTGGAACAGCAGCGACTGCGCGTCGTTCAGCATCCGTCCCCAGGACGGCTGCGGCGGCTGCGTGCCGAGACCGAGATACGACAAGGCGGCTTCGGCAAGGATCGCGAGCGCAAACTGGATCGTCGCCTGTACGATCAGAATCGACATGATGTTGGGCAGCACGTGCTCGATGGTGATGCGAAAGCGCCCTTTCCCCGCGGCGCGCGCGGCCAGCACGAATTCGCGCGCCCAGATCGCGTTGGCCGAGCCGCGCGTCAGCCGGATCAGCGTCGGGATCTGGAAGATGCCGATGGCGACGATCGAGGTCACCATGCCGGGCCCCACGACCGCGGCGAGCATGATCGCCGAGAGCACGGCCGGAAAGGCGAAGGTGAAATCGGAGAAGCGCATGATGATCTCTTCGGTCCAGCCGCGCCTAGCCGACGCGATGAGGCCGAGACAGACGCCGAAGGTGAGGCCGATGCTGACCGCGATGATGCCGACCATGATGGTGGAGCGGGCGCCGGCGAGCAGCAGCGAAACGATGTCGCGGCCGAAGACGTCGGTGCCGAGCCAGTGCGCGGCCGAGGGCGGCCGGAGCTTTGACGCGATGTCGATCTCATAGGGCGACCAGGGCGTCCACACCAGCGACAGCAGCGCCGAGGCGAGAACCAGCAGGCTCAGCGCGCCGCCGAGCACGAAGCTGCGATGACGCAGCGCGCGGCGCCAGAAGGTCCGGGCCGGCAGAGGGCGCGCTACGGCCGGCGCGTCGACGAGGGTGGTCAACGGCGCGCTCACAGATCATGGACCTTGATGCGGGGATCGACGAAGGCATAGAGCACGTCGACCACGAAATTGACGATGACCACCATGGTCGCGAGCAGCATCACGCAGTTGCGCACCACGATGAGGTCGCGGTTGGCGATCGACTGAAAGATCAGGCGGCCGAGCCCCGGCAGATAGAACACGTTCTCGATCACGATGGTGCCGGCGAGCAGATTGGCGAATTGCAGGCCCATGACCGTCATCACAGGGATCATGGCGTTGCGCAGCACATGACTCCACAGTACCTCGCGCTTGCCGAGGCCCTTCGCGCGCGCCGTGCGGACGAAGTCTTCGCGCAGCACTTCCAGCACAGCCGAGCGCGTGACGCGTGCGAGGATCGCGGCCTGCACGACCGCAAGCGACACCGCCGGCAGCAGCAGCGACTTGATGCCGAGCCAGACGCCGTCCTCCCAACCGGGAAAGCCGCCCGCGGAGAGCCATTGCAGCCGTACCGAGAACAGTAGCACCAGCAGGATTGCGAACCAGAAATTCGGCAGCGCGATGCCGATCTGCGTCAGCGACATCACGCCGACGTCGCCGAGCTTGTTGTGGTTGGCGGCGGTGTAGATGCCGGCCGAGAGCGCCAGCGTCACCGTGATCAGCATGGACATCATCGCGAGCGGGATGGTCAACACCAGCCGCTCCACGATCAGGCTGGCGACCGGTGTGCCGTAGACATAGGAGTTGCCGAGATCGCCGACGAGCAGCCCTTTGATCCAATGCAGATAGCGAACCGCCAGCGGCTGGTCGAGCCCGAGCTTGACGGTGAGCGCGCGGACCGCATCTGGCGAGGCGTCGGCGCCCATCAGCATCTGCGCGGCGTTGCCCGGAAGCGCATCCAGCACCAGGAAAATGATCACGGACGCGCCGACCAGCGTCGCCAGCAGGGTCAGCACACGTCGGAGGACAAATACGCTCATGCGCGCTCGGATTCAGGGCTCATCCGCAGCACGATCAACATGTCCGGGCATCGGAGGCAAGTGCTTTGCAAACAAGTCCCTTGCGGCATGTGCCTCACCTCAGCCGGGCCAGCGGGACAGGAGGTCATGCGACGCCTCGAACAGCGCGCTCACGCGCAGCAAGTCCGCATCAGCGCGGAAGCGGCCGACGAGTTGCAAGCCGATCGGCAGGCCGTCGCGGCCGAAGCCGCAGGGCAGACTGAGCGCGGGGTGTCCGGTCATGTTGAACGGCATGGTCCAGGGGAACCAGTGCGGCCGGACGCTGTCAAACTGCTTGCCGTCGATCTCGATGGTGCCGAACAGGTCCTGATCGATCGGCAGGGCGGTGCGGGTGAGGGTCGGCATCGCCAGCAGATGCCCATGCGCAAGCAGGGACTGCACCCGGCGGAACAGCGCCGTGCGCGCGAACATCGCCTCCTGATAGGCAACGCCGCTGAAGTCGGTGGCGAGCGCAAGCTGCCTGAGGAAGGCCTCGCTCAGCGCGTCCCCATGCTCGGCCGCGAATTTTGCAAAGCGCGTCCGCCAGACCGTGTGATTGATGGCGCGCCAGATCGGCTCGATGTCGAACCCCTCGCCCGAAAACTCCTCGAGCTCGGCACCTAGGCCCGCAAGTCGATCGAGGCTCGCCTTGAAGCCGGCCTCGACGTCGACAGATACCGGGCGTCCGGGTGGCGACAGGCAATACAGGATTTTCTGCCCACGCAGATCGCCACGCGGGGCGGCCGTGCCGATGAAGTCGGGCACGGGAACGCCGATCGACCAGGGATCGCAAGAATCCTCGCCGGCCATCGCCTGCATCATCAGCGCGGTGTCGGGGACGGACCGCGTCATCGGGGTGACATAGGTCTGGTTGCCGAACACGTCCAGCGCCTGGCTATGCGGGATGACGCCATTGCTCTGCTTCAGCCCGACCACGCCGTTGCAAGCGGCGGGAATCCGCGTCGAGCCGCCGCCATCGGTTGCGATCGCAAGCGGCGCGATGCCGCTCGCCACCGCCACCGCCGCGCCGCCACTGGAGCCGCCCGACGAGCGCTCGGCGCTCCACGCATTGCGGGTGCGGCCGAACAGCGGCGAGTCGGTCAGGCATTTGCTGCCGAATTCGGGCGTCGTGGTCTTGCCGATCAGAATGGCGCCTTCCGCACGCAGCCTTGCAACCGCGACGGCATCCTCGTTCGGAACATTATCCTTGTAGGGAATGGCGCCGAAACTGGTCGTGACA
>NZ_JADPJF010000148.1:572269-574993 GCF_023073295.1 Bradyrhizobium sp. 23 | reverse complement strand
GCCGTGCAGCAGGCCGAGCGGCTCGCCCGCCATCAGCTTGCGCTCGGCTTCGCGCGCGGCGGCAAGCGCCTCGTCGCCGCAGATCGTGATGAAGCAGTTCAGCTCAGGCTGGAGCGCTTCGGCGCGGGCGAGCACCGCGCGGGTGAGCTCGACGGGCGAGATCTGCTTTGTCGCGATGAGACCGCGCAGCACGGTTGCGGATAGCAGGCAAGGATCGCCGTTCATCGTCACATCGCTCCGAAGCGGGCCGCCGTTGGCCGATAGCATTGACAGCCAGGATGACAGTTTTGTTAACTCGCCGTCCAATACGATTTTGAGCACCAACCCATACGATTTCGGTATGCCAATGGATCTTCGCCGGCTCCGCTATTTCGTTGCCGTCGCCGAGGCGCGCAGCGTCGGCAAGGCGGCCGAGCGGCTGCGGATGGCGCAGCCGCCGCTCTCGGTCCAAATCCGCAAGCTGGAGGCCGAGGTCGGCGCGCCGCTGTTCCGCCGCGGCACGCGCGGCATGGATTTGACCGAAGCGGGCCAGGCGCTGCTGGCGCGCGCCGGCGAGGCGCTGGCGCTGGCGGCCGACGGCATCGAGGCCGCGCGCGCGGTCGCGGCCGGCAGCCGTGGTCGGCTGTCCGTCGGCTACATGTTCGTACTGGCGAACGCGATGCTGCCGCGTCTCATCCCCGAGTTGCGGCGATCCGTTCCCGGCGTCGATCTCGATTTCGCCGAGCTCAGTGCCACGACGCGCGAGCCGCGTCTGCTCGACCGTAGCGTCACGGTCGCGCTGTGCATGCCGGCGATCCACCATCCCGAGATCCAGGTGGCCCGAATCGGCGCGCAGCCGTTCGTGCTGGCGGTGCGAAACCGTTCGCCGCTTGCGCGCCTGAGCGCGGTGTCAATGACACGACTACAAGGCCGTCCGCTGATCGCGTTGCCGCCGCCGGAGCGCGACCCCTCCTCCTCCGCGGTCGCGGCCCTGCTGCGGCGGCATCAGATCGTGATGCCGATTGCGAGCCGGGTAGAGACAGTGCATTCGGCGATGAACCTGGTTCTCGCCGGTGAAGGCCTCGCCATCCTGCCCGCCTGCGCCCAGCTCGGGGCGCCGCGCGGCATCGTGTTCCGGCCGTTGCGGGATGCGACCGATTCCATCGACATCGCGGTCTGCTGGCGGCGGGATTCTCACAGCCCGCTGATCCGGACCTTCCTCAAATGCGCCGAGAAGGTCGTGGCACCGCTGTGACGCGACGCTACAAGCTCCAGATAATCTCGTGACTCCACGGCGGATCGGCACCGGGACGGGTGCAGGTGAGACCGGCGCAATTGGCAGCAAAGGATAGTGCACCGCGAAGCTCGTCCGCGCCGATATCCTTCAGTTGCTGTCGGGCGAGGCGTCCCTGCTTGTGCAGGGCGAACAACAACGCCGCCTGAAAACTGTCACCCGCGCCGATGGTGTCGGCGACCACGACCTTGGGGGCGGCGACCTCGATCTGTCCTGCCCCCGCATGCCACGCGATCGCACCGTTGTCGCCACGGGTGATGACGACGAGGCTCGCGCCGCGTGCAAGCAGCGTGCTCGCACGCTGGTGATACGGCTCGTCGGCGAACAGATAGGTAAAATCGACGTCTGACATCTTGATGAGATCGGCACAGCCGGCAAACTCGGCCATGCGGGCGAGATAAGCCGGCTTGTCCTTCACGAGGTTGGGCCGGCAGTTCGGATCAAAGGAGATTGTCGAGGACGCTCGTGCGTCCGCGATCAGGGCCATGGTCTCGCTCGCGCCCTGGTCATTGACCAGCGTGGTCGAGCCGACATGGAGAACTTCGACCGTATCGAAGGGAATAGAGCCGCGCCGGTAGGTCCAATTCCGCGTCGCGGTCTCGGCGTCGTAGAAAGCATAATGCGACTCTCCCGCAACGATACGCACGAAGGCGAGCGTGGTCTGGTGATCGCTGCTTGTGGCGAGACCGAGCTCGACATTGGATACAGCGGCGTGGTCGGCGATCATGCGCCCGAACATGTCCGTCGAGATCCCGCCGACAAAGCCGGTCGGCGCGCCGAGCCGCGCCATGCCGATTGCGACGTTGAGGCAGGAGCCGCCGACCGCCGGCATCACCGCTTCGCGCCCGTCGGTATTTCGCGTCGGGACAAAATCGATCAGCGCGTCGCCGCAGGAAATCAACATCCGTTTCAACCTCCGGCCATTCCACGCATCGCCGCGCGGCTGCCGCGATCGACCTCGCGCAGCAACTTGTAGACCTCGCGCTTGCGGGCGTGAAAGGCGGCAATGTCGGGCGTAGTGGGCTCGCTCTTCCGTCCCAACGCCGACATCTTGGCCATGGTTTCGCCGATCGAGGCATAGGCGCCGCCGGCGACTGCGCCGAGCATCGCGGCGCCGAGCAGCACGGGCTCCCTGGTCTGCGGCAGCGCCACGGTGAGGCCAGTCGTATCCGCCATGATCTGCCGCACCAGCGGACTGCGGCTGGCGCCGCCGCCCATGATCATGATGCTGGAATGGACGCCATGCGCGGTAAAGGCCTCGATCACCTCGGCAAGCCCATAGGCGAGCCCGCACAGACCGGCGACGAACAGCCGTTCCATCGAGGCGATGTCGGTGTCGAGATCGAGGCCCGCGATCACCGCGCGCGTGTCAGGGTCGGCATAGGGCGAGCGATTGCCGATGAACTCAGGAAGCACATGGACGTTGCGGGCCAGCAGCACGGCGCGGCTGG
>NZ_JADPJF010000148.1:557483-572191 GCF_023073295.1 Bradyrhizobium sp. 23 | reverse complement strand
CCGCCTGCGCGCGCGATGATGCGGCGCTCGAGAAACTCGATGAGGTCGAGGCCCTCGCTGCGCGCCGCCACGCTCGCCTCGGCGTGGCCGGGATGCGACTTGAGAAGATGGTCGATCGCAGCGCCCGCAGCCGACTGCCCGCCCTCGTTGAGCCAGAAATTTGGTACCATGCCCGAATAGTAAGGACCCCACACGCCCGGTACGAAGCACGGTTCTTTCGTCGTCGCCATAATGCAGGCCGACGTTCCCATGATGTAGGCGAGGCGGTCGCAGACATCTGTCGCGCCCTCCGATTCATCGCGGCCGCCGATGGCGCCGATGCCGCCGGCATGGGCATCGATCAGGGACGCTCCGACCGGCGTGCCCGGTGACAAGCCGAGATCGGCAGCTGCCGTACCGGTTAGACCGGCGCCGAGCCGCGTGCCAGGCGCGACGATCTCGGTGCCGATGCGGGCGTATTTCTCGTTGACGAAGTCCGACAGGCCGATGCGCTTGAAGAATGGCGCGCTCCAGCCACCGCCGTCATGCGCGAGGTAGTTCCATTTGCAAGTGACCGTGCAGGTCGAGCGTTGCAACGAGCCGGTGGCGCGCCAGGTCAGGTAATCCGCCAGATCGAAGAAGTGCCCTGCGGCGTCGAAGCTCGTGCGCATGTGCCGCTTCAGCCACAGCAGTTTCGGCATCTCCATCTCGGGCGAGATCGAGCCGCCGACATAGCGCAGCACGGCATCACCGGTTTCGTTGATCAGCCGCGCCTCGGCCGTGGCGCGGTGATCCATCCAGACGATGACGTTGCGCTGCCGGTCGCCGGAGGCGCTGATGGTGAGCGGCTCGCCTTGCCGGTCGAGCACCACGAGGGAGCAGGTGGCGTCGAAACCGATACCGCCGACGCTGTCGGGCGCGATTGCAGCTTCCGCCATCGCGGCCCGCACCGACGCCGTGCAAGCGTCCCAGATATCCTGGGACGACTGTTCGACGATGTCACCGGCCTCGGGCCATATCCTGATCGGATGCCGTGCGATAGCCAACAAGGTGCCCGCCTCGTCGAACACCCCTGCCCGCGTGCTTGTGGTCCCTACATCGACGCCGATATACGCTCGCGGCATTGTCGCCCCCGGAAGCTCTCGTCAGTTTTGACGCAAGCCTACCAGCAAGTGTAGCCGCCATCCACCAGCACGATGCTGCCGGTCATCAGGCTCGCGGCCTCGGACGAGAGAAAGAGCACCACGGAGGCGATCTCCTCGACCTGCCCCATCCGCGCCATCGGGGTTCCACCGATCCAGGCGTCGTACATTCTCGGATTGCTCTTCACGAAGGCGTTGAGCGGCGTCTCGATATAGGTCGGCGCCACCGCGTTGACGCGGATGCCGCGCGCGCCCCATTCGGCGGCGAGCGATTTCGTCAGATGGTGCACGCCGGCCTTGGACGCATTGTAGAAGCACTGCTCCTGCGGCTTGTTGACGATGAAGCCGGACATCGAGCCGACATTGACGATGGCGCCGCTCTTCGCCTTGAGCATGTGCTTGCCGAATTCGCGGCAGCACCAGAAGGTGCCGTTGAGATTGACGTCGATCACATTGAGCCAGTGCTCGTCGGTCACGGTCTCCGCCGGCGTCTCGCTGCGGGCGATGCCGGCGTTGTTGACGAGGATGTCCACCTTGCCGTGCCGGGCAACGACGTCGTTGGCCACTTCCGCCACGCGCTTGGTATCGGTGACGTCCATGATCGCCGTCTCGGCGTCATACCCCTTCGCCTTCAGGCTGGCTTTTGCACTGTCGGCGACCTTACTGTCGCGATCGCCGATGACGACCCTGGCGCCGGCTTCAGCCAGCGCTTCGGCGCAGGCGAAGCCGATGCCTTGCCCGCCGCCGGTGATGAACGCGGTCTTGCCGTTCAGCTTGAATTTTTCCAGGTACATGTTGCTTTTCCCGATTCTTGCCGTTTCTTGTCAGCCCCGGATGGCGTTGCCGCTTGCGTCGAAGCGATGGATGCGCGCTGGCTCCGGCACCAGCGATACATGGTCGCCGGCGTGCAGGCTCAACTCACCGATGTAGCGCGCCGTCAGCATGCCGAGCGGGCCGGCATCGACATAAAGGAAGGTGTCGCTGCCGAGATGCTCGGCCACCGCGATCGTTCCCTGCCAGCCGCCGGCACCGTCGCGCTCGATCTTGAGATGCTCAGGCCGTACGCCGATCGTTGCTGCGGCCTTCTGCAAGGCGTGCTCGCCGGTCACGAAGTTCATCTTGGGCGAGCCGATGAAGCCGGCGACGAAGAGGTTGGCCGGCTTCTCGTAGAGCTCCAGCGGCGAGCCGTATTGCTCGATCTTGCCGCCGTTGAGCACCACGATCTTGTCGGCCATGGTCATGGCCTCGACCTGGTCGTGGGTGACATAGATCGCGGTGGTGCCGAGCTGCTTCTGGAGCCGCGTCACCTCGATCCGCATCTGCACGCGCAGCGCCGCGTCGAGGTTGGAGAGCGGCTCGTCGAACAAAAACGCCTTGGGCTCGCGGACGATGGCACGCCCGATCGCGACGCGCTGGCGCTGGCCGCCGGAGAGCTCGCGCGGCTTGCGATCGAGATAGGGAGTGAGGTTCAGCGTTGCGGCGGCGGCCTCGACCTTACGGTTGATCTCGTCCTTGGCCAGCCCCGCCATCTTCAGGCCGAAGCCGATGTTGCCGCGCACGCTCATATGCGGATAGAGCGCATAGGACTGGAACACCATCGAGAGCCCGCGCTTGGCGGGCGGCGTGTCGACCACGTTCTTGCCGTCGATCAGGATCTTGCCGCCGGAGACGTCCTCGAGCCCCGCGATCAGCCGCAAGAGCGTGGTCTTGCCGCAGCCCGACGGCCCCACGAACACCACGAACGACCCATCGGCGATCTCCAGGTCCGCGCCCTTGATGATGTGCACGGGGCCGAAGGATTTCTGCACGTCCTGAAGTGTGATCTGACCCATGATCCGGCAGCCCTTCCTACTTTACCGCGCCAAAGGTGAGCCCGCGCACGAGCTGCTTCTGGCTGAACCAACCGAGGACGAGAATGGGCGCGATCGCCAACGTGGAAGCCGCCGACAGCTTTGCCCAGAACAGCCCTTCCGGGCTCGAATAGGACGCGATGAACGTGGTGAGCGGCGCAGCGTTCGAGGTCGACAGATTGAGCGTCCAGAACGCCTCGTTCCAGGCCAGGATCAGGTTCAGCAGCATGGTCGATGCGAGCCCCGGGATCGCCATCGGCGTCAGCACGTAGATCAGCTCGCGGCCGATGGTGGCGCCGTCCATGCGCGCGGCTTCCAGGATGTCGCGCGGAATCTCCTTGAAATATGTGAACAGCATCCAGATCACGATCGGCAAGTTTCCGAGACACAGGATGAAGACGAGGCCGATGCGGGAATCGAGCAGGCCGAATGACTTGTAGATCAGGTAGATCGGCACCAGCACGCCGACCGGCGGCATCATCTTGGTCGAGAGCATCCAGAGCAGGATGTCCTTGGTGCGCTTGGTCGGCGAGAACGCCATCGACCAGGCCGCGGGGATCGCGATCAAAAGCGCGATCAAGGTCGAGCCGCCGGCGATGATGATCGAGTTCATCGCGTGGAGGACATAATCGCTGCGCTCCTGCACCGTCGCGTAGTTTTCCGTGGTCCAGTGGAAGAACAGGAAGGACGGCGGGATCGCGAAAGCCTCGAGCTCGGTCTTGAAGCTCGCCAATACCATCCAGAGGATCGGGAAGAAGATCAGGAAGCCGAAGAACCACGCCCCGATGGTCGAGACCACCACCCGCTGCCTCGTCGCCGTACGCGCCATGTCTTATGCCTCCAGGTTGCGACCGACGATACGGACGAGGAAAAAGGCAACAACGTTGGCGATCACGACAGCGACGAGGCCGCCTGCCGAGGCAGTACCGACATCGTACTGGATCAGTGCCTGCGAATAGATCAGGAAGGCGATGTTGGTGGTCGAGAGTCCCGGGCCGCCGCCCGTGGTGACGTAGATCTCGGCAAAGACGGTGAGCAGGAAGATCGTCTCGATCAGGATCACCACCGTGATGGGGCGCGCGAGGTGCGGCAGCGTGATGTAGATGAAGGTCGAGACCGCGCTGGCACCGTCCATTTCAGCGGCTTCCTTCTGCTCCTCGTCGAGCGACTGCATCGCGGTGAGCAAAATCAGGGTCGCGAACGGCAGCCATTGCCAGGACACGATCAGGATCACGGCGAGCAGCGGCGCGTCGGTAAACCAGTCAATCGGCGTCAACCCGAACAGCGAGGCGATCCAGGCAAACAGCCCGGACACAGGATGCATCAGCAGGTTCTTCCAGACCAGCGCGCTCACCGTCGGCATCACGAAGAACGGCGCGATCACCATCAACCGCACGATGTTGAGGCCGATCACCGGCTGGTCGAGCAATAGCGCCAGCGGAATTCCGAGCAGGACGGTCAGCGCCAGCACCGAGCCGACCAGCACCAGCGTGTTCTGGAGCGAGGCGAGGAACGCGGGGTCGGTGAGGAAGTAGCGGAAGTTTTCCAGCCCGACGAACGCTTCCGAGCCGGGATCGAGTAAGCTGTAATGCAGCGTCGAGAAATAGATCGTCAACGCGAGCGGGACGATCATCCAGATGAACAGCAGCCCGACGGCCGGCGTCAGGAGCGTCCGTGCGAGAAGCTGCGTCTGCCGGGTTGCCATTCTTGGCTTCTCCGCTTGCGGGAAGAAGGCGGCCATCCACCTGGAGCGGTGGATGGCCGCAAGTCTGAGCTCAGGAGGGAGAGCTCGAGCTCACTTGATGTAACCCGCGCGCTTCATCTCGCGCTCGGTTGAAGATTGCGCCGCGGTGAGCGCGGCATCGACCGTCATCGATCCCGCAAGCGCGGCCGAGAATTGCTGGCCCACCTGCGTACCGATGCCCTGGAATTCGGGGATGGCCGCATATTGCACGCCGACGTAGGGCACCGGCTTCACCGTCGGCTTGTTCGGATCGGCGGCATCGATCGAGGCCAGCGTCAGCTTGGCGAACGGGGCGACCTTCAGATAATCAGGGTTTTGGTAGAGCGAGGTTCGGGTGCCCGGCGGCACGTTCGCCCAGCCCTCCTTCGCAGCCACGACCTTGGTGTAATCCTTGCTGGTGGCCCAGGCGATGAACTTCTCGGCGGCTTCGGCCTTCTTCGAGCCGGCGGGAATTGCGAGGCTCCAGGCCCACAGCCAGTTGGCGTTCTTGCCGAGCCCGGTGTTGGGCGCCAGCGCGAAGCCGACCTTGTCGGCGACCTTGGAGTCCTTCGGGTTGGTGACGAACGACGCCGCGACGGTGGCATCGATCCACATTGCGCACTTGCCGGCATTGAACAGCGCGAGGTTCTCGTTGAAGCCGTTCGAGCTCGCACCGGGAGGGCCGGCCTGCTTCATCAGGTCGACATAGGTCGTGAGCGTCGCCTTCCATTCCGGCGTGTTGAACTGCGGCTGCCACTTCTCGTCGAACCAGCGCGCGCCGTAGGAATTGGCCATGGCGGAGAGGAACGCCATGTTCTCGCCCCAGCCGGCCTTGCCGCGCAGGCAGATGCCGTAGACGCCGGCGCTCTTGTCGGTGAGCTTCTTGGCGGCGTCGACGACGAAATCCCAGGTGGGGCTTTCCGGCATCTTGAGGCCGGCCTTGTCGAACAGGTCGGTGCGGTACATCACCATCGAGCTCTCGCCGTAGAATGGCGCGGCGTAGAGCTTGCCGTCGACCGAGACCGCATCCTTGATCTTGGGCAGGAGGTCGGCGACGTCGTAGTCGGCGCCGAGATTGGCGAGCGGCACCAGCCAACCCTTCTTGGCCCAGATCGGCACCTCGTAGGTGCCGATGGTGAGGACGTCGAACTGGCCGCCCTTGGTGGCGATGTCGGTGGTGACGCGCTGGCGCAGCACGTTCTCTTCCAGCGTCACCCATTTGACGCTGATATCGGGGTTCTTCTTGGTGAATTCACCCGTCAGCCCCTGCATGCGGATCATGTCGCCGTTGTTCACGGTGGCAATCGTCAGGGTCGTTTCGGCCATCGCGGGGACAGCCAGCAGGACAGACGCGCCACAAACGGCGCCGAGGACGTGTTTCACGGTGACCTCCCTAAGCTCGCGCTTTTGAGCATATGCCCACGCGTTGGGCGTATGTTCGGCTGAGGGCGGGCCGTTGTCAAGCAGGCGCGCGGACGTTTCGGCAACTTATGAGTGCTGCGATGCGGGGGGCTCGTGCGTCGCCCTCCCCGTCATGCCCCGCGAAGGGGCATCCAGTACTCCGTGCCGTCTGTCGGTTTGCCTCAAGCGGCGCTGCGGCGTCCTGGATCGTCCGCCTGCCGCCTTCGCTAAACCTTCGGCGCCCCAGACCTCAACCCCGGCGAAGCCTTGGCGTAGCCGGGTCGCGGACGACGACAGCGGCGTGGGTGGCGAAATCCCTGCCTCGCGCCCCGCGCGGGAAACGACGAACCGCCTCAGCGCTCCAGAATCGCCCTTGCGGTCGCCTCGTCCGTAATCAGACCGTTGATCAGCCGCCCATTCAGCGCCGCCGCGATCGCCGGCACCTTGGCTGCGCCGACGGCGGCGCCGATCGTCGTGGTCTTCGCCGGGACCTCCGGCGGAATGCTGGTCAACCGTTTGTTGGTCCCGGCCTTCAGCAGGCGGCCCTTGGAATCATAGGCCCAGCCCGTGATCTCGCCGATCGCCCCTTGCCGCATCATCTCGAACAATTCGTCGCGGGTGACGAAGCCGTCGACATGGACCTGCGCCTTCTGGTCCATCTGGCCGATGCCGACGAGGCGCAAATCCGCCTTCTCCGCGACCGCCTTCACCTTCGCGATCGGCTCGATCCGGACCATCTTGTTGCGCTCGTCCTCGGACGACATCAGGAACGGTAGCGGCATCGGGTAATGCCGTGCGCCGGTGCGATCGGCGAGCCGGCCGACGGTATCGTAGAAGCTCGCAGAACCGTCGGCGGAGATGTTGCCGACGAGCGAGACGATCTGGTGATTGGGCCGGTCGATCGGCGTGACGCGCTCGACCGCGGCGCGCACGGCGCGTCCCGTCCCGAGCGCGACGATGACGGGCGTTTCCGAACGCAGGGTGGAATCGAGCAGGTTGGCGCAGCGTTCGGCAATGCCCGCTGTGGCCTGCGGCGCGGCGGGATCAGCCGGCACCACCTCGCAATGGGCAAGGTCGAAACGTTCCTTCAACCGCGCCGCCAGCTCCATGCACGCGGCGATGGGATGTTCGAGCCGGAAGGTGATGAGCCGCTCGGCGAGACATAGCGACACCAGCCGCTGCGCCGACGCGCGCGACACCTGGAGCATCTTCGCGATCTCGTCCTGGGTGTGACCGGCAATGAAATAGAGCCAGCCGGCACGCGCAGCGTCGTCGAGCCTGGACTTTTCGTTCTCGGCGGCCATGGCAGGCGTCAGGCGTCCTTCCAGAAATCGATCATGCGCGCGAAGACCCGGTCGGCCCCCGCACCCGACAGTATAGCCTGCCCGTCGCGTCCGCGATAATGGCTGCCGCCGGCAAATCCCCAGACCGTCATGCCGGCCGCCTTGCCCGCCTGCACGCCGCTCGGACTATCCTCGATCACCAGCGTGCGCGCAGGTTGCGCGCCCATCTGCTCGGCCGCGTACAGAAAGAGATCGGGCGCCGGCTTGCCGTGCCTGACCATCTGCGCGGTGTAGATCCGGTCGCCGAAATGCGCCCGCAGGCCGGTGACGTCAAGGGAGAGCGCGACACGGTCGATGTCGCTGGAGGAAGCCACGCAGAATGGTGCCCGCAGGCCCGACAAGATCATATCGACATCAGAAACCGGATGAAGCGCCTTTTCGAACGCCATCAACACGCGCGACTTCAGCCGGGACGGAAAATCGACCGGCATTGCGTGGCCGAGCTCGCGATAATGCTGAGTAATTGCGCTCGTGCTTCGTCCAAGGAACAGCTCCAGCGCTTGTGCAAGTGTCAGCGATATCCCGGATTCGGACAGCTCGTCCGACAGGCATTGACAGCTCAACAGCTCGCTGTCGACGAGCACACCGTCGCAATCGAAGATAATGAGATCGAACTGACCAGGATCCATTCGGCCATTCGATCATATGCTCACCTGTTGAGCAATAGCTCACTGAAGCCGATCGTAGTCGGCGGCAGCCTCATCTCCGCTGATTATAAACGTCGATGCACACCGCCCCGAGCAGGACCAGGCCCTTGATGACCTGCTGATAGTCGATGCCGATGCCGAGGATGGACATGCCGTTGTTCATCACGCCCATGATCATGGCGCCGACCACGGCGCCACCGACGCGGCCGACACCGCCATAGGCCGAGGCGCCGCCGATGAAGCAGGCCGCGATGACGTCGAGCTCGAAGCCGAGGCCCGCCTTCGGCGTTGCTGTGTTGAGGCGCGCGGCGAAGACGAGGCCGGCGAGCGCAGCGAGCACGCCCATGTTGACGAAGGTGAGGAAGGTCAACCGTTCCGTCTTGATGCCCGACAGGCTTGCCGCTTTCGCATTGCCGCCAACCGCGTAGACCTGCCGACCGATGACGGTGCGGCGGGTGACGAAACCGTACAGCGCGATCAGCGCGGTCATGATGACCAGCACGTTCGGCAGACCGCGATGCGAGGCGATCAGATAGGTGAAATAGAGCACAGCGCAAGCCAGGAGAATGCTCTTGCCGAGGAAGAACGCGTAAGGCTCGACCTCGATGCCGTGCAGCTGCTCGCGCGAGCGCCCCTTGGCGCTGGCGCAGACGAGGCCGAGCGCGAGCACCGCACCGACCAGCATCGACGTCGGATGCAGCGTGCCGGCCTCGGGCAGCATCTCCGGAATGAAGCCGGAGGACAGCTTCTGGAAGGTGGCCGGGAACGGTCCTAGTGACTGGCCTTGCAATACCGCAAGCGCGAGGCCCTTGAACACCAGCATGCCGGCCAGCGTCACGATGAAGGACGGTATCTTGAAATAGGCCACCCAATAGCCCTGCGCGGCGCCGATTGCCGCGCCCAGCAGCAGGCAGGCGATAAAGGCGAGCGTGTAGTCGACCTTGTAGGTCACCATGAGCACGGCAGCGACCGCGCCGACGAAGCCCGCGACCGAGCCGACCGAGAGGTCGATATGGCCGGTGACGATGACGAGCAGCATGCCGAGCGCCATGATAACGATGTAGCTGTTCTGGAGCACCAGATTGGTCAGGTTGAGCGGCTGCAGCAGCGTGCCGCCAGTCATGACCTGAAAGAACAGCATGATCGCGATCAGCGACATCAGCATGCCGTAATTGCGCAGATTGTTCTTGATGAAGCTGCCGTGCCGACCCTCCTCGGGCAGCGAAACCGTCTTGTCGGTCATGGCTGCGATCCTCCCATCTCTGCACCCGCCAGGGCGCGGCTTCCATAATTTGTGTCGTTGCGCATGATGGCGCGCATGATCTTTTCCTGTGTCGCTTCGGCGCCGGGGAACTCGCCGACGAAGGCACCGTCGTTCATGACGCAGATGCGGTCGCAGATGCCGAGCAGCTCGGGCATCTCCGATGAGATCACCACCACGCCGCGGCCGGCCTCTGCAAGCTCGTTGATGATACAGTAGATCTCGTATTTGGCACCGACGTCGATGCCCCGGGTCGGCTCGTCCAGGATCAAGACCTTGGGGTCGGTCATCAGCCATTTCGACAGCACGACCTTTTGCTGGTTGCCGCCGGAGAGCTGGCTGGTCTCCTGATAAACGTCGGAGCAGCGGATGCGCATCCGGTTGCGGTAGTCGCTGGCGACCTTCAGCTCGGCGATGTCGTCGATGACGCGGCGAGGAGCGACCTGGTCGAGGCTTGCGAGCGTGATGTTCTTGCGGACGTCGTCGGCGAGGATCAGTCCCAGCTGCTTGCGGTCCTCCGTGACATAGGCAAGGCCGGCGTCGATCGCGGCCGCCACGTTTGGCAGCACGATCTCATGGCCCTCGAGCCGGATGCGACCGCTGATCGTGGTGCCCCACGACCGGCCAAACAGGCTCATGGCGAATTCGGTGCGGCCGGCGCCCATCAATCCGGCAATGCCGACGACCTCGCCGCGCTTCACGCTGAAATCGACGTTCTTGATCACCTGCCGCTCGGGATGGATGGGATGGTAGACCGACCAGCTCTCGACGGTGAGAACGGGCTCGCCGATCTTTGCGCTGCGCTCCGGAAAGCGATGGGCGAGATCGCGGTTGACCATGCTGCGGATGATGCGGTCCTCCTGGATCGGCTCGGCGCGGCAGTCGATGCCGTCGACGGTGCGGCCGTCGCGCAGGACGGTGATGTGATCGGCAACGCGGGCGACCTCGTTGAGCTTGTGCGAGATCAGGATCGAGCCGATGCCCTGCTCGCGGAAGGCCATGAGACGTTCGAGCAGCGCGGCACTGTCGGCCTCGTTGAGGCTGGCGGTCGGCTCGTCCAGGATCAGCATCCGCACCCGCTTGGACAGCGCCTTGGCGATCTCGACCAGCTGCTGCTTGCCGACGCCGAGATCGGTGATCAGCGTGTCCGGCGATTCCTTGAGGCCGACCTGAGCCAGGAGTTCCCGGGTACGCCGATAGACCTCGTCGCGATCGATCACACCGAGCTTGGACGGCGGATGCGACAGGAAGATGTTTTCGGCAATCGACATCAGCGGGATCAGCGCCAGCTCCTGATGGATGATGATGATGCCGAGCGCCTCGGAATCGTTGATGTCGCGGAAGCGGCGCTCCTCGCCATCGAAGATGATGGTGCCCTCGTAGCTGCCGGCCGGGTAGACGCCGCTGAGGACCTTCATCAGCGTGGACTTGCCGGCACCGTTCTCGCCGACGAGGGCGTGGATCTGCCCGGCTTCAACCGAGAAGTTGACATCATGCAGCGCCTGCACACCGGAAAAGCTCTTGCTGACGTTACGCATCTCCAGCATTGCGGTCATGATTTCACGTCCCTCAATCAGTGTTAGATCACCTCTCCCCGCTCGCGGCGAGAGGTCGGATCGCATCGTTCGATGCGATCCGGTGAGGGGGAGTCTCCGCGAGACGCACTGCTTCCTTCCTCGCGGAGGCTTCCCCTCACCCTAACCCTCTCCCCGCAAGCGGGGAGAGGGAAAAGAAAAGAAGCCTACTGGAACTGCGACTTCTTGTAGTAGCCGCTGTCGACCAGGACCTTCTCCCAATTGTCCTTGTAGACCACGACCGGCTTGAGCAGATAGGACGGCACGGTCTTGGCGCCGTTCTCGTAGGTCTTGGTGTCGTTCACGGTGACCTGCTTGCCGGCAAGCGCAGCGTCGACCATGTCGGCGGTCACCTTGGCGAGATCGCGGGTGTCCTTGAAGATGGTCGAATACTGGTCGCCGCGCAGCATCGCCTTGATCGAGGGCACCTCGGCATCCTGGCCCGAGATGATAGGCATCGGCTGGCCGGCGCTGCCATAACCGACGCCCTTCAGTGAGGAGATGATGCCGATCGACAGGCCGTCATACGGCGACAGCACCGCGTTGACCTTCTTGTTGCCGTAGTAGGCACTGAGCAGATTGTCCATGCGGGCCTGCGCGGTGGCGCCGTCCCAGCGCAACGTCGCGACTTTATCCATGCCCATCTGACCGGAGACGACGACGAGCTTGCCGCTGTCGATGTACGGCTTCAGCACGCTCATCGCGCCGTTGTAGAAGAAGTAAGCGTTGTTGTCGTCGGGCGAGCCGCCGAACAGCTCGATGTTGAACGGGCCCTTGCCGTCCTTAAGACCGAGGCCCTGCACGATCGATTCGGCCTGGAGCACGCCAACCTGGAAATTGTCGAACGTGGCGTAATAGTCGACGTTCGGCGTGCCGCGGATCAGGCGGTCATAGGCGATCACGGTGATGCCTTTTGCTTTCGCCTGCTTGAGCACGTCGGAGAGCGTGGTGCCGTCGATCGCGGCGATCACCAGCGCTTTCGCGCCTTTGGTCACCATGTTCTCGACCTGCGAGAGCTGGTTCGGAATGTCGTCCTCGGCATATTGCAGGTCGGTGTTGTAGCCGCGCTCCTTCAGCACCTTCACCATATTGTTGCCATCGTCGATCCAGCGCGCCGACGATTTGGTCGGCATGGCGATGCCGACTGTTGCTTTGTCCTGGGCCGAGGCGGTGACGCCCGCGGCCATCGTCGCAGCGCCGGCCAGCGCCAGCGCGAGGAAGGTCGTCTTCAGTTTCAACATGTTTCACTCCCTTGGATGTCAGACTGTTTTTCTGTCGTCGAGAAATTTGGTGTGCGGCTTCTAGCCTCCTATGCGAGCTTGACGTCAGGCTCCGCGCGACCGCGCGCGGTGGCCTCCAACAGGAAGGTGTAGCCGGCTTGCGGATCGGCGGCACGCGCCGCCGCATCCATGTCCTGCCAGGCCGAGGTGACGAGGAGACGCGACAGACCAGGACCGACAAAAGCGGGGCAGCTCGCCTGCTTTGCCGGCACGCTCAGCGAACGCAGGCGTTCGCCTTGCGGAGAGTAGACGTCGATGCGGCTCGCGCCCCAGCACGCGTTCCAAATCTGCCCGTCGGCATCGCACACCGAACCGTCGAGGCCGCCAACGCCGGTGTGGCGCAGCAGCACCTCCGGCTCGCCGCGCGGCAGGCCGGTGACGGGATTGAGCGGCACCGCGTAGAGCACCGCGCGCGCCGTGTCGGCGAAGTAGCCCGTGGCGCCATCGGGCGAGAAGCAGATCGAGTTGGGAATGCTGATGCGCGGAAACAGCATCGATATCTCGCCGTGATGGAACGCGTAGATCGCGCCTGCCCCTGCTTCCGCCTTCCGACCCATAGTGCCGATCCAGAACGTGCCGGAGGGATGCACGCGGGCATCGTTGGAGCGGGTCGCGGGATTGTCGGCTTCAAGCGGACAGAGCAGCCTCATCGCGCCGTCGGCAATTTTGCGGATATAGAGGCCGTCTTCCGCGACGATCAACTGCCTTTCGGCATCGATCCGCCCAAGCGCGCTCGCCATCCGGCCCAGCGCATGAACGCGAATGCTGCCGCTGCCGAGCTGCGCCTCGAACAGTCGCCCCTCCCGGATATCGAACCACCAGGCGGTGTCCGTGGTCACGTCATAGGTCGGCCCCTCGCCGAGATGGCAAGGATCGTCCGAAAGAACCGAGGTCGGCACCTGTTCCATCAGGACGTCCTCACCGCAAAGCGATAGACCGTATGATGGCGATAGACCTCGCCGGGCGCTAGGCGCGGGCTCGGGAAATCCGGCCGGTTCGGTGCGTCCGGCCAGATATGCGGCTCCAGGCACATCGCGTCCGACTGCCGGTAGAGCTTGCCGCCCTTGCCCGAAATCGTGCCGTCGAGATAATTGCCCGAATAGACCTGCAGACCGGGCTGATCGGTGAACAGCTCCATGATGCGCCCCGAGCGCGGCGCCTCCAGTCGCGCCGCGAGACTGAGCTTACCGTCGCGCGCGAGACAGTAGGTATGGTCGTAGCCCCTGCCGTTGCGCAATTGCTGGTCGCTCTCGCGGACGCGCTCGCCGATCGGCCGAGGCTCCCGGAAATCGAACGGCGTGCCGGCAACGCTGCGCGGCGGCTCCGGCAACGGAATGGCCGTGGGGTCGATCGCGAGGAAATGCCCGGCCGCGACCGTCAGCTTGTGATCGAGTATGGGCGTGCCTGATGTCGCGCCCTCCAGATTGAAGAAGCTGTGGTTGGTCAGGTTGACGATGGTCGGCCGGTCGGTCCGCGCCTCCATGATCAGGGATAGCTCAGCCGGGCCGGTAACACGATAGGTCAGGCGCACATCGAGCCGACCGGGATAGTTTTCCTCGCCATGCGAGCTCGTGTAGGTCAGCGTGACCGCGGGCTCGGCGCCATCGTCGACCTCCGCAATGTCCCAGAGCTTGCGGTCGAAGCCGTCGAGGCCGCCATGCAGCGCATTCGGACCGTTGTTGACGGGAAGCTGCACCGTCTCGCCGTCCAGCGAAAATTGTCCGTTGGCGATGCGATTGGCGTAGCGGCCGACGGTGGCGCCGAAGAACTTTCGTTCGGCGAGATAGCCGGCAAACCCATCATGGCCGAGCACGACGTCGTCGTGGCCGCCCTTGCCGTCCGGCGCGATCAAGGCCTGCAAGACTGCACCATGGGTGATGATGCGCGCCTCGAACCCGCCCTCGCCGCGCAGCACGATGCGGTCCACCTTGCGGCCGTCCGGCAGCGTTCCGAACACGTCTCTTTCTGTTTTCGATCCAGCCATGATCAACCCACAAACGGTTCGACGATCGTGCGCCTGCCGAGCAGGAAGGCGTCCGCGACGAGACGAAGCGGCGCCAAATCGACGTCGCTCGCGCCTGTCGCGGCGAGCGCGACGAAGTGCCGGTAAAGCTCCCGATATTCCTCATCGGGCGCCTCGGCAACGGTCTTGCCGTCGATCGCCATGATCCGGCCGCCGCGTGATAGCGTCATCCGGCCCTGGTCGGTTTCGACGAGGATATCCCAGCTCTGCGGCCCGGTCTGGCGGAAGTCGAACTCGGCGGTCACAGGTAGGCCGTCGATGTCGGTCAGCGTCAGCTTCGCGGCGATCGGCGCCTGGCAATTGGCGGGGAAGGCGAGCTCGGCCGCGTTGACGAACACGGGCTTCGGCAGGATCCTGGTCAGGATCGACAGCGCATTGATGCCGGGATCGAACACCCCGAGCCCGCCCGGCTCCCAGATCCATGCCTGCCCGGGATGCCAGACGCGGACGTCCTCTTTCCAGTTGACGTGCACGGAACGGATGCG
>NZ_JADPJF010000148.1:553286-557398 GCF_023073295.1 Bradyrhizobium sp. 23 | reverse complement strand
GAGCCACTCGCGCGCCGGCTCGACTGCCGGCGCATGGCGCGAATGCCAGGTCGCAAACAGCGTTCGCTTGGTCTCACCCGCCATCGCGATCAGCGGATCGAGCTCGGCAACGCCGGCGCCGGGCGGCTTCTCCAGCATGACGTGCTTGCCGGCCCTCAGCGCTGCGACCGCCTGGGCGCGGCGCACTTGAGGCGGCGTGCAGAGCGACACCGCGTCGATCGGCGGACCTTTTTCCAGCAGCTCCTCGATGGTCGCGAAATGCGGCAGATCCGGCAACGAGGCATTGCGGCTGGCGACGGCGGCCAGCGTCGCGCCGGGAACCGCTGCAATGGCGCCGACATGCTGGTCGCGCGCGATCTTGCCGAAGCCGACGATGGCGATGCGAAGTTCAGTCACGATGTTTCTCCAGCTTCCGCGGACGGCAGCGCTTCGGCCGGTACAGTCTCGATCACTGTACCCTCGTGGCGGCGCATGCCGTTGTGAATGACGTAGACCATCGCCTCCGACGCAGTCGTGGCATCACCGGCGGCGATGGCATCGACGATCTTCTGATGCCAGAGCAGAACGGTGTCGCGGTCCTCCGGTTCGACCGGTGCGCTGAGCAGGAATGAGGCGCGCAACGCAGCCTCGATGACGTGCCCGATCGAGCGCATGAACAGATTTCCGGAGGCGCGCGCCACGGCGACGTGGAGCGCGAGGTCGGCATCGGCGAAGCCAACGGAGTCGGAGGCTTCAAGTCGCATCCGCTCCATGCAGCGCCGAAGCTCGGATAGATCCTGCTCCGACCGCTGCGCCGCCGCCAACATCGCCGCGCGCGGCTCGACCGCGAGGCGGATCTCGGCCAGGTCGTTGAGGAAACGCTTGTCGATCCCGGCGTCCAGGTGCCAGGCCAGCACGTCGGCGTCGAACATATTCCAGGCGACGCGTTCGCGCACGACGGTGCCGACGCGGGCCTTGGTGGTGAGCAGGCCCTTGGCGACCAGCGTCTTGACGCTCTCCCGTAGTACCGGCCGCGACACCCCGAACATCGCGATCATTTCGGCATCGCCAGGCAGGCGCGTTCCCTCCGCGTAGCGACCGGCGATGATGTCAACGCCGATCGAGCGGGCCACCTCCGCGTGATTGGAGTGCGCCCGGCGCGTCGGGATGACGAGGATGCGCGAGGTGGTCATGAGACTGCTCCCAGGCGCTTTGCCACGGGTCGGCGCGCGAGCGCGACCAACCCCTGTTGCAAGGCGATGAAGGCGAACAGCAGCACGCCGGTCGCGATCTTGGTCCACCAGCTCGACAGTGTTCCGTCGAAATTGATATAGGTCTGAATCATGCCCTGGATCAGCACGCCCAGGAAGGTGCCGATCACCGAGCCCTGCCCGCCCGTGAGCAGCGTGCCGCCGATCACGACGGCCGCGATGCTGTCAAGCTCGACGCCGACGGCGGACAGCGAATAGCCGGCGCTGGTGTAGAAGGAGAAGACGATGCCGGCGATGCCGGCGAGCAGGCTCGACAGCATGTAGATCTTCACCGTCATCTTGCCGACGGCGACCCCCATCAGGCTAGCGGTCGCCCGGCTGCCGCCGAGCGCATAGACATTGGCGCCGAACCGGGTGAGCTGCAGCAGCAATGCGCCGCCGATCACGATCGCAAGCATGATGATCGCGACCGCCGTCAGCCGTCCACCGCCGGGTAGTCGCAGTGCGAAGTCCGACACGGTGGAATAGACAGGTGCTGTGATCGGCACCGATTCCGTCGAGAGCAGGAAGCTGGCACCCCGGGCCAAGAACATGCCGGCGAGCGTCACGATGAAAGGCGGCAAATCGAAGACATGGATCACCGCGCCCATCGCCGCTCCGAAGGCGGCCGAGAGCGCGAGAATGGCGACGAAGGCGACCAGGGGCGGCATTCCCCAGCGCTCGATCGCCAGCGCGACGAACACCGTGGTGAAGCCGATTACCGAGCCGACGGAGAGATCGATGCCACCGGAAATGATGACGAAGGTCATACCGGTCGCGACGATGCCGAGGAAGGCATTGTCGGTCAGGAGATTGCCGACCACGCGAGTGGAAGCGATGTTGGGAAACTGCATCGCGCAGAGCGCAAATCCCGCGACGAGCACGACCGCGGTAATGAGGACGGGCGGCAGGCCTTTCATGCCTTGGTCCTCCGCAGCCGCGTCACGACGCCGGCAAAGCCGGACAGCTTCGGCGATTGCAGCAGCAGCACGGCGAGCACCACCACCGCCTTGACCAGCAAATTGAACTCCGGCGGATAGCCCGACAGCAGAATGCCGGTGTTCATGGTCTGGATGATCAGCGCGCCAAGTACGGCCAGCACGAGACTGAAGCGGCCGCCGAACAGCGAGGTGCCGCCGATCACCACCGCGAGGATGGCGTCGAGCTCGAGCCAGAGGCCGGCATTGTTGGCATCCGCCCCCATGATGTCGGCCGCCGCGATGACGCCGGCAAGCGCAGCGCAAACGCCGCACCAGACATAGACCGCCAAAATCATCGCGCGCGTGCCGACGCCGGCGAGTTCGCTTGCCCGCGCATTGCCGCCCGTGGCCTCGATCAGCAATCCGAGTGCCGAGCCGCGCACCACCGCGCCGGTGAGGATCAGCATGCCCAGCGCAATCGCGACCGGCACCGGCACGCCGAGGATGGAGCCGTTGCCGAGCCAGACCAGATCGGGCGAGGAGAAGGTCACGATGCGGCCCTCGGTAATGAGCTGGGCGATGCCGCGCCCCGCAACCATCAGGATAAGGGTCGCCACGATCGGCTGCATGCCGAGCACCGCGACGAGAAATCCGTTCCACAACCCGCAGATCAGGCCGGTGCCGAGCGCAGCCGCCAGCACCACGACCAGACTGTGGTTGTCGGCGAGGCTCGCCGCGATCGCGCCCGAGATCGCCATCGCAGCGCCAACTGACAGATCGATGCCGCGCGTCGCGATCACCAGGACCATGCCGAGCGAGAGCAGCGCCACCGGCGTGCCGCGGTTGAGCACGTCGATCAGGCTGCCGAACAGCCGGCCGTCCTGGAGGCGCAGATCGAAGAATTGCGGCGATACCACGCGATCGACCGCCAGGATGACGATCAACGCGAGGATCTGGGCAAGGCCGCGGCGCGGCAACAGCGCGGTCATGCCCTGCCCTCATGCGCGACACTGGCCCCATCGGCGGCGATCGCGGCGAGAATGCTGCCGACGTCGATGGCCTCGCCGGCGAGCTCCTCGACATGAGCGCGGTCGCGCAGCACCACCACGCGGTCGGAATAGGTCACGATCTCGTCGAGCTCGGAGGAAATCACGAGCAGCGCAAGTCCGTCGTCGCAGAGCTCGCGTATCAGGCGGATGATCTCGGCATGCGCGCCGACGTCGATGCCGCGGGTCGGCTCGTCCAGCACGAGCAGCCGTGGCGAGGTCGCAAGCCACCGTGCCAGCAGGACCTTCTGCTGATTGCCGCCGGACAGCAGGCCAACGGGACGCTCCGGATCGGGCGGGCGAACGTCGAGCATCTTGACGTAACGGCTTGCGATCTCGTCCTGCTCGCGTCGCGACAGCGGCCGATGTAGACCGCGCTTGGCCTGGAGCGCGAGCACGATGTTCTCGCGCACGGTGAGCTCGGCGACGATGCCGTCGGTCTTGCGCTCCTCAGGGCAATAGCCAAAGCCGTGGCGCACGCCGTCGCGCGGCGAGTGAAGCCGGACAGGCGCGCCTTCCACCCTCGCCTGCCCGCCATCGGCGCGCTCGGCGCCGAACACCAGCCGCGCCGTCTCGGTCCGGCCCGAACCGAGCAGGCCGGCGAGGCCGACGACCTCGCCATGGCGCAGCTGGAGATTGAACGGCGCGACATAGCCTGATTTGCCATAATTCTCGAAGCTTGCGCAGACTTCGCGGGCCTGATGGTCGCGCGTCGCGGCCCGCGCGCTGGTGGTCTCGGCCAGTTCGCGGCCGAGCATCATCCGGATCAGCTCGAGCCGCGACAGCGACGCGGTCTCGCGCTCGCCGACAAGGCGACCATTTCGCAAAACGGTGATTCGATCGGAGATCTCGTAGACCTGGTCGAGGAAATGGCTGACGAAGACGATGCCAATGCCGCGCTTGGCAAGCTGACGCAT
>NZ_JADPJF010000148.1:529642-553209 GCF_023073295.1 Bradyrhizobium sp. 23 | reverse complement strand
GAAAGAGGATCTCGACCTCATGGCGGTCGAGGCTCGCGGTCGGCTCGTCCAGGATCAGCACGCGCGCGGAGAGATCGACGGCGCGCGCGATCGCGGTGACATGCTGGATCGCCACCGAGTAATTGCCAAGCGGCGCTGATACGTCGATGTCGAGACCGAAATCCGCGAGCAGCGACTTCGCGCGCCGTCGCATCTCGCCCTCGCGCACGACGCCGAAGCGCGTCGGCTGCCGGTCCAGGAACAGGTTCTGCGCCACCGAGAGATTCGGCAGCAAATTGACTTCCTGGTAGACCGTCGCAATGCCGGCCTGAACCGCCGCCTTGGCCGAGCGCGGCGCGACCTCTTCGCCGCCCAGTCTGACGATGCCGGCATCGCGCGGAAATACGCCCGTCACGACCTTGATCAGCGTGGACTTGCCCGCGCCGTTCTCACCAAGCAGCGCATGGATCTCGCCGGCGCGAAGCGTGAAGTCGACCTCCTGCAACGCACGCACGGCGCCAAAGCTCTTGCTGATCCCACGCACCTCCAGCAGGGAAGCAGCGGAATCCTGGCTGTTCTCCATGACATTCACTCCCAAGGGCGCCCGCTGACAATGCGGACACGGAGCCTGTTCGTTCGCGCAGCGGTTTCGAGCGGGATCGCCGGACTGCCGAAGCACGGCCGTCCGGCGACACTCTCGCCTCAGTAACCGAGGCCCTTCTTGCTGTCGTAGATCTTCTGCGGATCATCGGTGGCGGTGTAGAGCTTGGATTCCGTCTGGATCCATTTCGGCGGAACGGTACCCTTGTCCTTGAAGGCCGCGATGGCATCGAGAGCGGGGCCTGCCATGTTCGGCGTCAGCTCGACCGTGGCATTGGCTTCGCCGGCGACCATCGCCTTGAAGATGTCGGGGACTGCATCGATCGAGACGGTGAGAATCTCCTTGCCCGGCTTGAGCCCAGCTTCCTTCATCGCCTGGATCGCGCCGACCATCATGTCGTCGTTGTGCGCATAGACCGCGCAGATCGACTTGCCGCCACCTTCGGCCTTGATGAAGCTTTCCATCACTTCCTTGCCCTTGGCGCGGGTGAAGTCGCCGGTCTGGCTGCGCACCACTTTCAGGTTCGCATGCTTGGCGATAGCGGTGTCAAACCCCTTCTTGCGGTTGGCGGCGACGCTCGCGCCGACCGTGCCCTGCAATTCGACGATGTTGCAGGCCTTGGCGCCGACGGTCTTCGCCAGCCAGTCACCCGCGACCTCGCCTTCGTGAACGCTGTCGGAGGTCACGGCGGTGAGATAGAGCTCCTTGCCGGAGGGATCGATGTCGCGGTCGAGCAGCACGACCGGGATCTTGGCCTCCTTGGCTTCCTTCAGCACCGAGTCCCAGCCGGTTGAGACGACGGGCGCGAGGAAGATCGCATCGACATTCTGCGCGATGAAGGAGCGGATCGCCTTGATCTGGTTCTCCTGCTTCTGCTGCGCGTCGGCGATCTTGAGATTGACCTTGCGCTTGGTGGCCTCCTGCTTGGAGACCGAGGTCTCGGCCGCGCGCCAGCCGGATTCCGATCCGATCTGCGAGAAGCCAATGGTGAGCTCGGCGGCATTCGCCGGCAGCGCGAGCAGCAACGCGGCCGTCGCGCTGGCCGCAAAGAGGGCTTTGACGATCATCAGGCGTGTCTCCCAAAATGTTATCCGGGGGCGCCGATTGGTAGCATCGCACCCACAGGCCGACCTTTGAGGTGGCGGGAGGGACTATTTCACGGAAGTTTGGTTCCGACTAGTCATATTATTTGACTATTGAGGGGGAAAGCGCGCGCGAGCGGATGAGCGACTTCTATGTCACGCGCAGCGCGATTTTATTCCACGGATGCAACGCGGAGATGAACGAAATGATGCGGCAGTTGGGGCGAAGACACTGTCTAGGAGGATGGTGAAAGGCGAACCCGCAACCCCTCCCCCCATCACCGCGAGCGCAGCGAAGCAATCCTGAGTCTTTCCGGGGAGGGATTCTGGATTGCTTCGCTGCGCTCGCAATGACGGTGGGGAGAGAGTTTCTGCGTCGATCGAGGCAAAGCGACTCGTGGAGAGTCCCCCACATCCGGCGTGCAGTGAGCTAGATCAGCTTGCGCTGCGCGAGATTCTTCATCAGCGCGCCGATGCCGAACGTCCAGGGCTCGCATTCGTCGCTGGCCCGCATGCGGTTGACGAGTTTGCCGAGCTGGGGCGCCGAGATCGTGACGATGTCGTCGCGTTTGTGGGTGAACCCCTGTCCCGGCGCGTCGCGATCCTTAACCGGCGCGAACATGGTCCCGAGGAACAGCACGAAGCCATCGGGATATTGGTGCACCTTGCCGATGGTCTGCTCGACCAGATCGGTCGGATCGCGGCTGATCATGCTGATCGAGGAATGGCCGTCGAGGACGAAACCGTCCTGCCCCTTGACGTTCAGGCTGATGTCGAGCTTGCGGGCGTCGTCGAGGGTAAAGCTGTCGTCGAACAGGCGCAGCAGCGGGCCGATGGAGCACGAGGCGTTGTTGTCTTTGGCCTTCGACAACAGCAGTGCCGAACGGCCCTCGAAGTCGCGCAGATTGACGTCGTTGCCGAGGGCGCCACCGACGATCGTGCCGCGGCTCGAGACGAACAGCACCAGCTCCGGCTCGGGGTTGTTCCAGGTCGACTTCGGATGCAGCCCCGCATCCATGCCGGTGCCGACCGACGACAAGGTCGGCGCCTTGGTGAAGACCTCGGCATCGGGGCCAATGCCGACCTCGAGATATTGGCTCCAGGCGTTCTGGTCGATCAGCACCTGCTTCAGGTGCATCGCCTTGTCCGAGCCCGGCTTGAGCTTCGACAGATCGTCGCCGATCAGCCGGGTCACTTCCTTCCGGATCGCTTCGGCCGAGGCCGGATTGCCCTTTGCCCGCTCCTCGATCACGCGCTCCAGCATCGAGATGGCAAAGGTGACGCCGGCCGCCTTCAGCGTCTGGAGATCGACGGGCGCAAGCAACCACGGTTTTTTCGGATCGCGCTGATCGGGAGGCGTGTTGGCGACGATGGCCTCGAGATCGCCGATGCGCTCGCCCTTGGTCGCGGCAAGCGCCTTCGCCGGATTGTCTTCCTCGCAGAGTGCGCTGACGGTCGGGAATTTTGCGGTGACGTCGAACACACCATCGCCGCGCACGGCGACCACGGCCGGGCCATTCGCCTGCGGCAGCCAGACGCGGCCGACGAGCGTTCCCCGCGTGCCGTCCTCGGGAAGAAGGTCCTTTACCGTCAATGTCGTCATGGGCGTATCCTCGCTCTTTTCGGATCGGCCTCGCTCGCGGAGGCCTATCACATTGGCGAAGACCAATAAACGTCTGGGACGGGAAGTCCAGCGCGGCAGCCCGCCGCGCTTCTATGCCCCCGCCCGCGCTTTTCGGGCCGCAATCTGCTGAAGCGCCCAGCGCGCGTTCTTGCGCACCTCGGGATCGGGATCGTCGGCGATGACGGCAAGGAACGCTTCGCCGTCGTGGTGGGCGATCTCGCCAAGCGCAGCCGCCGCCTCTTTCCGCAGATTGGCCTGCTCATGGTTCACGCAGTTGCCGATCGGGCGCACCGCGCGCTCGATTTTCATCCGGCCAAGGCTGCGGATTGCCTTCAGCCGCACCTGCCAGAACTCGTCACTGAGCGAAGCGATGAGCTGGTCGGCGGCAATCGATCCGTTGACGTTGAGGCCCAGCGTTTCCGCGGCCATCTCCCGCACCATCCAGTCCGAATCCTTCAACGCGCGCGTGATCATCTCGGCCGCGGGCTTCATCTGCGAGAAGGCGAGCGCGCTGACGGCGGCACGGCGCACATGCGCGTCGGGATCGTTGATCAGCGCGGTCAGCGCCGGAATTGATTCCTCCAGCTTGAGGAACCCGATCACGCCGATCGCCTGCACCCGCACGGCGGCATCGGAATCCTGGAGCGCTTCCAGCGCCGGTTTCAGTGTGTCCTTGCAGCGCAGCTCCTTCAGCGCACGCAACGCGCCCATGCGGACGAAGGCGTGGGCATGCTTGACCAGCGGCAGGATGATCTCGGCGCAAGCCGGATCCTTGAACTCCGCCATGCTGTCGGCCGCGGCGGACGCAACGATTCGTTCAGGATCGACGAGCAGCTTCACCAGCGCAGCCGCGGCCTCCGGCCCGTCGAACTCGCCGAGCGCCATCGCGACCTGCTGGCGGACGCCGGCATCAGGATCGGCGACCATTTTGGCGAGATGGCCGACGGCGGCGGGATCGCCGGAATGGCCGAGCGCGATGATCGCGACGCGGCGCTCCCCTGGATCGGCAGCCTGGAGCCGCTCGTCGGCGTCTTCGAGATCGTCGTAGGATTCGAACGGGCTCGACATGGCTACCTCAGGAGATAAGGAATGTTGACGGTGACGGCGCCGGTCGGGCAATCCGCCTCGCAGGGCATGCAGTACCAGCATTCGTCATAGGCCATGTAGGCCTTGTTGGTCATATCGCTGATACGCAGTACGTCGAGCGGACAGACGTCGACGCACACCGTGCAGCCCTTGTCCGCGATGCATTTGGCGTCATCGACGACCACCGGAACCGATGTCTGATAGGAAGCGAGAGGCATCGTATGTCTCCTGTATTTGTGCGGCGGGTCAGGCTGTCGCGCGGATGCGCTGCTTGTCGT
The DNA here is from genome assembly GCF_023073295.1 of Bradyrhizobium sp. 23. NCBI lineage: Bacteria > Pseudomonadati > Pseudomonadota > Alphaproteobacteria > Hyphomicrobiales > Nitrobacteraceae > Bradyrhizobium > Bradyrhizobium sp. 23. The sequence goes on along the minus strand of NZ_JADPJF010000148.1, from coordinate 548,559 downwards.
AGAGATCCTTCTCATCGTCGGCGATCGGTACGATATAGGGCTCCACGGCACGCTTCTCGCTGGTCATCTTGCCATCCTGCTTGCTGAGCAACGTGTGGCAGAACCAGTTCTCGTTGTCCTTCTCCGGGAAATCCGTCCGCCAGTGATAGAGGCCCCAACGGCTTTCTTCGCGGTAGAGCGAGGCATGCACAGCCATGTCCGCGCAATCCATGATCGACTGGACTTCGAGCGCGCGGAGCAGTTCGTGCGCATTGCGCGCGATCATGCGCTCCTGCATGTCTTCCCTCGCTTCAGCGAACCGGCGCATGCCGAGCTCGTATTTGCGCGTGACTTTCGGCGGCTGGAGATAGTCATTGACGAGACGCCGCGTCTTGTACTCGATCTGGTTCGGCGGAATACCGTCCTCGCGTTTGGTCGGCGCCATGACGCGGTCACGTTCGCGGGCGACCTCAGCCGCGTCGAATTCCGCGAAGTCGTGATTGTCCGCAAACTCCATCGCGTCGACGCCGGCGACCGAACCGTTGGTGAAGGCGCCGAGCATGTAGTTGTGCGGCACGCTCGCCATGTCGCCGGCGGCATAGAGGCCCGGGACGGTGGTGCGCGCGTTGTCGTCGACGAACACGCCCGACGCGCTGTGACCGGAGCAGAAGCCGATCTCGGAGATGTGCATCTCGATCGACTCGCTGCGGTAGTCGACCCCGCGCCCCTGCTGGAACAGGCCGCGCGTGGGACGTTCGACCTTGTGCAGCGTCGATTCGATCTCCGAGATGGTGTCGGGGTGAAGATGCTTGAGCTGGAGAAACACCGGGCCCTTCCCGGACAACAGCTCGTTGTAGAACTCCAGCATCATCTGGCCGGACCAGTAATCGCATTCGATGAAGCGCGATCCCTCGTTGTTGGCGGTGAAGGCGCCGAAGGGACCGGCGACGTAGGCGCAGGCCGGGCCGTTATAGTCCTTGATTAGCGGATTGATCTGATAGCATTCGAGGTTCGCCAGTGCTGCACCGGCGTGATAGGCCATGGAATAGCCGTCGCCGGAATTGGCCGCGTTCTCGTAGGTGCCGAACATGTAGCCCGAGGTCGGCAGGCCGAGACGGCCGGCGGCGCCCATGCACAGGATGACGGCCTTGGCCTTGATCACCAGCATCTCGGCGGTGCGGGTGTTGACGCTGATCGCGCCGGCGATGCGGCCATCGGCGGATTTGAGCAGCCGCGTCGCCATATAGCGGTTGGAGATCAGGATGCGGGCACGCCGGAGCTGGCGATACAGCGCCTTCTTCACGGTCTCGCCGTTCGGCATCGGCAGCACGTAGGTGCCGATGTGGTGCACCTTCTTGACGGCGTAGTCGCCGTTCTCGTTCTTCAGGAAGCGGATGCCGAAACTGTCGAGTTCCTCGATGATCGAGTAGCAGTTCTGCGCGTATTTGTAGACCGCCTTCTGATCGACGATGCCGTCATTGGCGATGGTGATTTCCTTGGTGTACTGCTCCGGCGTCGCGTAGCCGGGAATGACGGCATTGTTTAAGCCGTCCATGCCCATCGAGATCGCTCCGGAGCGCTTGACGTTCGCCTTTTCGAGCAGGACGACGTTGGCCTTCGGATTCTTCAGCTTCGCCTTCAACGCCGCCATCGGGCCGGCAGTGCCGCCGCCGATAACGAGCACGTCGCAGGAAACCTCCGAAAGTCCGTCGACGATCTGATCTAGTGACATCGCTTGCTCCTGGTCCGCCGGCAGATCCGGCGCCTTTGCATCAGATTTGTTCAGCAGGCGTCCCGGCGATAGCAATTAGTTGTCGCCGGGCTGCGATTTGCGCCTCAGCGCTCGACAAAGGCCTTTTCGATCACGAAATGGCCGGGCCGGCTGTGATTGCCCTCGACAAAGCCGCGCGCAGAAAGCATCGCGGGAAGTTCCTCCAACATCGCCGGGCTGCCGCACAGCATGATGCGGTCGGTCTCGATGTCGAGTCCCGACTGCCCGATATCGTCGAAGAGCTGGTTCGACGCGATCAGGTCGGAGATGCGGCCGCGATTCCTGAACGGCTCGCGGGTGACGGTCGGGTAGTAGACGAGCTTGTCACGGATAAGCGGCCCGAAGAACTCGTGATCTCGCAGGCCTTCCACGAGGTGCTCGCCATAGGAGAGCTCGGAGACCTGGCGGCAGCCATGGGCGAGCACGATGGTTTCATAATTCTCGTAGACGTCGGGGTCCTTGATCAGGCTGGCGAACGGCGCGAGTCCCGTTCCGGTCGAGAGCAGCAACAGGCGTTTGCCGGGAATGAGATTGCCCGTGATCAGCGTGCCCGTGGCCTTGCGGCCGACCAGGATGACGTCTCCCTCCCTGATCTTCTGAAGGCGTGAGGTCAGCGGACCGTCCTGTACCTTGATCGAGAAGAACTCGAGCGCCTCCTCGTGATTGGCGCTCGCCATGCTGTAGGCCCGCAGCAACGGCTTGCCCTCGACTTCCAACCCGATCATCGCGAACTGGCCGTTCTGGAAGCGGAAGCCCGGATCGCGCGTCGCGGTGAAGCTGAACAGGCTATCGGTCCAGTGCCTGACCGACAGGACCGTTTCCCTCTGAAATGCACTCATTGTCTCTCCTGATCTCGATTGCGCACAAGGTTTCGGAGAGACAGGAATCCGGCAACGCCGAACTGAAATTGCCGGTCGATTAGTTTCACATTTCGTGGGCGATGATCGAACAGCAGGCAGCGACGATCAGCGCCGCGCACCCTGCGCCTGGCAATTAGTTGCTATCGCGGCAGTGCTGCGGCAAGGTAGAGAAGGGTCGGAGACACGTCATGACCTTGGTGGGACCGACCGTGGCAGATTACGAAGCAAGCGCCGACCTCGCGACGCTCCGCGTCCGCACCGCTCAGGACGACACGCTGGACTTGGCGGCGGAAACGCTCCGCCTCTCCTGCAAATGCGCCCACTGCACCCGCGCCCGCTTCGACGGCCGCTTTCCCGAGCGGTTTCCAGGCATCGCGATCACCGAGATCGGCGATCTCGGTTACGGGCTGAACATCTCGTTTTCGGATGGGCACAATCGGGGGATTTACCCGAAGCCGTATTTGCTGAGCCTGGTGGGGCGGTAGACGCCACAGGTCGTCTTCCAAGCTTCGCTGTCATTCCCCGCGAAGGCGGGAACCAGTACGCCGCGGCTTCTCGATAGCCCATTGACGTCTCTGGAATACTGGATCGCCCGGTCAAGCCGGGCGATGACAGCGGAGTGAATCTGGCACGGACATTGCTCCTCTTTAGAACGGTTTGAACGTTCCGGAGGCAGATGATGTTGCAGGCGGCGGCCAATGTGGTTCGCGGGACGGTTCCCGCAACGGTCCGGCCTACCGGCGGTTCCTCGCTGCTGCTCACCGAGAACCAGCAATGGATCGGCGGACCGCCGCCCTTGATGGACAAGCTCAGCCAGCGCGAGCGGGAGCTGGTGCTGAAGCAGGGCCGCCGAAAAGTGCTCAACCGTGGCCAGACGCTGTTCAGCCAGGGTGGCAAGCATGACGGTATCTGGCTGATCGAGAGCGGCCGGATCCGGGTGTTCTACACCTCTCCGCTCGGCCGCGAGATCACGCTGGCCTATTGGCATGTCGGCAATTTCGTCGGCGGGCCGGAAGTGTTCGAAGGCACCGTGCATCAATGGTCCGGCGTTGCATCCAGCAATTGCAGCGTGGTGCATCTGCCCGGAAAGGAGCTACGATCCCTTGCGGTCGAGATCCCGAACCTCGCGATCGGCCTGATCGAAGGCCTGACCTTCAAGGGCAAGTGCTATTCGGCGCTGGCCCAGATGTTGGGAACGCGCTCGATCACACAGCGCCTTGCGCATCTGTTGCTGCATCTCGTCGACCTCTATGGCGTCGATGACGCCGACGGCCGGGTGATCGCGGCCGCCTTCACCCATGCCGATATCGCCCACATGGTCGGTGCCACCAGGCAATGGGTCACGATCAGCCTGAAGCGCATGCAGGAAAAGGGAATCGTGCTGACCAAGCGCTCGCAGATCGTGGTCTGCCGGTCCGACGTGCTGGAAGAGATGCGAGGGCAGGCGGCCGACTGACCGAGCTTGCGACCAGGGCCGGTGCCCATGCAAGCGGCTTAATAGTGCAGGACTGCCCAAGGAGTATGCAATCAACTTTTCCCGGCAACTAATCGACTGTGGCGCTCATTCCGGATTTGCCCTGCCCACGCCCTCACCCAATCATGGCAACCACAGCACATCCAACCGAATGAGGATGAGAATGGTCCGCCATCTTCCCACGCTCTCGATCGCGATGTCGGTGACGTCGCTGGCGCTTCTCCTCGCGCAGCCGGCCGCGGCGGAAACCGTCACGCTGGGCATCGGAACGCAGGACACCACAACCAACACGGTGACCGCCGGCGTCGTCATCCGCCAGCTCCATCTCCTCGAAAAATATCTGCCGAAAGACGGCAAATACGCCAACATCAAGTTCGAGCTGGAGTGGCAGAACTTCACCTCCGGCCCGCCCGTCACCAACGCGATGATGGCCAACAAGCTGCAGATCGGCATGATGGGCGACTATCCGCTGATCGTGAACGGCTTCACTTTTGACAGCAATCCCGAGAGCAAGAGCCGGCTGATCGGCATCGCCGCCTACAGCCTGTCGGGCTCCGGCAACGGCATCGTCGTTCACAAGGATTCGCCCTACTACGATCTCGCCGATCTCAAGGGCAAGCTCGTGAGCGTGCCGTTCGGCTCGGCCGCACACGGCATGGTGTTGAAGGCGATGCAGGACCGCGGCTATGCATCGGATTTCTTCCAGCTGGTGAGCCAGAGTCCGGAGGTCGGCTCGACCAATCTCCAGGAGAAGAAGATCGACGCGCATGCCGACTTCGTTCCGTTCGCCGAGTTGCTGCCGTTCCGCGGTTTTGCGCGAAAGATCTTCGACGGCGTCGAGACCAATCTCCCGACTTTCCACGGCATCGTGGTGCGAACCGATTTCGCCGAAAAATATCCCGAAGTCGTCGTTGCCTACTTCAAGGCGGTGATCGCCGCCAATCAATGGCTGCGCGACGATCCCAAGCTCGCCGCCGAGAAGATCCAGGAATGGACCGGCATCAGCAAGGAGGTCGTCTATATCTTTCTCGGCCCCAGCGGCAACATGACGACCGATCCCTCGATCAAGCCGGCGCTGATCGACGCTGCCACGGCCGACGTCAAGGTGCTGCAGAACCTCGGCCGGATGAAGGAGTTCGACCCGAAGAAATGGGTCGACGACAGCTACATCCGCAAAGCCTATGCCGAGATGAAGCTCGACTATGACGCGCAGCTTGCGAGCACCAAGAACTACGAGATCTCCGGCGACGATTCCTTCTGCAAGAAACCGATCGCCGATCCGCGCAAGGCCGGCGAGGTCTGGGTCGACGATTCAGGCATCGTGCCCTTCTCGTCAGCCAGCTGCACGCTCGGGGCCTATGCCGACTACAAAGCCAAGGGCAAGAAGATCAACGTCGCCTACGTTTTCGATACAACCCGCGGCATCAAGCTGTTCGCCGACCAGGCTTTCTTCGCGGTCGGCAATGGCGAGGTTGCGCCGTTCCTGTTGAAAAAGGACGCCGAAGCCTATGCCGCCAAGATCAGCGGCAAGGTGCTCGGCTTCGACGACGCGGTGAAGGCGGCGGTCGGCGGGGGTAAGACGTGAGCAGTCCCGCCCTCCGCAGACATTCCGAGGACAGCATGCCGGCAAGTGCAATCGCGGAGGCAAGCGCCATGCCCGCCTCCACGCCACCCGCGTCTCCACCCTCCTTCGGCACGCTCGCACTGCGCTGGTACCGGCTCAACCGGGGCGGGCTGCGCGCGACCGCGATCGGCATCATCTCGCTGCTCGCCTTCTTGCTGGTCTGGCATCTGCTGACAACCTATCGCGTCGTGTTCTTCGTGCGCTTCACCAACGTGCCCTCGCCGCTCGCGGTCTATGCGAGCTTCACCAAGGCGATCCACGATCCGAAATTCCTGCTGCACGTCCTCTTGAGCTGCCGCCGCATCTTCTTCGGTTTCTCGCTCGCGGCGATCGTCGCGGTGCCGCTCGGCCTGATCATGGGCCGCTTCAAGCTCGTCCACGAGATCATCTTTCCCGTGGCGGAGGTGCTGCGGCCGATCCCGGCGATCGCCTGGGTGCCGATGGCGATCATGCTGTGGCCGACCAACGAGCAGAGCATCGTCTACATCACGTTCCTCGGATCGTTCTTCCCGATCCTGGTCAACACGCTGCACGGCATGTCGCTGGTCGATCCCGTGCTGGTGCGTGCCGCGCAATGTCTCGGCGCGCGGGAGCGCTCGATCTTCCGCGATGTGTATTTTCCGGCCTCGCTCCCGCACATCTTCACCGGCCTCACCGTCGGCATGGGCGTGGCCTGGGTGTCGCTGATCGCTGCCGAGATGATCTCCGGACAGTACGGCATCGGCTATTTCACCTGGGAGGCCTATTCGCTGGTCCAGTATGCCGACATCGCGCTCGGCATGATCGCGATCGGCGTGCTTGGCCTCGGATCGAGCATGTTGATCCGAGGCGCCGGACAATTGGTGATGCCGTGGAGGTCAAGATGAGTGAGATCGTTGTCAAGGCACCGCAGGGCCATATCGAGGTCAAGAACTTCTCCCTCAGCTACGACAGCATCGAGGGGCCGGTCGAAGCCGTCGCCGATACGCAGATTCATGTGAAGCCTGGCGAGTTCGTCTCGATCGTCGGGCCCTCCGGCTGCGGAAAGTCGACGCTGCTCAACGCGGTTGCCGGCTTCCTCAAGCCGACCACGGGCATCGTCACCGTCGACGGCGAGAAGGTGAACGGCCCCAGCGCGGAGCGCGGCATGGTGTTTCAGCAATATTCGCTGTTTCCCTGGAAGACCGTGCGGGAGAACGTCGAGTTCGGCCTGAAGATGCGCGGCATGCCGCGCTCGCAGCGCGAGCGCGCCGCCCGCACGCTGCTGGGACTCGCGGGCCTCGAAGCCTTCGAAAAGCATTACCCCGAGAAACTCTCAGGTGGCATGAAGCAGCGCGTTGGCATCGTCCGCGCGCTCGCGACGGGACCCAAAGTGTTGCTGCTCGACGAACCCTTCGGCGCGCTCGACGCGCAGACCCGGGTCATCATGCAGCAGATCCTCACCAACATGTGGCAGCGGCTGAAGATCTCGGTGCTATTCGTCACCCACGACATCGACGAGGCGATCTTCCTGTCCGACCGTGTCTACTGCATGACCGCACGCCCCGGCTCGATCAAGGCGGAGATTCCGATCCCGCTGGAGCGGCCGCGGCAGCAGTCGATGATGATGTCGTCGGAATTCCCAGCATTGCGCCGCGGACTGATGTCGCTGATCCGCGAGGAGAGCATCAAGGCGATGGGCGGCGAGCTCAACGACATGGGCATGCAGGGGCTGAACATCGAGCTGCACGGGCACTCGCTCGCGGATGTGATTTAGGGATCTTCGACTTGCGCGCTGACTTCCTTCCCCCTTGTGGGAGAAGGAAGTGGAGTATGCGCAGCAGCTTGCCTTACTTGAACCAGTGCACCAGCGCGATGCTAATGCCGAGCAGCAGCAGTAGCGACAAGGTCACGGCCGCCGTCACCCGTCCCCCGACATTGGCAAGCACCTTCACATCGACGCCGAGGCCAAGCGCGGCCATCGATACCACCGTGAGAAAACCCGTGATCCGCGTGATCGGGGCAATCACCGTGGACGGCACGATCTCGAGCGAGCGCAAGGTCGCCAGCGCAAGGAAGCCGAGGATGAACCACGGGACCAGGCGGAAGAAGCCGACATTGGTCTTCTTGGCATCGCTGTGCCAGCGCGACGCCGTCAGCGAGAGGCCGACGACCACCGGCCCGAGCATCAGCACGCGCATCAGCTTGACGAGCGTGCCGATCTGCGTCGAGACGAGTCCCGCCGGCACCGTCGCAGCCAGCACCTGCGGCACGGCATAGACAGTGAGGCCTGCAAGGATGCCGTATTGCGTAGCCGATAGCTGCAGCAGCGGAATCAGCAGCGGCAGGCCGAGCACCATCATCACGCCGAGGATCGCGGTGAAGGAGATGGAGGATGCGATCTCGTCATTGTTGGCGCCGATGATCGGCGCCACCGCCGCAATCGCCGAATTGCCGCAGATCGAGTTTCCGCAGGCGATCAGGATCGAGAGCCGCGTCGAGAGACCAAGCAGCCGGCTGATGCCGAAGGAAACGCAGAGCGCGACCACAACGACGGCCGCGATCGAGGCCAACAGCGCGACGCCGGACGCCGCGATAGCAGCGAAGCTGATCGAGGCCCCCAGCAGCATGACGGCGACTTCGAGCAGCTGCTTGGCGCTGAAGGCGATGCCGGACTGCCAGCGCGGCGCGGGCTTCCAAAAGCTGCGCACAGCCATGCCGAGCAAGATCGCCATCACCAGCGCCTCGACATAGGGATGTTCGAAGATGCCCAATTCCGCCCGTTCGAGCAGGGCCGAAACGCCGGCCACGGCGATGCAGAGGAGGATCCCGGGAATCAGCGCGACGATGCGGCTGATGGCCGTGGTCCGCTTGGCGTCGGCCGGGCTGGATGCTTGATTCTGCGACACAAATCTCTCCCCAAGGAGAAGGATTTATACGCAGCGCCATCCGATTGGGGAATAAGTTTTCGACATATCAGGGCCGAGCGAAGTTCTATCCTCAATCCGGAATAATCTGGCTCGGAAGATCAGGCGCCCGTTGGAAGATCAGGCGCGCCTTAGAAGATCAGGCTCTTGGCCAGCGAGGCGACGCGGCTGAAGCCGTCATAGACGCCGGGCTCGAAGAAGGCCGCGCGCGCCAGCACGATACCGGCGACCAGCGACCAGAACAGCCCGGTGCCGACCCGCAGCAGCAGCTTTGACCCGCGCGAGCGCGGCTGGGTGTCCGTTGCGGACACCAATTGCTCGCCGAAAGGCTCAAACCTGGTGCGTTCCATAGCAGTCAATCCATCAATTTCTGATGGAAATGTCGTCGTTTCGGCCCCAAACAGCAATGGAAGCGATTGGCTTTTTTGCCTCCCGAAGAGGAAACTCCTTCCGCCGGACGGACCCGGGGCAATAGTTTTCTTCTTCCGGCCTATTTGAGCACCGGCGCCACGGCGAGCAGGTAGCGCCGCGCGTATGAAAGGAATCTGCCAATGCCAAACCCCCGCGTGCGCGTCTACACCGACTACAAGAGCTCCTACGCGTTCGTGGCCAACAAGCGCCTATTCGAACTGCAGGAGACGCACGGCGTCGAGCTCGAATGGCTGCCCTATACGCTGCGCGTTGCCGAATTCATGGGGACCGTGGAAGAGCGCACGCCGCATTTCTGGCGCAAGGTGCGCTACGCCTATATGGACGCCCGGCGCTATGCCAATGCGCAAGGGCTCGTCATGAAAGGGCCTAGGCGGATCTACGACGCGTTCTATTCCAGCGTCGGCATGCTGTTCGCCCAACAGCACCGCTTCTTCCGTCCGTATCACGACACGGTGTTTCGTCGGTTCTGGAGGCATGAGCTCGAGATCGACGATCTCGCCGCAATCACGGACGTCATCACGTCCTGCGGTGGCTCGGCCAGCGAGTTCGAAGCCTACGTCCATGGCCCCGCACGCGCCGAGCATGACCGCATCATCGACGAGGCCGAAGTGCTCGGCGTGTTCGGCGTGCCGACCATGGTGTTCAACGGCGAGCTGTTTTGGGGCGGCGACCGCATCGACATGTTGATCGAACGCATCGAGAAGCCCGGGACGATCGAGGCAGCTCTCGGCAGCCGCCATCGCAAGCCGGCATGAGCAGCAACGCTACGCCGCTAGCCCGCTCTCCACCGGAGCAAACTCCAGCCCGAGGCTCTCCGCCACCGCCTTGTTGGTGATACGGCCGCGATGCACATTCAGCCCGTTGCGCAGGTGTGGATTTTCCAAGATCGCAGCAAAACCCTTGTTCGCGAGCATCAAGCCGAACGGCAGCGTCGCGTTGTTCAGCGCCTGGCTCGACGTCACCGGCACCGCGCCGGGCATATTGGCCACGCAATAATGCACGATGCCGTCGACAAGATAGGTCGGATCGGCATGCGTGGTCGGGTGCGAGGTCTCGAAGCAGCCGCCCTGATCGATCGCGACGTCGACCAGCACGGCGCCTGGGCGCATCGATGTCAGCATCGCACGCGTGACGAGCTTGGGCGCACTCGCGCCCGGCACCAGTACCGCGCCGATCACGACGTCGGCGGCGAACACCTCCTCCTCGACCGACTCGATGGTGGAGAAGCGGGTGCGCACGCGTCCGACAAAGAGATCATCAAGCTCCCGCAACCTTGGAATGGAGCGGTCGATCACGGTGACTTCGGCGCCAAGGCCCGCGGCCATGCGCGCGGCTTGCGTTCCCACCACGCCGCCGCCGAGCACGACGACCCGCGCCGGCTGCACGCCAGGGACACCGCCCAGCAGCAGCCCGCGACCGCCAGCGGAGCGCTTGAGCGCGGCGCCGGCGGCCTCGATAGCGAGGCGGCCGGCGACTTCGCTCATCGGCGCAAGCAGGGGGAGGTGACCGGCCGCGTCGGTGACGGTTTCATAGGCGATCGCAGTACAGCCGGAGGCGAGCAAACCCCTGGCCTGTTCGGGATCCGGCGCAAGATGAAGGTAAGTAAACAGGATCTGGCCTTCGCGGAGCTGGGGCCACTCGCTTGTCTGCGGCTCCTTCACCTTCACGATCATGTCGGACTTCGCGAAGATGTCGCGCGCGCTCTCGGCAATGGTGGCCCCTGCCCGCCGGTAGTCTTCGTCGGAGGCGCCGATGCCGCCGCCCGCACCGGTCTCGACCGTCACCTCGTGCCCCGCGGCGACATATTCGCGGACCGCACCCGGGGTGAGCCCGACGCGATATTCCTGCACTTTGATTTCCTTGGGCACACCGACGCGCATCCCGGGCCTCCTTGTGATTCACCTCATGATCGTAGCGACGTGCCCTGTTTGGTTTCGTGCAAATATCCGCTAGCTTTGGCCTCCCTGCGCCGGTTTCCGGCGCGCAAACGCCCTTTCACGCTGGAAACGAAACCTTGGCCCTCGACAGGAAAGATCTCGCCATCCTCGCGGAGCTCACGACCAACGCGCGGGCCAGTCACACCGAGCTCGCGCACAAGGTCGGGCTATCAAGCACCGCGCTCGCGCGGCGGCAGAAGGCGCTGCAAGACGACGGCTATATCCAGGGCTATCAGGCCACGCTCGACCTCGCGCAGTTCGGCCTCACCACCACGGTGCTGGTCCGTATCGCGCTGGAAAGCCAGAGCGATGAGGCGCTGAAGGCGTTCGAGGCGGAGGTGGTGAAATGCCCGTCCGTCGTGCGCTGCTTCCTGATGTCGGGGACCGACGACTACATCCTGATCGTGCTCGCCCGCGATATCCAGGATTTCGAGCGCATCCACCGCATGGAGCTGTCGCGCCTGCCGCGCGTCGCGAGGGTACAATCGAGCTTCGCGCTGCGCGAAGTTGTCGACCGCGCCGTGCCGAATGTGGTGTTCGGCGAAGCAAAGCGCTGACCGCAACCTCTCGGAAAGGCGAACTGCTGGCAAGGAACCAACCGGTCGGTGGTCCGTTGGGCGCTATTGGCCGGCGGAGGCGTGCCCCCGCGTCAACACGGCTGACGTCCGGCACGGTCGCCGTCGCAGGGAGCAGGACATGGGCGATGTCACGCATCAGATTTCCGAACGCATTCCGATCCATCTTGTCGTCAACGGCGTCAGTCACACGCTCGATCTCGTGCCATGGACCACATTGCTCGATGCCTTGCGGGACCATCTTGCACTGAGCGGCACCAAGAAGGGCTGCGACCATGGTCAGTGCGGCGCCTGCACGGTGCTGGTGGACGGCCGGCGCGTCAATTCCTGTCTCACGCTCGCCGTCATGAAGGACGGCGCGGAGATCACGACTGTCGAAGGTCTTGCCAAGGATGGCGCGCTGCATCCCCTGCAACAGGCGTTCATCGACCATGACGCCTTCCAGTGCGGCTATTGCACGCCGGGACAGATATGCTCGGCGGCCGGACTGCTCGCCGAAGGCCGTGCCAAAGATACCGACGAGATCCGGGAGCTGATGAGCGGAAACCTTTGCCGCTGCGGCGCCTATCCAAACATCGTCGCCGCCATCCAGCAGGCAATGGGCCAGCCATGAACAACTTCCAGTACGCTCGAGCCACTGATGTCGCCGACGCCATCCGCTTGCTCGCCGCCGGTCCCGGCGCCAAACTGATTGCCGGCGGCACCAATCTGATCGACCTGATGAAAGAGAATGTCGAGCGCCCCTCCCGGCTGATCGACATTTCCCGCCTGCCGCTCCGCAAGGTCGAAGAGACGCCCGACGGGTCCTTGCGCATCGGCGCCTTGGTGCCGAACTCGGACCTCGCCTATCATCCATTGATCGAGCAGCGCTATCCCCTGCTCGCCAGCGCCATCCTGGCCGGCGCCTCGGCGCAACTGCGCAACATGGCATCGGTCGGCGGCAATCTGATGCAACGAACCCGCTGCGCTTATTTCTATGACACGGCCACGCCGTGCAACAAGCGACATCCCGGCAGCGGCTGCTCGGCAATGGACGGGCTGAACCGCAACCATGGGATCCTGGGCACGAGCGCCGCCTGCATCGCGACCAATCCATCCGACATGAGCGTGGCGCTCGCCGCGCTCGATGCGCTCGTGCACATCGCGGGTCCCTCCGGCGAACGCACCATCGCGCTGACCGATCTCCATCGGCTGCCCGGCGACAAGCCTCATGTCGATACCAATCTCGGCACCGGCGAGATCATCACCGGGATTGAGCTTCCGCCGCGCGGCTTTGCTCAAAACTACAGCTATCTAAAAATTCGCGACCGGATGTCTTATGCTTTTGCTTTGGTCTCGGTTGCCGCCGCGCTCGAATTGGAGGGCAACGCGATCAGCGGGGCACGCGTGGCGGTCGGCGGCGTGGCTCACAAGCCTTGGCGCAGCCTCGAGGCCGAAGCTACGTTGCGCGGCCAGGCCGCAACGCCCGATCACTTCTCGCACGCCGCGGATCTCTTGCTCCAGGGAGCAACAGCCCGCTCACATAACGGCTTCAAGGTCGAGCTCGCACGCCGCGCCATCGTGCGGACGCTGACACAGGCGGCGAACGCCACGCCGCAATCTCAGGCGCACAAGAAGATCGCGTGAGGACCCCATGAACGCTTATGTCGGAACGCCAACGTCGCGTGTCGACGGCCGGGCCAAGGTCACCGGCGCCGCCAAATACGCCGGCGAATTTCCAGCCGACAAGCTCCTCCATGGCTTCGTGGTCGAGGCCATCATTCCATGCGGGCGCATTGCCCGCCTCGACGCGAGCGAGGCGTTGAAGGTCGAGGGCGTACTCAACGTGCTCACGCATGCGAACCGTCCGCCGCTGGCCGACAAGGACGAGGCGTGGAAGGACGAGGTGGCGCCCGAGGAAGGCTCGCCTTTCCGTCCGCTTTATGATGACAAGATCAAGTTCAATGGCCAGCCGATCGCACTTGTCGTCGCAGAGGACTGGGAAACCGCGAAATTCGCCGCGACGCTCGTGCGGGTCGAATATGAGCAGCATGGTTTTGCAACCGACCTCGAAGGCGAACGCAGCAACGCCGCCGAGAAGAACGAGCCGCATAAACCGCGGGGCGACGCCGCAGCCGCCCTTGCGGGAGCTGATGTGCGCCACGAGGCGGACTACGTGATACCGACCGAGCATCACAACCCGATGGAGCTCTATGCGACCACGGCGGTCTGGGACAGCAATGGCAAGCTCACGATCTACGACAAGACCCAAGGCGTCCAGAACGTCCACAAATTTCTCTGCAGCGTGTTCGACAAGAAGCCGGACGACATTCGCGTGGTCTCGCCGTACGTCGGCGGCGCCTTCGGCTCCGGCTTGCGGCCGCAATATCAGGTGGTGTTGGCAACACTCGGCGCGCTCGCGCTGAAGCGGTCCGTTCGCGTCGTACTGACGCGGCAGCAGATGTACGGGCTCGGCTACCGGCCGATGACCATCGAGCGCGTCGGGCTCGGCGCAAGATCCGATGGCGCCCTCGACGCGGTCACGCACGAGGCGATTGCCGTCACCTCGCGCTATGAGGATTTTGCCCGCAACGATACCGGCTGGGCCGAACAGCTCTACAAGAGCCCGAACAGCCGCTTCTCCCACAAGCTGGTGCACCTTGACGTCTCCACCCCCTGCGACATGCGCGCACCGGGCGCTGCGTCGGGCGTCTGCGCGCTGGAATGCGCGATGGACGAGCTCGCCGTCGCACTCAAGCTCGACCCGATCGAATTGCGGCTGAAGTGCTACTCGGATCGCGACCAGAGCGAAAACCTGCCCTACACCAGCAAGCAGTTGCGCGAATGCTACGCGCGCGGCGCGGACGCCTTCGGCTGGAGCAGACGCGATCCTGCGCCGCGCTCGATGCGCGACGGCAAGGATCTGATCGGCTGGGGCATGGCGACGGGTGTGTGGGAAGCACTGCAGATGCCGGTCGCCGTCCGTATCGTGCTGACGTCGAACGGACATGCCGAGGTGTCCTGCGCCGCATCCGACATCGGCACCGGCACCTACACCATTGTGGCTCAGGTCGCAGCCGATGCGCTCGGCCTGCCGATTGAGAACATCAGCGTCCGGCTCGCAGATTCCAGTCTGCCGCAGGCGCCTGTGGAGGGCGGCTCCTGGATGGCCGCTTCGAGCGCGCATGCGGTGCTCGCAGCCGCCGAGGAAGTGCGCAAGGAACTGTTACGCCTGGCCGGGAAGATGCCAGGCTCGCCGCTCGCCGGCGCCGAGCTAGCCGATACGGTGCTGACCGACGGCAGCATTGCCAGCTCCAGCAACAACAGCCGCGCGGTCTCGATCGCCGACGCGATGCGTCACGGCGGCGTCGAACGCATCGAGAAGGAAAAGCTCAATCAATTCGGCGAGGACAAGAAGCACGCGCGTAACACCCACTCGGCCGTCTTCGCCGAGGTCAAGGTGGACGAAGAGCTAAACGTCATTCGCGTGACGCGGGTCGTGAGCGCCGTCGCGGCCGGGCGGATTCTCAACACCAAGACAGGCCGCAGCCAGATCATGGGCGGCGTGGTCTGGGGGATTGGGATGGCCCTGCACGAGGAGACGGTGATGGATCACCGCTTCGGGCGGATCATGAACGCGAACATCGCCGAGTACCACATTCCCGTGAATGCCGATGTTCACGACATCGACGTGATCTTCGTCGACGAGCCGGACGCGCACATCAACGCGCTCGGCATCAAGGGGCTGGGAGAGATCGGCATCGTCGGCGTTCCCGCCGCGATCGCGAACGCCGTCTATCACGCCACCGGCAAACGCATCCGTCGATTTCCGATCACACTGGACAAGCTGCTCGACTGAGACGGTGCAGCAGTCCCCTCTCGGCGCCGGCGTCACCTCACGGCGCCCGGCCGCCAGGCCTCACGAGGGAAAGTCAGCCGGTCTGACTTGGATGCGGTCGGCATGCAGCGACCAGTGGTGCAACGCCTGATCCTCGCAAAACCTCGCCTTCGCCCGCTCTCTGGCTTCGTCCTCGTCGGAAGCGTCGATCTCGAGCGTGCCCTGGCACACCTCGATCTGCCGGCCGTACTGGCCGAGCACGTCCTTCATGAACCTGACCACATAAGTTGACATGGGACCTCCTGCCTGCCCCGGCGGCGCTCACTCTTATCCCATTTAGGCGGAATCCGGGAGGGAGATTTTGACACGGATCAAAGTCGGGCGCGGTTCCCCCCGCCGATCGTTCCGTGGCGCGTAGCGCTAACCGGGACATTGGGCAGCAGGAGCATCGCACCCCGGAAGGACAGAGCGACTGTCAACTACGCCGGCGTCACACCAAACGCCTGCTTGAATCGCTCCACATAGCGTGGCCAGACCTCCGGATTGATGATGCGCGGCGGCCGCTTGCCATCGAGCGTATCCAGCACCTGCTCGGCCGCGATGCGGCCCATGTTCTGCCGCGCCTCGATCGTGACGCCCGCGGTATGCGGGCTCGCCAGCACGTTGTCGAGCTGGAGCAGCGGATGCTCCGGCGGCGGCGGCTCCTTGGACCAGACGTCGAGACCGGCGCCCGCAATGCGCTTCTCGCGCAAGGCCTGGAGCAGCGCATCCTCATCGTGGATGAAGCCGCGCGCCGTGGTGATAAAGTACGCATGCGGCTGCATCAACGCAAATTCGCGCACGCTGATCATGTTGCGGCTGCGCTTGTCGAGCGGGCAGGAGATGGAGACGAAATCGGCGCGGCGCAGCAGCTCGTCGAGCTCGACCTTCTCGCCGCCCCGCTCGGCCATCACCTCGGCCGTGAGGTAAGGATCGTAGGCCAGCACCTTCATGCCGAACAGGCCCTTGCACAGCGCGGCGATGCGGCGACCGACATTGCCGAGGCCGACGATGCCGACGGTCTTGTGCTCGATCTCGTTGCCGACGAGTTCGTTGCGGTTGACGTTGGACTCCCTGCGGAGCTTGCGGTCGGACTGGATGATGCGCTTGGACAGCGTCAACATCATCGCCAGCGCATGCTCGGCGACCGAGTGGGCGTTGCCGCCGGACTGGTTGACGACCAGCACGCCGGCATCGGTGCAAGCCTCGACATCGACAGGATCGAATCCCGCGCCGTTGCTGGAGACGAGCAGCAGGTTCGGCGCGCGCCTCAGGAAGGCAGCATCGACATGGAAGTGCGGGGCCAGTTCGTCACGGGCGGCGCCGATCTGGTAGACATGAGCCGCCTCGATGATCGGCGCGAAATATTCCTCGGGGCTCTCGTTCTCGATGCGATCGAGCCGGACGTCGGGCCGCGCCTTCAGGATGTCGATATAGATCGGATTGGCCAGATATTTGACGTAGAAGACGCGCTTGCTGTTGACGGACATCAGGACCCTTCCGGCTTTCTCCAGGAGATCCGCAGGGCCAGCGCTTCGCGCGCTCCTGTCATGCGTTCCTCCGTTCTCTTGTTGTTGCCGCTTATGACACGGCGGCACCGGCTGCGGCAGGCCGTCTGGCGCAGATCACGGTGCAGTCCGGACATGTTGACAATCCCGCTGCCTGCGTCAAGTTCGGCAGACCGCCGCGACGGCCAAGACAAGGGCTAAGACGACGCCTAAGACAATGGCAAAGACCAAGAAGCATGCGCGGCCGAAGGGAGAACGCAATGCCGATTGCGGAGCAACAAACCTCGTCCGAGGCGGCGCAGACCTCCAGTGACAAGAGCTGGCACGGCATCATCCTGCAAACCTTAAAGCGGAATGAGATCAGCCTCGTCCCTTACGTGCCCGACCGCGTGCTGACGCCGCTGATCAAGAACCTGCACGCCGATCAGTTCTTCACCACCTTTGCCACCGCCCGCGAGGAGGAGGCCGTCGGCATCGTCTCGGGCGCCTGGATGGGCGGACGGCGCGGTGCGGTGCTGATGCAGACCTCAGGCTTTGCGACGCTCGCCAACGTGCTGGCCTCGCTCGCGGTGCCCTACCAGATTCCGCTTATCATGTTCGTGTCCGAGCGCGGCACGCTCGGCGAGTTCAACTACGGCCAGTCACTGGTCTGCCGCACCATGCGTCCGGTGCTGGATTCGCTGGCGCTGGAGCATCACACCATCACCCGGCTCGACGAGCTCGAATTCATTGCCGATCGTTCGATCAAGCAGGCCGTCACGACGCAGGCGCCAGTCGCGCTGATCCTCAACCCGCTGCTCACGGGCGGCAAGGTGTTCGACAAGTGAGTCCGGCCCAAATGAATACAGACGTGCGCAACACCAAAGTGATGAACCGCTTCGACGTCACCTCGCGCCTGATCGCGAAACTCGAGCACGAGGAAGCCGTGATCGGCGGCATCGGCAACACCAATTTCGACCTCTGGGCCGCCGGCCACCGTGCGCAAAATTTCTACATGCTCGGCAGCATGGGGCTCGCCTTCCCGATCGCGCTGGGCGTGGCGCTGGCGCAGCCGGACCGGCGCGTCTTTGCGCTCGAAGGCGACGGCTCGCTGCTGATGCAGCTCGGCGCACTCTCGACGATCGCGGCGTTGAAGCCGAAGAACCTCATCATGATCGTGATGGACAACGGCATCTACCAGATCACGGGCGCGCAGCCGACACCGGCCGCGAACGTGGCTGACATCGTCGCCATCGCAACCGGCTCCGGGCTTGCCAACAGCGCCTGGGCCGCGGACGAGGCGGATTTCGAGCGTCTGGTCGAGGAAGCCATGTCGGCCGGCGAGCCCAGCCTGATCGCCGTCCGCATCGATGACAAGCCCGGCGTCGGCGCCACCCGACGCGATCCCGTACAAATCCGGGAACGCTTCATGCACGGCCTTGGCGTGCGCGAGCCACTTTAACGGTTCGTCATTAACTACACGGCGATCTGATCCTGGCGCCTCGGCAGGCTGCTGCAATCCGTGCTAAGCGGTGCGGATGTCCATTTTGCTTCGCTCCTCTGCCTGGCTGCTTGCCGCCGCCGTCGCCTTTGCAACCCTCGGCCCGCCAGGCCTACGGCCCCATTCCGACCTTGGCCAGGACGGCGAACATGCCCTTGCCTTCGTCCTGGTGGGACTAGCCTTCGGCCTCGCCTATCCGCGCCGCCGCCTGTCGGCCACAGCGATCGCCGTGGTGCTGATCGGCCTGCTGGAACTGATGCAATTCTGGGCACCGGGACGGCATGCGCGGCTGGAGGACTTTCTGGTCGATGCCGGCACCACCTGCATCGGTTTCGCGCTGGCGGCCATCGCCGATTGGGCCATGACGCGGTTTCGCGCAAATCCGGCCCTGACGAGTCAAGGCCCCGCGGAGTGACGCTCCGCAGGGCCCGTCTCTTCAAAGCTCACGCTCCGGTCGATCAGTCGATGATCTTAACGACGCGGCGCGTGCGCGGCTCCACGATCACGCGGCGATCGTTCACGACCGCATAGCGATA
>NZ_JADPJF010000148.1:502811-529569 GCF_023073295.1 Bradyrhizobium sp. 23 | reverse complement strand
GGTGTAGTTCGGCACGGGCCGCAGCACCACGGTCGGCGGCAGTGGCTCGCCGACCACGACGCGCTCGTGGACCACGACGGAATCATCGCGCGGAATTCCGCCGAGGATCGCATTCGGGATTTCCAGACCAGCGCCGACCGCCGCACCGACGGTACCACCGACCATCGCTCCGACCGGGCCGCCGATGTCGCCGCCCGCGCGAGCGCCGTCCCTGGCGCCCTGTTCGGTCGTCGACTGGGCAAAGGCTGCACTCGACGCCAGCAGCGACGCGGCAGCGAACGTAATCGCAAGACGGGTCTTCATGTGCTTATGTCTCCAGTGATTGTTGTGCGCCTTCAACCGCGGGGCCGGATCATTGTTCCGGTTCCCCGCCGGATCTAGGCAGAACTACAAGTGGAGACTGTTACCTGGTAACAGTTCAGGCTGCGGCGATCTCGTGCCGCGCCATCAGTTCCAGCGCACGCACCATTGCCGAGTGATCCCAACCCTTGCCGCCATGTGCGGTGCAAGACGAGAACAATTGCTGCGCCACTGCCGTGCTTGGCAGTGACAGGCCGAGCGCGCGGGCGCCTTCAAGCGCGAGGTTGAGATCCTTCTGATGCAGCTCGATGCGGAAGCCGGGATCGAAATTGCGCTTCACCATGCGCTCGCCATGCACTTCGAGAATCCGCGACGACGCAAAGCCGCCCATCAGGGCCTGCCGCACCAGCGCCGGATCCGCACCGGCTTTCGACGCGAACAGCAGCGCTTCGCTGACCGCCTCGATCGTCAACGCGACGATGATCTGGTTGGCGACCTTCGTCGTCTGGCCGTCGCCATTGGCGCCGACCCGGGTGACGTTCTTCCCCATCCGGTCGAAGATCGGCTTCATGGTGTTGAAGGCGCGCTCGGGGCCACCCACCATGATGGTGAGGCTTGCCGCCTTGGCACCGACCTCCCCGCCTGACACCGGTGCGTCGAGATAATCCGCGCCGAGCGCCTCGATCTTCTTCGCAAACTCCTTGGTCGCCAGCGGCGAGATTGAGCTCATGTCGACCACGATCTTCCCCTTGGAAATGCCGCCCGCGACGCCGTCCTTGCCGAACAGCACGGCCTCCACATGCGGCGTATCCGGCACCATGATGATGACCGCATCCGCCTCCTCCGCGACCTCCTTGCTTGACTTGCAGCCAACGCCGCCGGCCGCGATCAGCCCGGGCGCGACCGGCCCGACATCGTGCAGGAGAACGCGATGGCCTGCGGTCAGAAGATGGCCGGCCATCGGCCGTCCCATGGTGCCAAGTCCGATAAAGCCGATGTCGATCATGTCAACGTTTCCTCAGGTCTCGAACGTCTGCGCCGCGTGCCAGGACAGGCCTTCCAGCGTCGTGGTGCGCGGCTTGTATTCGCAGCCGACCCAGCCGCGGTAACCGATCGCGTCGAGATGGCGGAACAGGAAGGGATAGTTGATCTCGCCGGTGCCAGGCTCGTGACGGCCGGGGTTGTCGGCGAGCTGGATGTGCGCGATCTGCGGCAGGTATTCCTGCATAGTACGGGCGAGGTCGCCCTCCATGATCTGCATGTGGTAGATGTCGTACTGGACGAACAGATTGTTCGAGCGCACCTCGGAGATCAGCTGCACGGCCTGCTCGGTGCCGTTCAGAAAGAAGCCGGGGATGTCGAGCGTGTTGATCGGCTCGATCAGCAGCTTGATGTTTTCCCGCGCCAGCGTCGACGCCGCAAAGCGCAGATTCCCGACCAGCGTTTCGTTGAGCTCACGCGGATCGGCATCCGCAGGCGCGATGCCGACGAGACAGTTGAGCTGCTCGCAATCGAGCGCCTTGGCATAGTCGATGGCGCGAAACACGCCGTCCCTGAACTCGCTGATACGATCAGGCAGGATCGCGATGCCGCGCTCGCCCGCCGCCCAATTGCCGGCCGGCAGATTGTGCAGCACCTGCGTCAGCCCATGGCCGTCAAGTTGCTCGCGCAGCTGCGCCTTGTCGAATTCGTAGGGGAAGAGGTACTCGACCCCGCCGAAGCCCGCTGCTTTGGCCGCTGCGAAGCGGTCCACGAACGGCATTTCGTTGAAGAGCATGGTGAGGTTGGCGGCGAATTTCGGCATGATGCTATCTCCCTATTCCGCCGGCTGCAGCACGCCGGGCCGCGCGGTCGCGACCTCGTCGAGCGGCAGATCCAGCACCTCCTCGAATTCGACGATGTTGTCGATTTCCGTGCCCATCGCGATGTTGGTGACGCGTTCGAGGATGAACTCGACCATCACGGGCACGCGATGCTTGGCCATCCATTCGCGCGCGGTCGCGAACGCCGCCTGCGAGTCCTTCGGGTCGGTGACGCGGATCGCCTTGCAGCCGAGCCCTTCGGCGACAGCGACGTGATCGACACCGTAGCCGCCGAGCTCGGGCGCGTTGATGTTCTCGAACGAGAGCTGGACGTGATAGTCCATGTCGAAGCCGCGCTGGGCTTGGCGGATCAGGCCGAGATAGGAATTGTTCACGACGACGTGGATGTAGGGCAGATTGAATTGCGCCCCGACTGCGAGCTCCTCGATCAGGAATTGGAAATCGTAGTCGCCTGAGAGCGCGACGATATCACGATCCGGACACGCCGCGCGCACGCCGAGCGCCGCGGGTAGCGTCCAGCCGAGCGGGCCCGCCTGCCCGGCATTGATCCAGTTGCGCGGCTTGTAGACGCCCAGGAACTGCGCGCCGGCGATCTGCGACAGGCCGATCACGGAGACGTAGCAGGTGTCACGGCCAAACGCCTTGGTCATCTCCTCGTAGACGCGCTGGGGCTTGATCGGGACGTTATCGAAATGGCTCTTGCGCAACATTGTCTTCTTCCGGTCGCGGCAGGCAGCGGGCCACGCCTGGCGCTCGCGCAACCTGCCGGACCGGCGCCACTCCCTGGCGACGGTGACGAAGAGTTCGAGAGCGGCCTTCGCGTCCGAGACGATGCCGAGATCGGGATTGAACACGCGCCCGATCTGCGTCGGCTCGATGTCGACATGCACGAAGGTGCGCCCCTTGGTGTAGGTCTCGACCGAGCCGGTGTGGCGGTTGGCCCAGCGATTGCCGATGCCGAGCACGAAATCGGATTCGAGCATGGTGGCATTGCCGTAACGGTGGCTGGTCTGAAGACCGACCATGCCGGCCATCAGCACGTGGTCGTCGGGGATGGCCCCCCAGCCCATCAGCGTCGGCACGACCGGCACGTTGGCAATCTCGGCGAATTCCACCAGCAGATCCGAGGCGTCGGCATTGATCACGCCGCCGCCCGCGACGATCAGCGGCCGTTCGGCCGCATTGAGCATCTCCAGCGCCTTCTCGACCTGCTTGCGGGTCGCGGTCGGCTTGTAGACCGGCAATGGCTCATAGGTCTCGTCGTCGAACTCGATCTCGGCGAGCTGCACGTCGAGCGGCATGTCGATCAGCACCGGGCCGGGCCTTCCCGAGCGCATCACGTGAAACGCCTGGCTGAACACGCGGGGCACCAGCGCCGGCTCGCGCACCGTCACCGCCCATTTGGTCACGGGCTTTGCGATCGACTCGATGTCGACGGCCTGGAAATCCTCCTTGTAGAGCCGCGCGCGCGGCGCCTGCCCGGTGATGCAGAGGATCGGGATGGAATCAGCGATCGCGGAATAGAGCCCGGTGATCATGTCGGTCCCGGCCGGCCCCGAGGTGCCGATGCAGACGCCGATATTGCCGGCCTTGGCCCGCGTATAGCCCTCGGCCATGTGCGAGGCACCCTCGACATGGCGCGCCAGGATATGGCGGATCGAGCCGCGCTTCTTCAGCGCCGAGTAAAGCGGATTGATCGCGGCCCCGGGAACGCCGAAGGCAGTCGAGATGCCCTCCTTCTCCAGAATTCGCACGGCAGCATCGATGGCTCGCATCTTCGCCATATCGGACCTCGCTTGAGTTGCATTGGCTTGAGCGAGATCATCGGGCCCGCGAGGGCTTCACTCAACGAGATCGATTTTATTTTCCACGATGCGGCAGCCGCGGAAAAAACGTGGCGGTCTCAATCGGTTAGATCGAGATATCCGTGAAAGCGATCACTCGAACAGCGGCGCCAGCTGCATCTGCGGCACCAGCACGAGGCCCTTGTCGGTGATACGAATTTCCGGAATGACCGATAGCGGAATCAGATTGAAACCCATGTAGGGGATGGTGCAGCCGGCCTCCGCCCATTCCTTCTTCAGCGCCTTGACTTCTTCCGCCACCTCCGTGACGCGCTTGTCGGACAAGAGCCCAGCGATCGGCAGCGGCACTAGCGCCCTCACCTTGCCCTCGGCGACGAGGCAGACGGCGCCCTGTTGCTCCTTGATGGCGGCGACCGCGACCTGCATATCGGCCTCGTTGGTGCCGGCAACGATGATGTTGTGGCTGTCGTGCCCGACGCTGGAGGCGACCGCGCCGCGCTTCAGTCCAAAGTCCTTCAACAGGCCGTAGGCGACATTGCCGGCCGACTTGCCGTGGCGTTCGACCACCGTGACGAAGCATAGGCCGTAGCGGGCGAACAGTGAGGGCCAGTCCTTTGCGGGCTCGATCGCGATCTTCTCATGGATCAGCGTGATGCCGGGCAACGCGGTCTTGATCGCGTTGACAGTGCAGGCCTTCGCCGGCAGCTCCGGCGTCAGCTTGACCTTCTCGGGCAGCTTCACCGTCGCATAGGCCGCCTGCGGATATTGATAGCGCTGCGACAGCGCCTGCTCGAGCTTCGGCGTGATCTTTCGGTTTTCGACCACGAGTTCGCCGCCATACCAGGTGCATTGCGGCTTCAGATTGTCGTCCATCAGCACCAGATCGGCGCGGCGCCCGCCGCCGAGCCCGCCGATATCGCTGTCCATGTTGAAGCGCGTCGCGCCATGCAGCGAGCCCATCGACCAGGCCTGCTCCGGCGACATCCCTGCTTTCACGGCTTCGCGCACCACCCAGTCGAGACCGAACAGCAGGAGATCGTCGGCGTCGCGATCGTCGGTGCACACGGCCGTGCGCTTGTGCGAGGCGCCGAGCTCGGTGATGGTCCGGATCGCCTGCGGCAGCGAGTGCCAGGGCGTGGTCGGCGGTCCCCCGCGCAGGAACACCCAGACCCCGGCATCGAGCAGATCGTCGGCGATGTCGCGGTCGATCGCCTCATGGGTGTCGGTGATGCCGCTCGCCGCATAGGCCGCAACGAAGTCGCGGCCATAGATATGGCCGGACACCGGCCGGCCGCGCTTCAGGGCGGCAGCGAGGATGGCGTGGCTTCGCTCATCGCCCATGGTGACAGGCACGAAATCCATCTTCTCGCCGAGCCCGACGGCTTCCGGCCAACGGTCGAACAGGCCGGCGATCTTGTCGGGCGTCAGATCGCCGCCCGCAGTCTCCAGTGCGGCCGAAGTCGCAGGAACCGTCGAGGGCACCGTCAGGAAGATCGAGAGCGGAGCCTCGCGTGCGTCCTCCAGCATCGCCTCGACGCCGACGACGTCCATGACGTTGCCGATCTCGTGGCTGTCGCAGAAGATTGTGGTGGTGCCGTTGAGCAGGGCGGCCTCGGCATAGGCGCAGGCCGTCACCATCGAGGATTCGATGTGGATGTGCGGGTCGACCAGCCCCGGCGCGATGATGCCGCCCGCCGCGTCGTAAACCGGCACGTCGCCGAAGACATTCTTCGCAGCGCCGGCCGGCTTCATCGCAGCAATGCGGGCGCCGGTGATCCAGATTTCGCGGTTCGCAAGGATGCGCTCCGAATAGGTCGAGAGCACCCGCGCGCCGGTGACGACGAGATCCGGCGCGACACGCGCCGAGGCCACATCGGCGAGACGCCGGGTCATCGAATGCAGCGGTGCGACGGCGAAGCGGGTAAGTCTGGTCATCAGAACCCTCGCGTGGCGTTATGGCCCTGCGATGGTTACGCCCTGCGCCCGACCGGGCAAGCGCAAATATAACGGCAGGCTCTGCTTACGCTTTAGGCGGAGAAGCGCCTGCCGCCGCTGGCCTCGCAGGTCTGCGCGAGTTCCGTCGTCGCGGGGCCGGTGCGGCAGCGGGCTTGACCCGAATCCGCATCGACCTCCCGTTCTGCTCGTCAATCTCGAACGCATTCGTCTTGCGCACGAGGTCACTCAGCTTGCGGAAGCCGAACGTTCGCGGATCGAAATCGGACGCGAGATTGGCGAGCTGGCGGCCAACTTCCCCGAGCGTCACCCAGCCGTCCTCGCTTTCCATCTGGGTGATGACCTTCTTGATGATGGGGGTTGCGGCATCGAGCGGCTGAAGCGACGTCGATCTCGAGGCGGCGTCCTGGGTGTTCGCTGGGGCGGCAAGCAAGTTCTCCGTGTAGACGAACCTTCGACAGGCCTGCCGGAAGCTCTCCGGCGTCTTCTGTTCGCCGAACCCAAAGACGTCGATGCCCTGCTCCCGGATGCGGGCGGCCAGACGGGTGAAATCGCTGTCCGACGACACCAGGCAAAAGCCATCGAACCGGCCGCTGTGAAGCAGGTCCATTGCGTCGATGACCAGCGTGATGTCGGAGGCATTCTTCCCCGTCGTATAGGCGAACTGCTGCTGCGGGATGATGGCGTGTTTGGACAGGATGTCGGCCCAGCCCCTCGACCTGGCATTGGAGAAGTCGCCGTAGATGCGGCGAACGCTGGCCTCGCCGATCTTGGCAATCTCGTCGAACAGCCCATCGGCGATTTTTGCCGAAGCATTGTCTGCATCGATCAGGACAGCGAGACGGGGCGAACGGAGCTCTGACGGCATGACTTTTCCCACGAGATGAACGTAACATTAGAAGACGCTCGCGGCGGAATGGCTAGTCCTCGTTCGCCTTGAAGCGTCCCATCCCTTTCAGCACGAAGGGTGCCAGCAGCGCGATGAACGCCAGCGCAAGCAGCGTCGCCGAGATCGGGCTCTGGAGCAACGTCATGGGATCGCCGAGACTGATCGCGAGCGCGCGACGCAGCTGGCTCTCGGCGATCGGGCCGAGGATCAGGCCGACCACGACGGGCGCGATCGGAAAATCGAACCGCCGCATCAGAAAGCCGAGCACGCCGAAGCCGGCCAGCATCGACAGTTCGACCACCGACGGCTTTGCGGCGATGGTGCCCATGGTCGCGAACACGAGGATGCCGGCATAGAGCCACGGCTGCGGGATCGCCAGCAGCCGCACCCACAGGCCAACCAGCGGCAGATTGAGCACCAGCAGCATGCAATTGGCGATGAACAGGCTCGCGATCAGGCCCCACACGAGGTCGGGCCGCTCGGCGAACAGCAGCGGCCCCGGGTTGAGGCCGTATTGCTGGAAGCCCGCCAGCATCATCGCGGCCGTCGCCGAGGTCGGCAATCCCAGCGTCAAGAGCGGCACCAGCGTGCCGGCAGCCGAAGCGTTGTTGGCGGCCTCCGGTCCTGCGACACCTTCGATCGCGCCCTTGCCGAATTCTTCGGGGTATTTGGTCAGTCGCTTCTCGCAGGAATAGGACAGGAAAGTCGGGATCTCCGCGCCGCCGGCAGGCAGCGCACCGATTGGGAAGCCGAACATGGTGCCGCGCAACCACGGCTTCCACGATCGCTTCCAGTCTTCCTTGGTCATCCACAGCGAGCCGCGCACCGGCTCGAGCTTCTCTTCGGTGTGGTGGCGGCGCGATGCGACGTAGAGCGCCTCGCCCACCGCGAACAGGCCGACCGCGAGCGTCGTCACCTCGACGCCGTCGAGCAGCTCGGGCACCCCGAACGCAAGCCGCGCCTGACCGGTCAGCTTGTCTATACCGACGAGACCTAATGTCAGACCAATAAATAGGCTGGTCAGGCCGCGGATCGGAGAATCGCCGAAGGTCGCCGACACCGTGACGAAGGCGACGCACATCAGCGCGAAATAATCCTCCGGACCAAAGCGCACGGCGAAATCGACCAACCACGGCGCGAGAAAGGCAAGCCCGATGGTGGCAATGGTGCCCGCGACGAAGGAGCCGATCGCGGAGGTCGCGAGCGCCGGTCCGCCGCGGCCGGCCTTGGCCATCTTGTTGCCTTCGAGCGCCGTCGCCATCGAGGCGCTCTCGCCGGGCGTGTTGATCAAGATGGCCGTAGTCGATCCGCCATACATGCCGCCGTAATAGATGCCGGCAAACATGATCAGCGAACCGCCGGGATCGAGCTTGTACGTCACCGGCAGCAGCAGCGCGACCGTCAACGCCGGGCCGATGCCGGGCAGCACGCCCACGGCCGTGCCAAGGAACACGCCGATCAGGGCGTAGAGGAGATTCATCGGCTGGACGGCGACCGCCATGCCGTGGGCCAGCGCCGCGAAAGTTTCCATCACAGCAGTCGCTCCAGGGGGCCGGCCGGAAGGCTCAACGTCAACAGGCGGTCGAACGCGAGGTAAATGAGGGTCGACATCACGAGGGCGATGGCGGAATCGACGAGGACAGCCCGGCGCCCAAATGCCGCCGAGGTCGTGACGAACAGCGCCGACGTCGCCAGGATGAACCCGCCGCCGAAGCCGATGATGCCGATCAGCAGCGCAAGGCCGGCGAGGATGAAGACCACAGGCACGGGATCGGCGCTTTCGCGCTCTGGCAGATTGCCGCGCAGCGCGTCAACGAGATTGCCGATCGCGAGCAGCGCGAGGCCGGAGGCGATCACGACCGGCATGGCTTCCGGCCCCATCCCGTACATCGCGGTCGATTGCAGGCCGTGCGCATCCCAGACCAGCACCGCGGCAAGACCTGCGAGCAGCGCGGCGATGACGACGCCGGCGCGATCGATGCGCCGCGGTGGCTGGACGGGATCGCCTGTGGTCATGACTTGACCAGGCCGACTGATCTCAGCACGTCCGTCACACGCACCGTTTCTTTCTTCAGGAAATCGGCGAAGGCGTCACCGCCGAGATAGGCATCCTCCCAGCCCTTCTGCTTGAGGATGTCTTTCCAGGCGTCCGACTTCACCATCTTCTCGACCGCGTCGCTGAGCGTCTTGCGCTGCTCCGGCGTGATTCCGGGAGGCGCGACCACCGAGCGCCAGTTGGCGATCACGAGGTCGATGCCCTGCTCCTTGAAGGTCGGGATGTCGCTGCCTGGAATGCGCTTCTCCGAGGTCACGCCGATCGCGCGCAGCTTGCCCGACTTGATCTGCCCATCATATTCGCTGAGGCCGGAAATGCCGGCAGTGACCTTCGCGCCGAGAATGGCGGCGAGCGACTCGCCGCCGCCCGAGAACGGGATGTAGTTGATCTTCTTCGCGTCGGCGCCGACGGCACCAGCGAACAATGCCGCCATCACGTGATCGACGCCGCCGGCCGAGCCGCCGGCGAAGGTCACCTTGGCGATGTCGGCCTTCACCGCGGCGGCCAGATCCTGCGCGGTCTTGATCGGCGAATTGGCCGGCACCACGATCACCTGGATTTCCTCGGTGAGGCGCGCGATCGGCGTCACCTGCTCGAGCGTGACGGGTGATTTGTTCATGGCGAGCGCGCCCACCATGACGAAGCCGTTGACCATCAGCTGGTTGCCGTCGCCCTTGGCGCCGTTGACGAACTGCGCGATGCCGACACTGCCGCCTGCGCCGGGAACGTTGGTGACCTGCACGCTGCGTGCGACGCCGGCAGCGACCAGCGCCTGCTGCATCGAGCGCGCGGTCTGGTCCCAACCACCGCCCGGCGCCGCAGGTGCCATCAGCTTGAGCTCGAGCTGCTGGGCAAAGGCCGGCGTGGCTGCCGCAAGGGTCAGCGCGACGGCTGCGCCGACGAGGCGCGCGGGAAGTTGAAACATGGGACGTCTCCGGGCTCATGCGGACGTTTGCCGCATCGTGTCGTTTGGTCGCATATCAGCCAAAACGGCCGACACTGTCCAGTGACATACCCCCGGTTTCCGATTAGCGGGGCGTCGGAATTGCCCCGCCGAGCGCTGCCGTCAGTTCGGCGGCAACATCACGGACGATTTGCCCGATTTCCGGTAACCGCTGATCGGTCAGCCGGCTGGTCATGCCGGACACCGAAATCGCAGCAAGCGGCTCGGCGCAGGCGTTGTAGACCACCGCTGCAACGCAGCGCAGGCCCATGCAGGCCTCTTCATCATCCAGCGCGTAGCCTTGCTTGCGGATCTTTTCGAGCTCCTTGAACAGGTCGCTCGGCCGCACGATCGACTTCTCGGTCAGGCGTGGCATGCCGTGATGGCGGATGACGGCGCCGACGTCCTCGTCGGAATAGGTCGCGAGCACCGCCTTGCCGACGCCGGAGGTCACCATCGGAACGCGGCCGCCGACTTGGGTCAGCGAGCGCATGATCTCGCGGCTCTCCATCCGGGTCAGCACGATGATGAACTCGTCGTCGACCACGGCGAGATTGGCGGTCTCGCGGGTAAGATCACGCAGCTTGCGCAAGTAAGGAATGGCCTGGGCACTGAAATTGCGCCGCCGCGCAAAGCTCGCGCCCACCGTGAAGCTGCGCACGCCGACATGCCATTTGGATTCGGCGCGGTCGAACTGCACGAAGCGGCGGCTTTCCAGCGTCGCCAGCAGGCGATGCACGGTCGAGGCCGAGAGCCCGGTGCGGACGGCGAGATCGCTGAGGCGATAGCCTTCGTCGTCTTCGGACAATGTCTCGAGGATCGACAGCGCGCGATCGACGGACTGCACGCCGCCGTCGCGCGCGTCGTGATCGGCCGCCGATGGCGATCGGGGCTCGATCGATTTGCGCCGGATCACGTTCCTGCCCATCGCGACCTGACTGTTCTCACCTCTCCCCGCGCGCGGGGAGAGGTGAAGCGGCATCGTCGGCTCAGAGCAGCCCTGCTCCGCGCGCCCATTTGTACTTGGCACCGAGGACCTCGACCGGCAGTTCGGTCGAGTAGGCATAGGCCGGAATGCCGTTCTGGTAGAGATATTCGGCGGCTTCCTCAACCTCGACGTCGCCGGCGAGCGAGGCGACGATCGGCTTCACGAAGCCCTTGGCCTCCATCTCCTTCTTCACCTCGACCATGTTGCGGGCGAACACCATCGGCGGCGTGACGATGGTGTGCCAGTAGCCGAGGATCAGCGAGTGGATGCGCTCGTCCGTCAGGCCGAGTTTTACGGTGTTGACGTAGGTGATCGGCGGCTCACCGCCGGTGATGTCCACGGGATTTCCGGCCGCGCCAAACGGCGGGATGAACTTGCGGAAGGCCGCATCCAGATCCGGCGGCATCGACATCAGCGACAAGCCGTTGTCGACGCAGGAGTCCGACAACAGCACGCCCGAACCGCCTGCACCGGTAATGATCAGCACGTTCTCGCCCTTCGGCGTCGGCAGCACCGGCACGCCGCGCGCGAATTCGAGCAGCTGCCGCAAGCTACGGGCGCGGATCACGCCGGACTGGGCCAGGACATCCTCGTAGATCTTGTCGTTGCCGGCGAGCGCGCCGGTGTGCGACGAGGCCGCCTTGGCACCGGCGGAGGTGCGGCCGGCCTTGAGCACGATGACCGGTTTTTTCTTGGAGACGCGTTTTGCGGCTTCCGCAAAGGCGCGGCCGTCCTTGAGGTCTTCGCAGTGCTGCGCGATCAGGTTCGTGTTCGGATCCTGCTCGAAGAAGGCGAGCAGATCGTCCTCGTCGATGTCGGACTTGTTGCCGAGGCCGACGATCGCCGACACGCCCATCTTGGCCGAACGGGAGAAGCCGATGATGGCCATGCCGATGCCGCCCGATTGCGAAGACAGTGCCGCGTGGCCCTTGACATCATAGGCGGTGCAGAAGGTCGCGCAGAGGTTGGCAGGCGTATAATAGAAGCCGTAGATGTTCGGTCCCATCAGGCGGATGTCGTACTTCTTGCCGACTTCGACGATCTCGGCCTGGAGCTCCGGCGCGCCGGCTTCCGCGAAGCCCGACGGAATCAGAACCGCGCCGGGAATTTTCTTCTCGCCGCATTCGGTGAGCGCCGCGGCCACGAACTTCGCGGGAATTGCGAACACCGCGGTGTCGATCACGCCGGGCACGTCCTTGACGCTCTTATACGCCTTGTAGCCGAGGATCTCGGCGGCCTTGGGATGAATCGGGTAGATGTCGCCCTTGTAGCCGCCGTTGATGAGGTTCTTCATCACGGAATTGCCGATCTTGCCGTCTTCGGCTGAAGCGCCGACCACTGCAACCGCCTTCGGCTGCATGATGCGGCTCATGGCCGCGACGATCTCTTCGGTCGGGCGCGGCTTCGGCTTGGGCACGTAAGCGAAGTCGACGACGATGCGGACGTCGGCCGCGATGGCGTCCTTGGCCGTCGCGAACACCGGGTTGAGATCGAGCTCGACGATCTCGGGGAAATCCGTGACGAGCTGCGAGACCTTGACGATGACATCCGCAAGCGCGGTGCGGTTCACCGGCTCGCCACCGCGAACGCCCTTCAAAATCTCATGCGCCTGGATGCCGTCGAGCATCGACAGCGCATCTTGCTTGGTCGCGGGCGCGAGGCGGAAGGTTATGTCCTTCAGAACTTCGACCAGCACGCCGCCGAGGCCGAAGGCAACCAGCTTGCCGAACGAGGCGTCGGTGATCGACCCCACGATCACTTCGGTGCCGCCGGCCAGCATCTGCTGCACCTGGACACCCTCGATCTTGGCATCGGACTTGTACTTCCTGGCGTTGGAGAGAATCGTCTCGTAGGCCTTCTCGGCGTCTTCGGCCGTCTTGAGGCCGACGATGACACCGCCGGCTTCGGTCTTGTGGAGAATGTCCGGCGAGACGATCTTCATCACCACCGGAAACCCCATCGAGGCGGCCATTTTGCCGGCCTCGCCGGCCGACTTCGCCACACCCTCCTTCGGCACCGCAATGCCGTAGGCGTCGCAGACCAGCTTGCCTTCCGGCGCGGTCAGGCTGGTGCGCTTGTCCGCCTTGACCTGGTCAAGCACCTTGCGGACGGCATCTTTGGAATTGGACATGTGGCTCTCCCTTGACCTTGGTTCTTGCGTTCTCAAAGCGCGCGCGCGTTGCGGCTGCCCGTGATGCTTTCCATTCGCCGCGCTCTGTTCCATGTCGCGGAACGGAGTGGCATAAAGCCGAGATTACTCCGCCGGCTTGGATCAAAAATGGCTGGCGATGGCATTTGGTATGCCAGAGGCCAACTTGTCAAGCTGCAGCGCACCTTAGAACGCTGCAAAAAATAGGCAGCTTGACATTCTGGTATTTGGTATGCCAAAAACTTTCCCGTTAATAATCCTGTAAAAGACGACTCCCACTGGAGGAGATTCGTCGTGTCACTGCGGAAACCAACCAAGGCGTTGCCGAACATGGCCGAGGCAGATATCGCAATCGTTCGTATTGCCCCGGAGTCGAGCTTCAAGAACAAGGCGTATGACGCCTTGAAGGAAGCCATCCTCAAGATGGACATCTACTCGACGCCCGAACCCGTCATGCTCGACGAGCGCGCGTTGTCCGAGCGCCTCGGCGTGAGCCGCACGCCGATCCGCGAAGCCATCGCGATGCTAGAGCAAGACGGTTTCGTGAAGACGGTTCCTCGCCGCGGCATCATGGTGGTCCGAAGGACCAAGAGCGAGATCGTCGACATGATCCGCGCCTGGGCGGCGCTGGAGAGCATGGCGGCTCGCCTCATCACCGCCACAGCGCGCAAGAAAGACATCACGGCGCTGCGCGACTACTTCAAGGAATTTGGCAAGGATCGCCTGCCCGAGGATCACGTCGAGGAATATTCGCGCGCCAACATCGCCTTCCACCAGGCGCTGATCTCGCTGTCGGAATCACCGGTGCTGGTCGATCTCACCAACGACTTGCTGCTGCATGTGCGTGGCTATCGGCAATTGACCATCGGACGCAAGGACCGCACCGCGACGTCGCTTCCCGAGCATCTCGGCATGATCGAAGCCCTGGAGGCGCGCGATACCGAGCTCGCCGAGAAGCGCGCCCGCGATCACACCCTTGGCCTTGCCGCTTACGTCGAAGCGCATGGTCAGGAACTCTTCTAGCCGGCAACGTTCACCAAAGGGCGAGGCATCGCCCCCAAAAGCCTGAAACGGCATCTTGAGACCAGGGAGACAAGGCCCATGCTGAATACCGCGACCAAGTCCGAAGCACCGGGCACCGAGCAGGAATTGACGGATGGTTTTCATCTCGTCATTGACGCGCTCAAGCTGAACGGCATCAACACCATCTATAATGTGCCGGGCATCCCGATCACGGATTTGGGCCGCATGGCGCAGGCGGCCGGTATTCGCATGATTTCGTTCCGCCACGAGCAGAACGCCGGTTATGCGGCGGGCATCGCCGGCTACCTCACCAAGAAGCCCGGCATCTGCCTCACCGTCTCCGCGCCCGGCTTCCTCAACGGTCTCACCGCGCTCGCCCACGCCACCACCAACTGCTACCCGATGATCCTGATCTCGGGCTCCTCCGAGCGCGAGATCGTCGACCTCCAGCAGGGCGACTATGAAGAGATGGACCAGCTCGCGATCGCCAAGCCGCTGTGCAAGGCAGCCTACCGTGTGCTGCACGCCCAGGACATCGGCATTGGTCTTGCCCGTGCCATCCGTGCCGCCGTCTCCGGCCGTCCGGGCGGCGTCTATCTCGACCTGCCGGCAAAGCTGTTCGGCCAGGTGATGAACGCCGATGCCGGCCAGAAGTCGCTGGTCAAGGTAATCGACGCGGCTCCCGCGCAGATCCCCTCGCCCGCTTCGATCAAGCGCGCGCTTGATGTTTTGAAGAGCGCAAAGCGCCCTCTCATCATCCTCGGCAAGGGCGCGGCCTACGCGCAGGCCGACGAGGAGATCAAAACCTTCGTCGAGAAGAGCGGTATCCCCTTCCTGCCGATGAGCATGGCCAAGGGTCTCCTCTCAGACACCCATCCGCAGTGCGCAGGCGCTGCCCGCTCGACGGTGCTGAAGGAATCCGACGTCGTCCTGCTGATCGGCGCCCGGCTGAACTGGCTGCTCTCGCACGGCAAGGGCAAGAACTGGGGCGAAGCGCCCAAGAAGTTCATCCAGGTCGACATCGAACCGCGCGAGATGGACTCCAACGTCGAGATCGTCGCGCCCGTCGTCGGCGACATCGGCTCGGTCGTCTCCGCCTTCAACCAGGCGATGGCTTCGGGCTGGACCGCCCCGC
Source organism: Bradyrhizobium sp. 23 (assembly GCF_023073295.1). NCBI lineage: Bacteria > Pseudomonadati > Pseudomonadota > Alphaproteobacteria > Hyphomicrobiales > Nitrobacteraceae > Bradyrhizobium > Bradyrhizobium sp. 23. The sequence goes on along the minus strand of NZ_JADPJF010000148.1, from coordinate 514,505 downwards.
CTGCCGAATGGACCAAGGCGATTTCGACCAAGCGCGAAGAGAACGTCGCCAAGATGGCGCCGAAGCTCATGAACAACAAATCGCCGATGGACTATCACGGCGCGCTCGGCGTGCTGAAAAACGTCATCAAGGATCATCCCGAGGCGATCCTCGTCAACGAGGGCGCCAACACGCTCGACCTCGCCCGCGGCGTCATCGACATGTATCGCCCACGCAAGCGTCTCGACGTCGGCACCTGGGGCGTGATGGGCATTGGCATGGGCCAGGCGATCGCGGCTGCTCTCGAGACCGGCCATCCCGTGCTCGCGGTCGAAGGCGACTCGGCCTTCGGCTTCTCCGGCATGGAGGTCGAGACCATCTGCCGCTACAATTTGCCGATCTGCGTCGTCATCTTCAACAATGACGGCATCTATCGCGGCACCGACGTCAACGGCGCCAACGCCGATCCGGCGACGACGGTGTTCGTCAAGGGCGCCCGCTACGACAAGATGATGGAAGCCTTCGGCGGCGTCGGCGTCAATGCCACCTCACCGGACGAGCTCAAGCGCGCCGTCAACGAGGCCATGGCTTCGGGCAAGCCGACGCTCATCAACGCCGTGATCGATCCGGCCGCCGGTTCCGAGAGCGGCCGCATCGGCAACCTCAATCCGCAGAGCGTTCTGCAGAAGAAGAAGTAAGCATCCCCGTCAACCCACAAGGTCCCTGCGGGTGCAGGGGTAGATCAGAGTACGGAGCAACACGATGACAAAAGCGCTCGAGGGCGTTCGCATTCTCGACTTCACCCACGTCCAGTCCGGGCCGACCTGCACGCAGTTGCTCGCATGGTTCGGCGCCGACGTGATCAAGGTGGAGCGCCCGGGCGTGGGTGACATCACCCGCGGCCAGCTGCAGGACATCCCGAATGTGGACAGCCTGTATTTCACCATGCTCAACCACAACAAGCGCTCGATCACGCTCGACACCAAGAACCCCAAGGGCAAGGAAGTCCTCACCGAGCTCATCAAGAAGTGCGACGTGTTGGTCGAGAATTTCGGCCCCGGCGTGCTCGACCGCATGGGCTTCCCCTGGGAGAAGATCCAGGCGATCAACCCGAAGATGATCGTCGCCTCTATTAAGGGCTTTGGTCCCGGACCATACGAGGACTGCAAGGTTTATGAGAACGTCGCCCAGTGCACCGGCGGCGCCGCCTCCACCACCGGCTTCCGCGACGGCTTGCCCCTCGTGACCGGCGCGCAGATCGGCGACAGCGGCACCGGTCTGCATCTGGCGCTCGGCATCGTCACCGCACTCTATCAGCGCACCCATTCCGGCAAGGGCCAGCGCGTCACCGCCGCGATGCAGGACGGCGTGCTCAATCTCGCGCGCGTCAAGCTGCGCGACCAGCAGCGCCTCGCCCATGGTCCGCTCAAGGAATACAGCCAGTTCGGCGAAGGCATTCCGTTCGGCGATGCCGTGCCGCGTGCCGGCAACGATTCCGGCGGCGGCCAGCCCGGCCGCATCCTGAAGTGCAAGGGCTGGGAGACCGATCCCAACGCCTATATCTACTTCATCACCCAGGCCCCGGTCTGGGAGAAGATCTGCGACGTGATCGGTGAGCCCTCCTGGAAGACCGATCCGAACTACGCCAAGCCGGCCGTCCGCCTGCCGCGCCTGAATGAGATCTTCGGCCGCATCGAACAATGGACGATGACGAAGACGAAGTTCGAGGCGATGGAAATCCTCAACAAGGACGACATTCCCTGCGGCCCGATCCTGTCGATGAAGGAGATCGCCGAGGACCAGTCGCTGCGCGCGACCGGCACCGTGGTCGAGGTCGACCACCCCACCCGCGGCAAGTACATCTCCGTCGGCAACCCGATCAAGCTGTCGGACTCCCCGAGCGAGGTGGAGCGATCCCCGCTGCTCGGCGAGCACACCGACGAGATCCTGCGCACCGTGCTGGGCTTCTCGGACCATCAGGTCGCCGATATCCACAAGTCCGGCGCGCTCGATCCGCCGCAGAAGCAGGCCGCCGAATAAGCGGGCTTATCTCACGACGCGAAAGGCCGCCGGCTTCGGCGGCCTTTTTGTTGGCGCGCAAAGGCTGCATCGCACGATCGGCGCGCTTGCCGCGCCGCCAAGGCTGGATTAAAGATTGGTTCGCGAGGAACAGATGCGGTGGCCGGCCGTTGCTCCCTCGACCGGTGTGCTCCCGGAAATGCGAGCATGCCGGAAATGCCAGCATGCCATCTCCACGGCGAGTGCAGTACGCCTCGCAAAGACCCTGCCCCACGCTGAAGAACTGGTCGCCTTCGCTTCCGAGGATGGCAAGTCGGCCTTTCAGTTCGGGCACGGGTGGCGTCGCGTCCGGCACTCGCCAGGACCACGCTCGTTGATCAAATTGAGGGCTTAAATGTCGAAAGATCAATCCTCTGATCGCGCCAAGCGTGAAGCCAACAAGGCGTTCAAGCCTGCGACAACGCAGAAGCCGATCAATGACTATGCGAAGGACCAGAACTCCTTCAACGAGAATCGCGAACGGCTGAAAGCGGAGCGATTGGCCCGGGAGGCGAAGCCGGGAAGCGGCTCCGAATAGGCACGACGATCCCAGACTCCGACCGCGAATTCCGCTAAAGGCGGGGCGCCGAAATCCGCCTGGTCTACAGCATCGAGAGCACGACGATTCCGTCTTCGACTGCACCAGAAGCGAGCTGCGCCCGCGCCATGCGCTCGAACTCGGTCCGGTTCTTGCGAAGATAACTGAAAGCCTGCTTCTGCGTCAGGAACGTCGTCGCAAGACGGCACATCTGTCGTCCCGCGCCAAGCGCGAGAAAGAAGGTGATGGTGCCACCGCCATCCGACTTTATTCTAGGCACGACCCGCACTCTTTGGCATGTGATCGGCCCTCTCCAAATTGTCCTCGGCGCAATGGAAGCCAGTTATGGCGTCACCTTCTTCTTGCGCTTCGTCGGGACGGGCGGCGGCAGCGACGCCTGAAGGGCGGCGTCTGCCGCTTCCTTGGCCTGGCGCAGCTCTCGAAGCCGCGCCATGTTCTTGCGAACATCGACGGCTTGCTTTCCAACGTCCACCATCGCCCGCGCGCCTTCCTCAGCGGCCAAACGCTGACGGTTAGAACGCGCGATGCTTTCGGGTGACGGTTCGGCCGGTCTCTTGGCGCTCATTATTCACCCTGCTCTGCAACGGACAAAAACCCGCTCAATCCTGGGATCGAGCGGGTGGCATGGCCGTTTCAGTACATCCGTGAAACGGCACCAAGGCTTAGGCCAGCGAGAGATTCTCAGCGCTGACCTTGCCCCGCATCTTGTCGGTCTTGAGTTCGAAGTTGACCTTTTGGCCTTCAGCGAGACCTGCAAGACCAGCCCGCTCGACCGCGCTGATGTGAACGAACACATCGTTGCCGCCGTCGTTCGGCTGAATGAATCCAAAGCCCTTCTGGCCGTTAAACCACTTTACAGTACCTGTCGTCATTTTCTTCTCCAAAGCGCATACGCGCAGGTTCCGCGTGATCGTCACGCAGAACAAATTCTATTCGTCGATGTCTATGGAAAAGGAGCCCGCGGGCGCATTCAACAAGGCACAGCGGCTGAACGAACAGCCTCAACGTATACCTCATCCTCGCCATTTGCAAGGCTTGACGGAATTTAACGGCTCGGGAGCCCGGCGGTAGGTGCAGGACGCGCGCTATTCAGCGCTCATCTTTCGCCCCCCGGCGAGCTGCTCTCGAAGGCTGCCGAGCGCCCCATGCGTGGATCCATCAAAAAAAATCGAGACGCCGCGTCGGATCGGCAGCATCTCCTTCGTCATCTGGACATGAACGGGCAGTAGACGCCCACGTCGAGCCCGGCGATTCATGAGGAAGAATGATCATGCCCAGCACTGTCCGCCTGCACCGCGTTCTCACGACCAGCCCGGAGAAAGTCTATCGCGCCTTCCTGGAGGCGGATGCGTTGGCAAAATGGCTTCCGCCGAATGGCTTCACCTGCACCGTCCATCATTTCGAGCCGAAGGTCAGGGGCACGTTCAAGATGTCGTTCCGTAACTTCACGACGGGCAACAGCCACGCCTTCGGCGGCGAATATCTCGAGCTCGTCCCCGGCGAACGTCTCCGTTACACCGACAGGTTCGACGACCCCAATCTGCCGGCAGAGATCCAGGTCACCGTGATCCTGAAGAAAGTATCCGTAGGCACCGAGCTGGATATCACGCAGGCCGGCATCCCCGACGTCATCCCGCCGGAGGCTTGTTATCTCGGCTGGCAGGAATCGCTGCGCAATCTGGCGAAGCTCGTCGAGCCTGAGATCAAGCAATAGCGATCGGACGCGACTTAGGGGCGGCCGCGTGACCGTAGGCTACGCGCCCGCCCTCGACTGGAGCCCGCCGCTTGCGGTCCAGCGGTCCGGGTCCGGGCTGTGTCCGATCAAAGCAAGGCCGTACGCAATCGACTCGAACTGATCGCCCGACATCAGCCGTTCGTTGCCGAACCGCTCGGCGAACAGTTTTCGAACGGCCGGCACGAAAGACGTGCCGCCGGTCAAAAACACCTTCTCGACCTCGCGCGCGGTGATGCCGGCTTCGCCCAGCACCTTGTCGACGGTGGCCCCGAGCCTCGCGATGTCGTCGGCAATCCAGGCTTCGAAATTCTTCCGCGTGATAGTCGAGCCGATATCGACCCCGCCTCCTTTGAAGCGGAACTCCACCTGATCCTGGGCCGACAGCGCGACCTTGGCGTCGGACACCGCGCGGTACAGCGCAAAGCCGAGGTCGAGATCGACGATGGTGATGAAATCCTCGAGCAGAGCCGGCTTCACCGCGGTGCGCGCAAGCTCCCGGAGTTCGCGCAGGTCGCCGTTGCTCTTCATCATCGCGAGCTGATGCCAGCGCGCGAGATTAGTGTAGTGGCCGGTGGGGATCGGCAGCACCTTGTCGAACGAGCGGAAGCTCGAGCCCTTGCCCAGCCGCGGCGAGACGACGTGATCGACGATACGGTAGTCGAAGGTGTCGCCCGCAATCCCGATGCCGGCATGGCCGAGCGGCTCGGCGCGCAAGGCGCCGCCGGCACGCGAGAACCGCATCACCGAGAAATCGCTGGTGCCGCCACCGAAATCCGCGACCAGCACGGTCGCATCGCGCTCCAGCCGGCGGGCGAAGGAGAACGCCGCGCCCACGGGTTCGTAGACATAGCGGGCGTGGCCGGCGCCGAGGCGCTCGAACGCGGCCCGGTAGCGCTGCATCGCCAGCGCTTCGTCGGGATTGCCCCCGGCGAAGCGGACGGGGCGACCGACTGTAATGGTGGACGTCTCGAAGCCGAATTTATCGCCGCCATGCCGCGCCAGCGTCCGCAGGAACGCCGCCAAAATATCCTCGAACTTGTAGCGCTGCCGGAACACCTGGGTGGTGTTGAAGCTGGAGCTTGCGGCAAAGGTCTTGAACGACTGGAGGAAGCGGTAGACATGGCGTCCTTCCAGGAACTGCTCGATCGCCCACGGGCCGCCTTCAGCCTGGGCGCCGGCTCCCGGCCGGTCCTCCCAGAAGCACAGCGCTGACACGAAGACGCTGTGGCGCTGCTCACCATGGTCGAAGCGGATGGCCTCGACCCGGCGATCGTCCGCCGCAAGGGCCACGACCGTGTTGCTGGTCCCAAAATCGATGCCGATCGAGACGGCGGGCGAGGCGCTCGACATGAACCACTCTGACAGATGATTGGAGGGGGCAGACCACTAACGGCTTCATGTGCCGCTGCCAAGGCTCCGTTTTTGGATATCGACGGTCAAATGGTTCAGTTTCGGCCGGCTTTGGGCATATCCCGCTCAAATCGGCCCATTTAACTGATTATTATGCTGCAATGCGAAAAGCTAAATGCTGCTATGCAATGGCATGCATAGACATTGGCATCTGGTATACATAAATTTCCCTTTCGAAATGAGACAGCACTACTGACCGTCTCGAGAAAGGGATTTCCGATGTCCAAGACCGCTTCCGTCGCTCTCGCGCCCTCCTCCACGCTGTTCGCCCGCCTGATGGCAACGATCGACCGCCTCCTGATGGCGAGCGCCGAGATCTCGAATCACAACGGCGACCTGCCGCGCTTTGGCCTGTAGGCCGGACAGCCGCCCGCGCCTGCGCGCGCAGCGGGAGACGGTTTTAGATCAGTCCGCATACTACTTTTGATGAATGGCCCCGGATCACGGGGCCATTTCTACTTGTGCTGTCCTGAGTCACAGCCGCAACCGGGCAAGGTCCTGCGGCATTTGCGCACGGTGACCGGACCAGCGCTTGAAGCTTGGCATAATGCATACAAGAATGCCGTTCCAGCGCTCGCAGAAAAATGAGAGGCGCCACGGGAGGCTTTATGACGGACATGGTGCAAGCAACCGCCCCGACAGCCGCGCGCGTTAGCGACACGTATCGCTGGACGCAATTGGCAGTTGGCGTCGCGGCGATGGTAATGATCGCCAATTATCAATACGGCTGGACGTTCTTCGTCCCCGACATCCAGAAGAAGTTCGGCTGGGATCGTGCGTCGATCCAATGGGCCTTTACGCTGTTCGTGCTGTTCGAGACCTGGCTCGTGCCGATCGAAGGATGGTTCGTCGACAAATACGGTCCGCGCATCGTGGTGCTGGTCGGCGGCGTGCTCTGTGCCGCCGGCTGGGCGATCAATGCGGAGGCGACCACGCTCAACGGCTACTATCTCGGCATGATCATCGCAGGCATCGGCGCCGGCGGCGTCTACGGCACCTGCGTCGGTAACGCGCTGAAGTGGTTTCCGGACAAGCGCGGTCTTGCCGCGGGCATCACGGCCGCTGGTTTCGGTGCGGGCTCCGCGCTGACCGTCGCGCCGATCCAGGCCATGATCAAGGACAGCGGTTTCCAGACCACCTTCCTTTATTTCGGCCTCGGACAAGGCATTATCATCTGCATCCTCGCCTTCTTCCTGCTCGCGCCGAAAGCAGGTCAGGTGCCGAACGCGGTCGTGAACGCCAATCTGCAGCAGACCCGGCGCAACTACCAGCCGACCGAGGTGCTGCGTCAGCCGATCTTCTGGCTGATGTACTTCATGTTCGTGATTGTCGGCGCTGGCGGCCTGATGGTGACGGCGAACCTGAAGCCGATCGCGGCGGACTGGAAGATCGACAACGTGCCGGTCACGCTGATGGCGGTGACGATGACCGCGGTGACCTTCGCGGCCACGATCGACCGCGTGCTCAACGGCCTGACGCGTCCGTTCTTCGGCTGGATCTCCGACATGATCGGCCGCGAGAACACGATGTTCATCGCCTTCGGCATGGAAGGTATCGGCATCTGGATGCTCTACCTCTGGGGCCACGATCCGCTCTGGTTCGTGCTGCTCTCGGGCTTCGTGTTCTTCGCTTGGGGTGAGATCTACTCGCTGTTCCCCTCGACCTGCACCGACACGTTCGGCGCCAAGTTCGCGACCACCAATGCCGGCCTGCTCTACACCGCGAAGGGTACGGCCGCGCTGCTGGTCCCGATCGGCAACTACATGCAGCAGTCGTCGGGCAGTTGGGACAACGTGTTTATCATCGCAGCCGGCGCCAACATCCTGGCCTCGGCGCTGGCGATCGCGGTGCTCAAGCCCTGGCGCAAGGTCGTGGTCGCGCAATCGACCGTCTGACGCGCTCCAAAAGCGCTTCTCGCGCAAAACGCCCGGCCTCGCGGCCGGGCGTTTTCGTTGTGCGCGACGTTTTCGTGAACCCGCCGTCCCTAAAGGAACTCCGCAAATTTTCAGGCGCGCGCCAAGATAGGGCTTGCAATCTGGAATATGGTATACCAAGGTCGCCACCGCGCTTGCGACGATAAGCCACAATATTGCGACATCAGGTCATCTTGCGACCGGTGTCGAACCAGACAGGCGCTTGGGAGGTTCTTGATGATTTCCAGCACCGATGGCGCTGTCACGGCCGCGCCTCTCCGCACAGGTTTCCGCTGGCTCCAGCTGGTCATGGGCATCGTCTGCATGGCGATGATCGCCAACCTGCAATATGGCTGGACCCTGTTCGTCGATCCGATCGATCACGCGCACCATTGGGGACGCGCCGCGATCCAGCTCGCCTTCACCATCTTCGTCGTCACCGAAACCTGGCTGGTGCCGATCGAGGCCTGGTTCGTCGACAAATACGGCCCGCGCATCGTCATCATGTTCGGCGGCGTCATGATCGCGCTGTCGTGGATTCTCAACTCCTATGCCGATAGCCTCACCTTGCTCTACGCGGCCGCGATCATCGGCGGCATGGGCGCGGGCGCCGTGTACGGCACCTGCGTCGGCAACGCGCTGAAATGGTTTCCCGATCGCCGGGGCCTTGCCGCCGGTGCGACTGCCGCCGGCTTCGGCGCAGGCGCTGCACTCACCGTCGTGCCGATCGCAGCCATGATCGCAACGAGCGGCTATCAGCACGCGTTCCTCACCTTCGGCATCGGCCAGGGCGTGATCGTCTTCGTGCTCGCCTTCTTCATTCAGCCGCCGCGGATCTCGATCCCGCCGAAGAAGAAGCAGCTCAATCTGCCGCAGACCAAGATCGACTTCACCCCGCCCCAGGTGCTGCGCACCCCTATTTTCTGGGTCATGTATCTCGTGTTCGTCATGGTCGCCTCCGGCGGCCTGATGACCGCGGCGCAGATCGCCCCGATCGCACACGACTTCAAGATCGCCGACACGCCGGTCACGCTCGCCGGATTCCAGATGGCGGCATTGACGTTCGCGATCTCGCTCGACCGCATCTTCGACGGTTTCGGACGGCCGTTCTTCGGCTTCGTCTCCGACACGATCGGCCGCGAGCACACCATGTTCATCGCCTTCGGCACCGCCGCGCTGATGCTGCTGACGCTGTCGGCCTATGGCCACGTCCCTGTCGTCTTCGTGCTCGCCACCGCGGTCTATTTCGGCGTGTTCGGCGAGATCTACTCGCTGTTCCCAGCGACCTGCGGCGACACCTTCGGCTCGAAGTTCGCAACCACCAACAACGGCATGCTCTACACGGCGAAGGGGACCGCGTCCCTGCTCGTTCCGCTCGCCAGCGTGATCTCGGCCACGTATGGCTGGAAGGCCGTGTTCGTGGTCGCAGTCGCGCTGAACGCGACGGCGGCCCTGACGGCGCTGTTCGTGATCAAGCCGATGCGCCGCTCCTTCATCCTCGGCAAGGAAGCCGAGAGCGCCAACGCCGCGACGGGGAACGCCAAGACCGAGACGGCATAACGAACACTCCTTGCACGGTGAGACAGGGGGCGCAGCGATGCGCCTCTTTCTTTTTGGCTCACGGCAAACGTCAGCATTGTTGCCTCAAGATTTTTCGGAACAGCCAAATCGAGTGCTTGACGATTGGCATTATGTATACCACACTTGCCGCATCATTCACCCAGGGAGGTTGCAATGCTGGTCGGAGACATTCTGCGCAAGAAGACACCGCGCGTTGTCACGGTGCGAATGAACGAAACGGTGGGTATCGCCGCCAAGCTGATGCGCGCCAACAATATCAGCGCACTTGTGGTGAAGGACGTGGTCCGCTCCGAGGGTAACACCGCGGTCGGCATGTTCACCGAGCGCGACGTCGTGCGCGCCGTCGCCGAGCACGGCGCCAATGCCGTCAACGTCAAGGTTTCGCAGCTCGTCTCGGTGCAGCAGCTCGTATCCTGCACCTCAAACGACACGATCGAGCACGTCCGCCATCTGATGAACCGGAATCACATCCGGCACCTGCCTGTCATCGACGATTACAGCCTCGTCTCGGTCATCAGCATGCGTGACATCGCCTCCTTCGTGGACGAAGCGATCAACGGCACGCCGCAAGCAGCTTAAAGCGTCTCACTTCCCCTGCGACTACCGTCCCCGGCTCGGACCTTCCGAGCCGGACCGGATCTTTCGTCCCGAAATCCGGCTTCCGCTGCTTCGCGAGGATTCCATGAAGATCTGCATCTACGGCGCCGGCGCAATCGGCGGATATCTCGGGGTTCAGCTCGCGCGCGCGGGCGCCGACGTCAGCCTCGTCGCACGCGGCGCGCACCTTGCCGCGATGCGCGAGCGCGGCCTGACGTTGCTCGCGGGCGAGGAGAAGCACACCGTGCATCCGCGCTGCACCGACGATCCCGCCGAGCTCGGTGTGCAGGACTACATCATCATCACGCTGAAGGCGCACTCGATCACCGGCGTGATCGAGACAATGCAGCCGCTGCTCGGACCCCACACCCGCATCGTCACCGCCGTCAACGGCATCCCCTATTGGTACTTCTACAAGCACGGCGGCCAATACGAGAATTCGACGCTGGAGAGCATCGACCCCGGCGGACGGCAGTGGCGCGAAATTGGCGCCGAGCGCGCCATCGGTTGCATCGTCTATCCCGCCACCGAGATCGAGGCGCCCGGCGTGATCCGTCACGTCTACGGCAACAACTTTCCGCTCGGCGAGCCCTCCGGCGAGATCACCCCGGACGTGCAACGCCTCGCCGATCTCTTCGTCGCAGCCGGGCTGAAGGCGCCGGTGCTCGACCGCATCCGCGACGAGATCTGGCTCAAGCTGTGGGGCAATGTCTGCTTCAACCCGATCAGCGCACTCACCCATGCAACGCTCGACGTGATCTGCACCGATCCGGCCACTCGCGCGCTGTCGCGCGCGATCATGATGGAGACGCAAGGCATCGCCGAAACGTTCGGCGTCAAATTCCGCGTCGACGTCGAGCGCCGCATCGAAGGTGCGCGCAAGGTCGGCGCGCACAAGACCTCGATGCTCCAGGATCTCGAGCGCGGCCGCCCGATGGAGATCGACCCGCTCGTCACCGTCGTGCAGGAGATGGGCCGCCTCACCGGCGTCGCCACCCCCGCCCTCGATTCAGTGCTGGCGATGGTGACCCAGCGCGCCCGCATTGCCGGTCTCTACGACGGCATCCCGACCCCATCGGATCCGCGCGCACTGGCGGTGGCGTGATGGCTGGCGAGATCAAACAATGGCTCCGCTTCCGGAATAGCGGTGCGACCGGCTTCGGCACGCTAACGTCGTCGGGTATCAGCGTCCATGAGGGCGAGATGTTTGGCCGCCATGCAGCCACCGGCAAGACGCTGGCGCTGTCGGAGGTCGAACTGCTCGCGCCCTGCGTGCCCAGCAAGATCGTCGCGCTCTGGAACAATTTTCATGCACTCGCGGCCAGGCTCAACCAGCCCGAGCCACCGGAGCCGCTCTACCTCCTGAAGGCCACCACCAGCATTACGACGCCAGGCGCGGTGATCCGCCGTCCCTCTTATTACGATGGCAAGACCACGTATGAAGGCGAGCTCGGCATCGTCATCGGCAAGACCTGTGCCCGGGTGTCGCCGGCGAAAGCGGACAGCTTCATCTTCGGCTACACCTGCGTCAACGACATCACCGCCAACGACATCCTGACCAGCGACCCGACCTTCCCGCAATGGGCACGGGCCAAAGGCATCGACGATTACGGCCCGTTCGGCCCCGTCATCGCGACCGGTCTCGATCCGGTCAGGCTGGTGGTCCGCACCATCCTCAACGGTGCGGAGCGACAGAACTATCCGATATCGGACATGATCTTCACCGCGCAGGAGCTGGTCAGCAGGATCTCCCACGACATGACCCTGCTCCCCGGCGACCTCATTGCCGTCGGCACCTCGGTCGGCGTCGGCGTGATGAAAGAGCCGGTGAACATTGTGACCGTCGCGATCGACGGCATCGG
>NZ_JADPJF010000148.1:496936-502691 GCF_023073295.1 Bradyrhizobium sp. 23 | reverse complement strand
CCCCCCCATCCACGTTCTGTTGGCGCGGAGGCGCGTGGATGCCTGGGACAAGCCCGGGCATGACCAGCGCCCTGAACGTCTGCCCCCAACACGGGAAACGCGCCTCTCCCCCTCCACCGATCGGCTGACGCATTCAGCCGTGGATCGTGAGGCCGGACCTATCCAGCAAGCTCCCGCCGCCCTTGATCTCGGTTCCGCTCTCCAATAGCAATTATGGCGATAATGTGCCGGCGTGAGGAAGTCACGATGTGGCTGTTTTTCCTGGTTGCCTGGTTTGTTCTGCTCACTGCCATCGCGATCTTCGCCCAGCAGGCGCTCGGTTACGATGTCGGCCACCTGCCTGCCTGGTTCGGAGGCCTGCCCGTCCCGCAGCGTGTTGCGACCGGCGCGATCCTGGCCTTGGCGTTGGCACTGATCGGCGCCTCCGCCTGGCGGCTCTCGCGCCAGGACCGGCGCCTCGACACATTGCGCGACCGCCTCAAGAAGACCCGCGAGGACGTGGTCGTCGCCCACGCCCTGCAGAACCACCTCGACGCCACCGTCCAGCACCTGATCGAGAGCGATCCCCGGGAGGCCGTTTCCGCCCTGCACGACAAGCTGGGCGAGACCGAGCAGCGCGCCCTGCTGCAGCGGGGCCGCAACGAATCCACCGACATGCACGACCAGCTCGCCGAAATCCGCCGCCGCCAGCAGGAATTGCGCGATATGGTCGGCAAGATCGCCGAGCAGCGCCGCGCGGTCGAGCCGGTTTTCACTGAGATCCGCGACCGCCAGAACCAGCTCGAACGCTCGCTGCACGACCTCGAGACCGACGACCGCAAGAACAACCTCGCCGACCGGCTCAAGGACATCGCGGGCGACGTATCGACGCTGCTGTCCCGGGTCGGCGCGGTCCAGGACACCTTTGCGACCCTGAACCAGTACAAGGACGATCTAGCGAAGTCCCACGCTGAGCTGGTGCCGCTGCGCGCGTCGGACGCTGGCCTCAATGCGTTGATCGGCGAGCTGAGCCTCAGCCATGAGCGCCTCGCCAAGAGCGTCGACGAGCTCGAAACCGGCGGCGAAGCACCGCTCGGCGCCCGCGTCGAGACGCTGTCGAAGAACAAGATCGAGATCGAGCAGCGCCTGGCCCGCATCGACGACAGCTTCCACATCCTGAAAGGCATCGGGCTCGACTTCGAAGAGCTCGGCGAGCGCCGGGCCCAGCTCGAACGCTCGCTCGCCCGTGTCGAGATCGACGCCGAGGGCAAGACGCTTGCCGACCGCCAGAATGCGTTGAACGATTTTGTTCTCCAGTCGCGCCAGCGCCTCGGTGCGTTACAGGAAACGCTGGCGACGCTGAACGCCTTCAAGACAGAGCTGTCGAAGTCGCAGGCTGACCTCGTCCCGCTGAAGGCGCCCGTGTTCGGAATCGAGGCCATGATCGCGGACGTCGGCACGACGCACGACCTCCTCGCCAAAACCGTCGGCGAGATCGAGGCAAACGGCGACGTCACCCTCGCCTCGCGCGTCGACGCGCTGACCAAGAGCAAACGCGAGGTCGAAGACCGCCTCGCCCGCATCTTCGACAGTTTCAACGCGCTCGACGGTTTGCGAAAAGACATCGGCGGCATCTTCTCGACGATCAGGAACAGCCTGAACCGGATCGGGTGAGGCCGAGTCGCGTAGGCTGGGCAGAGCGCGCCGAAACATCCAGACACATCACATCTCCGCGCGGCCGGCAGATGCCGCCAACATGTCGCGCCGATGCCGCACTGTGGACGCATTCGGCCGCCCTTCTGTGAGGCGTGTCTGGGGGCACGGCGGTGCCGTGTTTGGACCAAACCTTCTAGGGGTATGACTGTGAAGAAGATTGTATTTGTCGTGGGTGCTACGCTTGCTCTGGTAACGGTCGCGAATGCCGCGGATCTGCCGCGCCGGCAGCCCGTTCCCGTCTATTCGGAGCAGGCGCCGATCGGCAAGATGCCGATTGGCAAGAGCCCGGTTGGAAAGGCCCCGATCGGCAAGGCGCCCGGCCCCGTCGCAGCGCGCTACTGACGCGTTAGCGAAATACCCGCAGAAGCAAGCGTAGACTCTGCGTGAGTGGCCGACAGTCGAGGGGCACAGCGTGACGAACAAACCTGATCGATCGGGACCCTGCATCCTTGCGGGATTCGCGCTCGCGGCCATGCTCGCGTGTACGACACCTTCGGCCTCGGCCCACGAAGCGAACAAGCGCGTTGCTGACGCAAACGCGCTTGCCACGACCGACACCGTATCACGGCCGGCGCCATCGACCCGGCGCCCGGTCGCGCGCGCGGAAAAAGGTCCGTACTACGTCGATTTCCGCGCCCGCACGGCGGCGAGCTGGGGCCACGCCTTCGTCTGGTACGGCAAGACCAGCGAGCGCGCCGTCGAAGTGGCAGGGCTCACGCCCGCCGGCGACACCTGGGCCTATGTGCTTGGTCACCTCACCTGGGTGCCGGCGGAGACCGGCGCGAGCTACGGCGATCTCGACCCGGAGTATCTGACCGCGAACTACCGCGTATATCTGAACGAAGCCGACGCCAAGCGCGTGTTTGCCTATATCAAGAAATTGCAGGCGAGCTCGCCGGTCTGGAACGCCGAGACCACCAATTGCACCGGCTTCATCGGCGACATCGCCGAGTACATGGGATTGAAGGTCCCCTACCGCTGGCAGCGCCCCGAAAACTTCGTCAACAGCCTCAAGGAAATGAACGGCGGCCGCCAGATGGTGCGGCTGTCGACGGAATAGCCCGGCAGGGTTCGCCCGTCGGGCAAAACAGCCGCACAAATTTCGCGCGCCGCCTGTCAATCCCCGTCTGCCAAAATATTCCACTTTACCGAAATTCGGATTTGGCGCACCTACGACACACCCTGACCCGGGACAAGGGGCGGATCGCGATCGTCACGGACCGCGGGTGGGGCAGCGATGGACGCGACGGCGTCGGGCGCGGCGAGCCTTGCAGGGCGGGAAACCGTGAGCACAGGCTTTCGCGCCTACGACACGGCGCCGACAGCGTCTTCGCATGGCTTCGGGTGCGAGCACACGCCAGCTCCCGAAGACCCAGCGAGGACGTGCGCGGACGGCGAAGTCGTGTGGTCCTGACGCCCGGGGTCTGTGCGTCAAGTCCTGTGGTGATGCGTGCTGCCCGACCGGGCGCTTGCATCAGCCATCTGCGGGGCGACGGGGGCAATAGTGCATCGCTCCCCGGGGAGAGCACGAAGTAAGCCGTAAACCACCGCGCAGGGAAGGCCGGGCGATTGGCTGACCTGTGGTCCACCCCGTGTGCATTCTTCTGGCGCACGGACTTGCGGGTGCCAGCCGGCGCCCGGCCTTCCCTGCGCCCTTGTCACGACGAGGGCGATGCGATCAGGCAAAGCTCGGGCGAAATGCGCCGCGAGGATGCGAAGATGCGTCTGCTGTTTGCAAGTCGGATCGAGATTGATCGGAAGATTGTGCGTCCGTGCCCCGGACGCAGCGCAGCATCCCCCGGCAGAGCGAAGCATCGTCCGGTTCGACGGTGCGCTGCAGAGCCGGCGCCCATCTTTCAGAGCGCTCGCTGGGCATGGGTCGCGGCTCTGCGCGGCAACGCGAAGAGGCGTTGCAGCGCGTCCGGGACACGAGCCCGCGTCAATTATCCGCCTCACGGAATCCCCCACTCCCCGCATGATCGCCCCGCCTCCACCGCACGCCCTCGCAATAGACTTTTCCCGACCCGGGCGGCATCCTGCCGGCATCGACCGATAAAAGAGCGCCACGCAAGCGGGGAAACAGATCATGCTGCAGACACGGTTCACCAAGCTCGTCGGAGTCGAGCACCCGATCGTCCAGGGCGGCATGCAGTGGGTCGGGCGCGCCGAGCTGGTCGCCGCCGTCGCCAATGCCGGCGCGCTCGGCTTCATCACGGCGCTGACCCAGCCGACACCGGAGGACCTCAGGAAGGAGATCGCCCGCTGCCGCGATCTCACCGACAAGCCGTTTGGCGTCAACCTCACCATCCTGCCCGCAATCAAGCCGCCGCCTTATGCCGAATATCGCGCCGCCATCATCGAGAGCGGCATCAAGGTGGTCGAAACCGCCGGCAACAAGCCGCAGGAGCATGTCGACGAGTTCAAGAAGCACGGCGTCAAGGTCGTGCACAAATGCACTAGCGTCCGTCACGGGCTCTCGGCCGAGCGCATGGGCGTCGACGCCATCTCGATCGACGGGTTCGAATGCGCCGGCCATCCCGGCGAGGACGACACCCCCGGCCTGATCCTAATCCCGGCCGCCGCCAACAAGATCAAGATCCCGATGATCGCCTCCGGCGGCTTTGCCGACGCCCGCGGCCTCGTCGCCGCACTGGCGCTCGGCGCCGAAGGCATCAACATGGGCACCCGCTTCATGGCGACCAAAGAGAGCCCCATTCATCAGCTCATCAAGGAGAAGATCGTGGCCAATGACGAGCGCGAAACCGAGCTGATCTTCCGCACCATGCGCAACACCTCCCGCGTCGCCAGGAACGAGATCTCGACCAAGGTCGTAGCGATGGAGAAGGAAGGCGCCAAGTTCGAGGACATCCGCGAACTCGTCGCGGGCGCCCGCGGCAAGATGGTCTACGCGACCGGCAACTCGGACGAAGGCATCTGGTCGGCGGGCCAGGTCCAGGGCCTGATCCAGGACATCCCGACCTGCGCGGAACTGATCTCCCGCATCGTGCGCGAAGCGGAGGCCATCATCCGCAGCCGGCTCGAAGGCATGATCGTTCATCCGACAGCGCAGGCTGCTGAATAATCACTGCAAGAAGCGAGAGCAATTCATGAAGGCTTATGTCTACGGCCCTGGTGGCGCTACGATTTCCGACGTCGCTCAACCAAAGCCTGAAGGCACGCAGGTGCTGGTCCGGGTCCGCGCCTGTGGCCTCAATCGCGCCGACACCGGCATGCGCAAGGGCCACGCCCATGGCGCGGCCGGCGGCGCCGGCACCGTGCTCGGCATGGAATGGGCCGGCGAGGTCGCCGCGCTCGGACCGGATGCCAAGGGCCTCAAGGTCGGCGACCGCATCATGGGCTCGGGCGGCGCGGCGTTTGCCGAATACACGCTGGCCGATCACGGCCGGCTTTTCCACGCGCCCTCGAACATGAACTTCGAGGAAGCCGCCACCCTGCCCGTCGCACTCGCGACCATGCACAACGCCGTCGTCACCATCGGCGGCGTGCAGCCCGGGCAAGCCGTGCTGATCCAGGGCGCAAGCTCCGGCGTCGGCCTGATGGCGATGCAGATTGCGAAGCTCAAGGGCGCCAGGCTCGTGATCGGCTCCTCGACCGATGCTTATCGCCGCAGCCGGCTGAAGGAGTATGGCGCCGATCTTGCGGTCGACTCCTCTGACCCCTCATGGGTCGACGAGGTGCTGAAGGCGACGAACGGCGAAGGTGTCGACCTCATCGTCGACCAGGTCTCGGGCAAGGTCGCGAACCAGAACCTCGCGGCGACCAAGGTCAAGGGTTGCATCGTCAATGTCGGCCGGCTCGGCGGCACCCATGCCGATTTCAACTTCGACCTGCACGCGGCCCGCCGCATCGATTATGTCGGCGTCACCTTCCGCACCCGCACCGTCGCGGAGGTCCGTGAGATTTTTGAGGAGGTCCGCAAGGACATCTGGGGCGCCGTCGAGTCGCGAAAGCTGCAGCTGCCGATCGACAAGGTGTTTGCCTTCGACGACATCGACAAGGCCTTCGAGCACATGGAGGCCAACAAGCACCTGGGGAAGAT
>NZ_JADPJF010000148.1:475999-496838 GCF_023073295.1 Bradyrhizobium sp. 23 | reverse complement strand
GACGACCAGAGAGAGCGGCAGCGCACCAGTCTCTCCACTCGTCATGGCCGGGCTTGTCCCGGCCGTCCACGTCTTTGTCGCTCCGAAGAACGTGGATGCCCGGGACAAGTCCGGGCACGACGGAGTTCACCCGCTCCTGCAACTCACTAGCGTCTACGCCTGTGGATCGTCGCTTGATGTTCACCCGCGGCCTGCTAAATCCCCGCCATGAGCTCCCAACACAACAAGACCTCAGTCGCAGCGATCTCGATATTCGCCAGCGGCGGCATGGCGGCGGCCAAGTTCGCGGTCGGGATCGCGATCGGCTCGCTGGCGCTAATCTCCGAGGCGCTGCATTCGTCGATCGACCTGGTCGCCACCATCATCACCTGGGCGGTGGTGCGGGTGTCCGACAAGCCGGCGGACGAAGAGCATCATTACGGCCACGGCAAGCTCGAAAGTGTCTCGGCACTGGGCGTCACCGCCCTGCTCTACGTGCTCGCCGGTGGAATCCTGGTCCAGTCCTACAGCCATCTCCGAGAGGGAGTTGCGCCGCCGACGATCTCCGCCGTCCCTTTCGTCGTGCTGGTGATCGACATCGCCGTCAATTTCTGGCGCGCCCGTGCCCTGCACCGTGCCGCACGGGAGACCAGGAGCCAGGCGCTCGCCGCCGATGCGCTGCATTTCGCCTCCGACGTGATGGGCTCGTTCGCCGTGATCGTGGGCCTGATCCTCGCCGGCCTCGGCTTCTGGTGGGGCGACGCGGCTGCCGCCGCCGCAGTGGCCGTGATGATCGCCCTGCTCGGCCTGCGCATGGCCGGCTCGACCGTGCAGACGCTGGTGGACCGCGCTCCGGAAGGCGCGCATGAGACGGCCACGGCCGCGATCCGCAGCGTGCCGGGCGTGATCGACATCGAGCGGCTCCGCGTGCGCATGGTCGGTGCCACCACGTTTATCGACACGATCGCAAAGGTGCCGCGGACCTACCCCATCGACCGGGTCGAGGACATCAAGCGCAACGCGCAAGCAGCCGTCGAGACGGCCTTCGGCGATACCGACCTCACCTTCACCGCAGTCCCCGTGGCGCGCGACAACGAGACCGTGCGCGACCGCATCATGGTCATCGCCCACAATTCGGGCCTCGCCATCCACCACGTCACCGTGCACGATCTCGGCGCCAAGCTGATCGTCAGCATCGACCTCGAGGTCGACGGGGGGATGCAGCTCTACGCCGCCCATGACGTCGCCAACACGCTGGAACGCAACATCCAGGAAGAGTTCGGCGCAGATGTCGAGGTCGACGTCCACATCGAGCCGCTGGAACCGGAACTGCCGTTCGGGGTCGATGCCGAACCGGAACGGGTGCGGGCCATCGCCGCAGCCTTGACGGAATATGCCGCCAGCGGCGAGATCCACGACATCCATAATGTTCGCGTCCGCAACACCGACGCCGGCGAGATCGTGAATTTCCACTGCCGCGCCGAGCCGTCGATGAGCGTGATCAAGGTGCACGAGCATGTCGATGCGATCGAGCGCGCGTTGCGGCGCGCGTTCCCG
Organism: Bradyrhizobium sp. 23; assembly: GCF_023073295.1. Classification (NCBI taxonomy): domain Bacteria; kingdom Pseudomonadati; phylum Pseudomonadota; class Alphaproteobacteria; order Hyphomicrobiales; family Nitrobacteraceae; genus Bradyrhizobium; species Bradyrhizobium sp. 23. The sequence continues at coordinate 495,302 of NZ_JADPJF010000148.1, read as the reverse complement.
AGCGTGAAGCGCGTCATCAGTCACGCCGAACCGCCGCGCGCGTGACAGAGAATGTGCGAGGAGTCACACGTTCTCGTTTCGGACTCGCCGCGCACGTAAGTTTGCGGACGCACGACGCACAAACTGCGCGTTGGATAAGAATAAATTCGCGTTAACGATTCGTTGACTCTCGACAGCCCGCGAAATCTGGATTCAAATCGACCATGATTCGGAAGCGATGTGGGGCTGCTTCCGAAGTCCAGTTGCAAGCAGGTTTCCAGGGGGCATTAGGCATGTCGCGTGCAGACGCCGCGAACGCGTGCGTCCAATCCGATTCGATCAAAGGATTGGCGCAATCGATCGCGAAACCTGCCTATCATCGGCTCCTGATAGCGGAGCCTGCGCTGCGCCGCGCCGTGCCGACGCTCATCATCGCATTCCTGATCACGATCTGCCTCGGCGCGTTCGTGCAGGTCGTCGACCAGACGCGCCAGAAGCGGCTGGTGATCCGCCACGACATCTCGGCGCTCGCCGACCTGCTCGCCGAGCGTATCGACCGCCTCACCTCCGGGCGACAGGAGCGGCTGAAGAACATCGAGAGCCTCCCGGCGTTGCTGCCCGACCTCATTCCAACCTGGGGCACCGCCTCGGGCCGCCACGTCATCGTCACCTCGGCTGGAATCGACCGCCGCATCCTCGCTCGCATCCCGATCGACAGCGATCCCTCGGGCAACGACCGCCTGCTCGACGCAATCACGACGGCGCAACTGCTGGCGGCACCGCCGCGCGACGACAACATCTCCGATATGACGCTGCCGAACGGCAACGCCGCAATGGCGACCGCGCGGCAGATCAAATCGTTGCCCGGCTTCGTGACCGTGATCCAGGAGCGCAACGAGCCGATCTGGGGCTCGGACGCCGCGCTATCGGTGACGCTGTCGGCCACCACCGGCTTCGTGGTCCTGATCCTCGGCTTCGCCTTCCACTGGCAGTCCACCCGTGCCCGCGAGGGCGACCTGATCAACGACGCCGTGCGCGGCCGGATCGACACCGCGCTCAACCGCGGCCGCTGCGGGCTGTGGGACTGGGACCTGTCGCGCGGCCGCATCTTCTGGTCGCAGTCAATGTTTTCAATGCTCGGCCTCGACGGCCGCAACGAGCTCCTCACCTTCGGCGAGGTCAACGCGCTGGTGAAGTCCGACGACATCGACCTGTTCGAGATCGCCGACCAGCTCATCTCCGAGAAGATCGACCACATCGACCAGACCTTCCGCATGCAGCATGTCGACGGCCACTGGATCTGGCTCCGCGTCCGCTGCGAGAAGACCAGCGGCGCGACCGATTCCAGCGTTCACCTGATCGGGATCGCGGTCGACATCACCGAGCAGAAGAGCCTCGCCGAGCGGACCGTGGAAGCCGATTTGCGCCTGCGCGACGCGATCGAGACCATTCCCGAAGCCTTCGTCCTGTGGGACGCCAGCGACCGCTTGGTGCTCTGCAATTCGCACTTCCAGCGCCTGCACAAGCTGCCCGACAGCGCCGTCATCCCCGGCACCTCCTACGAGACCGTGCTGGAGGTCGGCCGCATGCCGGAGGTTCGCACCCGGCACAACGAGACTGCGAGCCAGGGCCCCGGTGCGCGGACCTTCGAGGCGCAGCTCGACGACGGCAGCTGGCTGCACATCAGCGAGCGCCGCACCAAGGACGGCGGCTACGTCTCGGTCGGCACCGACATCACCCGCATCAAGGAGCACGAGCAGAAGCTGGTCGACAACGATCTACGCCTGCGCGCCACCGTCATCGACCTTAAGCGCTCGCAGGCAGCCCTGGAGCGCCAGGCGGGCGAACTCGCCGATCTCGCCGAGAAATACCAGCGCGAGAAGACCCGCGCCGAGGAAGCCAACCAGACCAAGTCGAAATTCCTCGCCAATATGAGCCACGAGCTGCGCACGCCGCTGAACGCGATCATCGGCTTTTCCGAAATCATGGGCTCGGGCATGTTCGGCGAGCTCGGCTCGGAGAAGTACCAGGAATACTGCCACGACATCCTGACCAGCGGGCATTACCTGCTCGAAGTCATCAACGACATCCTCGACATGTCCAAGATCGAGGCCGGCCGCATGAAGCTCGACATGGAAGAGCTCGACCTGGCGCAGACGCTGGCGGAATCCCTGCGGGTCGTCACCGGCCGCGCGCAGGACAAGCACCTGACGCTCGACGCCGACATCGCAAAGTCCATCTCCGTCGTCGCCGACCGTCGCGCCACCAAGCAGATCATCGTCAATTTGCTCTCCAACGCCGTGAAGTTCACGCCCGACGGCGGACGCATCGTGGTGCGCAGCCGGCAGCTCGACGACAGGATCGTGCTGATGATCGCCGACACCGGCATCGGCATCGCGCCGCATTCGCTGGCGCGGCTCGGCCGCCCCTTCGAGCAAGTCGAGAGCCAGCTCACCAAGACCTATCACGGCTCGGGACTGGGGTTGGCGATCGCCCGCTCGCTGGCGCAGCTTCATGGCGGCTCGATGCGGCTGCGCTCCAAACTCGAGGTCGGCACCGTCGTGCGCGTCACCCTGCCCCGCAACGCGATCAAGTCGGCGTCCGGAATATCGGCCGCGGCCTGAATTCTACGATTGCAGCGACGGCGCGACTTCTCGCGCGACATTGACCAGCGCCGCGATCAGCGGCGTCATCGGATCACGCTGCGGGATCACCATGCCGATGCTGTAATTGACATCGGGATCGATGATCGGGATCGAGCGCACCGTATCGGACAGGCCGAGCGTCTCGGCGAGCTTGGCCGGCATCACGCTGGCCCAGCGCCCCGTCTTCACATGCGTGAACAGCACCAGCAGCGAATTCGAGGTCAAGGTCGGCGTCGCCTCGGCGCCGACCGAACGTAACGCGCGGTCGATGATGCGGCGGTTCTGCATGTCGGGCGTCAGCAGGCACAGCGGCACCTGTCCGACCTCCCGCCACGTCACCGTCTCGCGATCACCGAACATTCCATCCGGCGCGGTGAGCAGACGATAGCTCTCGCTGTAGAGCGGAATGGTGCGCACCTTGCCGATCGGCTCGTTCTCGATATAGGTCAGGCCTGCATCCACCTCGAGATTCTCGAGCAACCCCAGCACCTCGGATGAGGTGGTGGACTGGATGCGGAAACGCACCTCGGGATGCCTGGCGCGGAACGGCGTCGTCAGCGCAGCGACCATACCGAGCACGGTCGGGATTGCCGCAATTCGGATCTCGCCGGAGAGCTGATGCTTCAGCCCGTTGATCTCGTCACGCATCGCGCGGGCATCGCCCACGATCCGCCGCGCCCAATCCAGCGCCCGCTCGCCTTCCGGCGTAAAACCCTGGAAGCGGGAGCCGCGCTGGACCAACATCACGCCGAGGATCTCCTCGAGCTGCTTCAGCCCGGTCGACATCGTCGGTTGCGTCACGCCGCACATTTCGGCGGCCCGGCCGAAATGCCGTTCCTTCGCCAGCGCCAGCAATAGTTCAAGCTTGTCGAGCAACCGTTCGTTCCCTCGGATCGTATGGTGGCATGCAAGCTAGCATGCCCTACCCCTTGCGACACGCAAAAACCGCCACGAATGCCTAGCGCTGCATCCAGCGCGTCGCCGCGACGCCCGCGGCGCGGGCTTGGAGCCGAACGTGCGGGAGGCGCTCACCTCGCTGAAGCCGACGACGACGTCCCTTCCAGCAGCGCCCTGAAGACACGGCGCACCTCGCTCTGCGTCTCCTTCACGCGCGCCTCCAGCGAGGAGAAATGCGGCGCATCGCCGGCGCGTGCCATCACGCGCAGAAGGTCGGTGCCGGCGGTCTCCGGCTTGAACCGGTCGCTGACGCAGAGCCGCAGGATCTGCGTCAGGTCGTGATACAGCCGCGCCGCGGCCCGCAATATCTCGGTCTCCGATTGCGCCAGCACGCCCAGCCTGCATGCATTTTCCAGCACCTGCATGGTGCCGGCGTCGAGAATCTCCGGCTTCTCGTGCGCATGCACGAGCTGGAGATATTGCGCGATGAAATCGATGTCGACCATGCCGCCGGCGGCATATTTGAGATCCCAGCAATCGGCCTCGCCCTTCTCCTGGGCGATCGCGCGCCGCATGTCGGCAACATCGTTGGCGATGATTCCGGGATCGCGGCGGCGGGTCAGGACATCGCGGATGACGCGCTCGATCCGTTCCCGGAATTCGGGCGAAGCGGACACGACGCGCGCGCGCGTCAGCGCCATGTGCTCCCAGGTCCAGGCCTCGTTGGCCTGGTAGTCCGCGAACGAGACGAGGCTCGAGGCCACAGGGCCGGCACGCCCCGAGGGGCGCAGCCGCATGTCGATCTCGTAGAGCACTCCGTAATTGGTGCGCGTCGTGAACGCGCTGATCAGGCGTTGGGTGAAACGCGCGAAGTAATGTGCACCTTGCAGCGACTTCGCACCGTCGGAGTCCGGACTGTCGCCGTCGAAATCGTAAAGCAGGATCAGGTCGAGATCGGACGACGCGGTCATCTCGCGGCTGCCGAGCCGGCCCATCGCGATGATCGCGGTCTCCTGCCCCTTGATCCGGCCATGCTGGGCGGCGAAGCGGTCGGCGACGAGGCCATGCACGGTATGGACGATGCCCTCGGCGACGTCAGCAAAGGCCGTGCTCGCTTGCTGCGCCGAGACCGTGCCCGAGAGAATGCGCGTGCCGATCAGGAACAGGCTCTCCTGCCCGAACAGGCGCAGGCGGTCGAGGAACTCTTCGTAAGAGCCGGCATCCTGCACCGTGCTCGCAAGCCGCCCCGACAATTCCTGCCTGTCGGGCATGGCACCGAAGAAGCGCGGATCGATCAGGCCGTCCATGAGCTGCGGCTGCCGCGCCAGCATCTCGCCGAGTCGGGGCGCCGCGCCCAGCACCAGGGCGACCAGTGCGACGAGATCGCGGTTCTGCCCGAGCAGCGTGATCAGCCGGCCGCCGCGCTGAAGCGCTCCAAGGAAATGGTCGAACGCCACGACGGCCCGATCCGGCTCCTCGGCATGAGCGAGACCGTCGATGAGAGCCGGCACGAATTCGACGAATGCGTTGCGCGTCGCTTCGACGCGGAACACGCGGTACTCGCCGGTGATCCAGTCACGCACGGTCTGCGCGACGGCGGCAGGCTTCTTGAAGCCGAGCGTGGCCAGATACTGAAGCAGCCGCGGATCGTCGGGACCCGCACTGTAGTCGAGCGCCGGCAGCTTGGCCGTGCCGGTCGGATCGTCGCCTTCGAACAGTTTTTCGTAGTGGCCCTGGACGATCTCGAGCTGCCGCAGAAGGTCGCGGGCAAAGGCCTCGCGATCCGGATAGCCGAAGAACCAGGCGAAACGCTCGACCGCCTCCTTGTCCTCGGGCAGCGTGTGGGTCTGCTCGTCTGCGATCATCTGGAGGCGATGCTCGACCCGGCGCAGGAATTGGTAGGCCGTGGTCAGCTCGTCACGCGCCGAAACCGTGATCCAGTTGCTGGAAGCAAGCACGCCGAGCGCGGCGAGCGTCGGCCGCACACGCAGTTCGGGATGTCGCCCCCCGGCGATCAATTGCTGGGTCTGGGCGAAGAACTCGATCTCGCGGATTCCGCCGCGCCCGACCTTCACGTTATGCCCTTCGACCGCAACCTCGCTCTGGCCGCGATAGGTCTGCATCTGCCGCTTCATGTCGTGAACGTCGGCAAGCGCGGCAAAGTCGAGATGCTTGCGCCAGACGAAGGGCGCGATCTCCGCGAGTAGCGCCGCGCCCGCCCTGGGATCGCCGGCGCAGACTCGCGCCTTGATCATCGCGGCGCGCTCCCAGGTACGCCCTTCCCGCTCATAATAGTTCAGCGCGGCATCGCGCGAAATCGCCACCTGCGTCGAGGATGGATCGGGACGCAGGCGCAGATCGACGCGGAAGACGTAGCCGTCATAAGTGCGCTGCTGGAGAATGCGTGCCATCCCCTGCGTCACCCTCACGAAGAACGGCTGGGGTTCGATATCCGCGGCAAGCGTCGTATTGTCGGGATCGAAGAACACGATGAGATCGATGTCGCTGGAATAGTTCAGCTCGCCTGCGCCCATCTTGCCCATCGCAAGCACGATCAGCCCGCAGCCCTCCTCCGGCGCCTCGGGATTGGGCGGCGAGAGCTTGCCGCGCGCGGCTTCCTGCCGCAGGAGGTATTGAAGCGCCGCCCGCACCGAGGCCACCGCGAGATCGGTGAGCGCTGCGGTCACCCGCATCACCGGCCAGACCCCGCCGATGTCGCACAGTGCGATCAGGAGCGCGGCCTCCGCCTTCATGCGGCGAAGCAGCCGCATCACCTCGGCTTCATCGGATGCCGCGAGCACGGCGCCGTTCGCCTCCGCGATCAGCGTGGCGAGATGCGCATCCGGATCGCATTCCAGCAGCCGGATCAGGCGCTGCGGATCAGCGCGCAGCAGCTCAAACAGATAAGGCGAGAATTCCGCGATGCCGGCCAGGATGTCCCGCGCGAAGCGGTGAGCCAGCAGCGTTTCAAGACGGGTGAATTGCGCTGGCTCGAGCTCGGCCAGCCAGCTTTCAAAACGTCCTTGGTCGGTGACGGAAGCGGCAATATGGGGAGCCTCCGCGAAGCGTGCGGCAAGTCTCTCACCATGCTTGTCCGCGTTTCCCGGCGCGGAGTGGTTCATGCCACCTTCTGTGGCACATCCGGCATTGGCGGAGCAACCCTGTCGCCCGCGCGCGCCGGCAGCACCAGCGTGGCGACAAGACCGGGCTGGGCGTCACCCAACCTTAACTCACCGCCATGCAATGTCGCGACCGCGGAGGCGAGACTGAGACCGAGGCCGGATCCAGGCAGCGTGCGGCTCGCTTCCAGCCGCACGAATCGTTCCACCACATGCTTGCGGTCGCCTTCGGGGATTCCGGGACCGCGATCGGTGACGCTGAGCAGCACCTGATCGCCCTCGCGCCTCGATTCGATCGTGATCTGCCTGCCCTCCATGCTGACCACGGTTCCCGCGGATTGCGCGACCGGCTTGCCGTATTTGATCGCATTCTCGACAAGATTGGCGAGGGCCTGGCTGATCAATTCGCGGTTGGCGTGAACCGGGGTCGGCTCGCACCTGACCTTCAAAGTCATGCCGTCGTCTTCGGCCAGCGGCTCGTAGAGTTCGTGAATGCCGTTGGCGACATCGGCCGCGTCGAAATCATCCATGTTGCCGCGCGCCTGCCCGGACTCGGCGCGCGCGATCATCAGAAGCGCGTTGAAGGTACGGATCAGCCCGTCGGATTCCTCGATGGTCCGTTCCAGCGCGGCGCGGTAATCGGCCTCGCCGCCGGATTTCGCCAGCGCCTCCTCGGCGCGGTTGCGAAGTCGCGTCAGCGGCGTCTTGAGATCGTGGGCGATGTTGTCGGAGACCTCCTTCAGCCCCGCCATCAGCGCCTCGATCCGCTCCAGCATGGCGTTGAGATTTTCGGCGAGGCGGTCGAGCTCGTCGCCACTGCGCCCTACCGGCAGGCGTTCGCTGAGATCGCCGGTCATGATCCGATGGGCGGTGCCGCTCATCGCATCAATGCGCCTCAAAACCCTGCGCGCCACAAAGATGCCGCCGCCCAGGCCGAGCACAACGACGATCAGGATCGACCATTGCGCGGCCTTCGCCACGATGCCGAACAGCCGTCGCCGCTCGGCCAGATCGCGTCCGATCAGAAGCCGGAAGCCGTTTTCCAGTTCGGTGACGCGGACGAGCGCAAGGTGGTCGCGATCGTCGGTGTCCTCGATACGCCGGTAGGCGGTCTCGGACCAGCCGCGCTTCGCCATCACGCCGGGCGCCAGCGAGCCGACATTGCCGGCGATCGCCTGCCCGGTCGGCGTCGTCACGAGATAGAGGTTGGCACCCGGACGCAGCGCCCGGTACTCGATCGCGAGCACGAGAGCGCGCAAGCCGCGGCGGCCGTAGATCTCGCTGATCTCCGAGGTCTCGGCATTGACCGTCTGCGTGATCTCCTCGGTGATCAGCCGCCGCGTATTCCAGGCGAAATAGGCCAGCAGCGAGGCCGCGAACATCGCGAACAACAGCAAATAGACCAGCGTCAGCCGGAATGCCGTGGTGCGGACGAGTTTACCGAATGCCGTCACGGATCATGTATCCCGCGCCGCGGATCGTGTGCAGCAGCGGCCGCTCAAAACCCTTGTCGATCTTGGAGCGCAGCCGCGAAATGTGCACGTCGATGACGTTGGTCTGCGGATCGAAATGATAGTCCCAGACGTTCTCCAGCAGCATGGTGCGGGTCACCACCTGGCCCGCATGCTTCATGAGGTATTCGAGCAGGCGGAATTCGCGCGGCTGGAGCGTCAGCTCGTCCTTGCCGCGCGCGACGCGATGGGAGAGCCGGTCGAGCTCGAGATCGCCGACGCGGTACAGCGTGTCCTCGGCCGGACCGCCGCGGCGGCGCGACAGCACCTCGACCCGGGCCAACAGCTCGGCGAAGGAATAGGGTTTCGGCAGATAATCGTCGCCGCCAGCGCGCAGGCCCTTGATGCGGTCGTCGACCTGGCCGAGCGCCGAGAGAATCAGCACTGGCGTCGAATCGTCCTTGTCGCGGAGCGCGCCGATCACCGACAGGCCGTCGCGCTTGGGCAGCATGCGGTCGACCACCAGCACGTCGTAATCGCCGTTCTCGGCCATGGCAAGGCCTTCCTCGCCGTCGGCGGCGTGGTCGGCAATGTGCCCGACCTCACGAAAAGCCTTCACGAGGTAGTCGGCGGATTCGCGGTCGTCTTCGATGATGAGGAGGCGCATCGTGCGTTCGGCAACGGTCAAGGGAGTGAACCTTCTCTAAACATGGCGCGAGCGGCAATCGCATGCAAGCCGAGTGAGAGACTCTGGCATCGAGAAAAAGGCGGGCGGTGAAGCTGGGGGGACTTCACCGCCCTAGGCCTTCCGACGGAGGGGGGCGTATTCCACCGGAAGGTAGATAGGGGAAGCAAACGTTGCGCTGCTCCCCCGAAGGGCGCCGTCGGCGGGGGCGACTGATGCCGGCGACACCCTTCATCTCGGAGGCCTCCTGAGGCCGAGCCCTTGGTTAGCCCTTCGCGATGGGCACGGCGACGAAGCGCGACTGACCGCCGCTCTTCACCCGCATCAGGACGCTGTTCTTGTTGTCAGTCCGCGCCGTGTTGATGGCGTCGCGAACTTCGCCGGCGGTGCTCACGCTCTTGCCGCCGACTTCGAGAATCACGTCACCTTCCTTGAAGCCGCGTTCGGCTGCGGCGCTCTTCGGATCGACTTCGGTGACCACGACGCCTTCCTTGCCGGCGCCGGCCACGGAATCGGCGGGCGCGACGGTCATGCCGAGCTTGGGCACGTCGGTGCCGCGGCTCGCGCCCTTGCCGCTGTCCTTGTCGATGTCGGCCTTTGCTTCGATCGTGTTCGGCAGCTGGCCGAGGGTGAGGTTCACCACCTTGTCCTGGCCCTTGTGCAGCACGTTGAGCTTCACGGTCGCGCCGGGCGCCAGGCCGCCAATGGTGCGGGCGAGCTCGCGCGCGTCCTTGACCGATTCGCCGTTGACCGACGTGATCACGTCACCGGACTCGATGCCGGCCTTGGCCGCCGGACCATTCGCCTGCGGCTCCGCAACCAGCGCACCTTCGGCCTTCTTCATGCCGAGGCTGTCTGCGATGTCGGGTGTCACCGGCTGGATCTGCACGCCGATCCAGCCGCGGCTGACCGAGCCCTTGTCCTTGAGCTGCGCCACCACGCTCTTCACGGTGCTGGCGGGGATCGAGAACGCGATGCCGACGCTGCCGCCGGAAGGCGAGTAGATCGCGGTGTTGACGCCCATCACCTCACCATTGGTGTCGAACGCGGGACCGCCGGAATTGCCCTTGTTCACGGGGGCGTCGATCTGGATGAAATCGTCGTAGGGGCCGTTGCCGATGTCGCGGCCGCTGGCCGAAACGATGCCGGCAGTCACGGTGCCGCCGAGGCCGAACGGGTTGCCCACCGCGAGCACCCAGTCGCCGATCCGCGGCTTGCCGTCGGCAAGCTTCGCGAACGGGAAGTTCGAGCTGCCCTCGACCTTGATCAAGGCAAGGTCGGTGCGCTGGTCGGTACCGATCACCTTGGCGGTGTAGGTCTTGCCGTCGTCGGTGGTGACCTCGACCTTGTCGGCGCCGTCGACCACGTGGTTGTTGGTCACGGCAAAGCCATCAGCCGAGATGAAGAAGCCGGAGCCCTGGCCCTGCACGACGCGGCCACGACCGCCACCACCCTTCAGGCCCGGGACGCCATCCGGACCGCCGAAGCGGCGGAAGAACCGCTCCATCGGCGAGCCCGGCTGGAACGGCGAGGAGGAATCATCGCCGTCGTCGTTGCTCGCGGTCTTCTCCTTCATGTTGACCTTCACCGAGATCACCGACGGCTTCACGCGCTCGACAATGTCGGCGAAACCGATCGGGCGTTCGACCTTGCGGACCTCGTTGTTGACCTGCGCAAGCGCCGGGGTCGAGAACAGGTCGGCGGGCGAGGTTGACGTGCCGAAGCCGTAGACGGCGGCGCCGAGGCCGGCGACGACCGAGGCCATCAGCGCGATCTTGCGGGCCGAGAAAACGGGCCGGCGGGGCTGCCGGTAGGACGGAAGGTTCGAGAGGTCGGAACGGTCGGTCATGCAGAGATCTCCAGGGCCTTGAAATCCATTTGGCGCCTGACGGCGGCACCTTACGGACCTGAAGATGGGGGCTGTCGCCTTACCGTGCGCTGGCGGCGGGGTTAAACTTTTGTAATGAACCGGACATGCGGATGCGGCAGTTTATCGCGGCCAAAACTAGTGAACCTGCAGGAACTTAACCAAGTTCCAGGAACCCCCGCGCAGTGCCGGCTTGATGCGCGCAGCAACGTAGCTAGCTGGATTTGGCTTCATCCGCCATCAATGCGGCGAGCCGCGCTTCCTCGTCGGGCGTGAGCGGCGGAGCCGGTAGGTCTGCACCATTTCGCGCGCGCCGGCGGATTTGCAGCCATAGCGCCAGGCTGCCGCCAATCAGCAGCAACGGCGCGAGCAGCCACAGCAGCATGTTCTGGCGCTCGAAGCGCGGCTTGAGCAGCACGAACTCGCCGTAGCGCGCGACCAGGAAATCGAGCACTTGCGAATTGCTGTCGCCGGCCGCGATACGCTCGCGCACCAGGAGCCGCAAATCGCGCGCCAGCGGCGCATCGGAATCGTCGATCGACTGGTTCTGGCAGACCATGCAGCGCAGCTCACGCGACAGATCGCGTGCACGCGACTCCTTCACCGGATCCGACATGATCTCGTCCGGCTGCACGGCATGCGCCGCAGGCAAGGCCAGCAGCATCAGCGCGATGAACGCGACCATCATTCGGCGCATCAGATCACTCCGCCGGCTGCAGGCGCTGCTTGGCACGCGCCGGTTTCGGCGCGCCGACTCGCAGGCGCCGGTCCGACAGCGATAGCACGCCGCCGAACGCCATCAGCACCGGTCCCCACCAGATCAGCAGCACCAGCGGCTTGTGATAGATGCGCACGGCAATGGCGCCTTCGGCAGTGGCGTCGCCGAGCGAGATGTAGAGCTGGCTGGCGCCGCGCGTCAGCAGCGCGGCCTCGGTGGTCGAGGAGCCGCGGGTGGTGAAGCTGCGCTTGGACGGCGTCATCACGCTGAGCATCTCGCCGTCGTGGCTGACGTTGAATTCGGCGATCATCTCGTGGAAGTTCGGTCCCTGGCGCTGAAACAGGCCGTCCAGCTTGACGTCATAGCCGGCGACATGGGCGACGTCGTTCTGCTTCATCGTCGCGATATATTCGCTGTTCCAGGTGGTCTCGCAGACGATTCCGATCAGCGCAACGCCGAGGCCGGCATGCGCAAATACCGAGCCCCAGGCCGAGCGCGGCAGACCGCGGGCACGATGCAGCGTCGTCGCGAACGGCAGCCGGAACAAGCCGGTTCGTTCGGCCAGATCCGTGACGGCGCCGGCAATGACGAAGACGCCAAGTCCGATTGCCAATGGCGCGAGCGCGCTGCCGCCGCGCACCCAGCCCCAGACCATCGCGACGGCGATAAGCCCGGCAACGCCGGCCGCCAGCAGGCGTTGGGTGACGCCTAGCAGATCGCCGCGTTTCCACGCCAGCATCGGCCCGAACGGCACGGCGAGCAGCAATAGCGTGAACAGCGGAGCGAAGGTGAGATTGTAGAACGGCGCGCCGACCGACATCTTGAAATCGGCGAGCATCTCCATCGCCAGCGGATAGAGCGTGCCGAACAGCACCACCGCGCAGGCCACAGTGAGCAGCAGATTGTTCAGCACCAGCGCACCCTCGCGCGAGATCGGTGCAAACAGGCCGCCCTGCTTCAACGACGTCGCGCGCCCCGCGAACAGCGACAGGCTGCCCCCGATGAACAGGCAGAGAATCAGGAGAATGAACACCCCGCGGGTTGGATCGGTCGCGAAGGCATGCACCGAGGTGATGACCCCCGAGCGCACCAGGAAGGTCCCAAGCAGCGATAGCGAGAAGGTCAAGATCGACAAGAGGATGGTCCAGACCTTCAGCGCGTTGCGCTTCTCCATCACCAGAGCCGAATGAAGCAGCGCGGTGCCGGCAAGCCAAGGCATCAGCGAGGCGTTCTCGACCGGGTCCCAGAACCACCAGCCGCCCCAACCCAGTTCGTAATAGGCCCAGTACGAGCCCATGGCGATACCGAGCGTCAGGAAGATCCAGGCGACCAGCGTCCACGGCCGCACCCAACGCGCCCAGGCGGCATCGATCCGCCCCTCCAGCAACGCCGCGATCGCGAAGGAAAACGAAATTGAGAAGCCGACATAGCCGAGATAGAGCATCGGCGGATGCACGGCGAGACCGATGTCCTGAAGCACCGGATTGAGATCGCGTCCCTCGATCGGCGGGTTGGTGATGCGCAGGAACGGGTTGGAGGTCACCAGGATGAAGAGATAGAAGGCGCTGGCGATCCACGCCTGTACGGCCAGCACGTGCGCGCGCAGCGACAGCGGCAGATTGTTGCCGAAGGCCGCGACCAATCCGCCGAACAGCGCGAGGATCGACACCCACAAGAGCATCGAGCCTTCATGGTTTCCCCACACGCCAGTGATCTTGTAGAGCAGCGGCTTCATGGAGTGGGAATTCTCGTAGACGTTGACGACGGAGAAGTCCGACTCCACGTGCAGCATCACAAGCGCGATGAACGACGCACCGACGAACAGAAGCTGCGCCAGCGCAGTGGAGCGCGCCACATTCATCAGCGCGTCATCGCGCAGCCGCGCGCCGATCAGGGGCACGATGGACTGGATCAGTGCCAGTCCGAGCGCCAGCACCAGCGCGTAATGTCCTGACTCCGCGATCACCGAACTGCTCCCTGCGGATTGCCCTGCGCGGTCGTGGCCGCGGGCTTGACGCCGTCGGAAGCTTTGGCGCCGTAATCATCCTTCCAGTGCCCCTGCTTCTTCAGGGCATCGGCGACGTCCTTTGGCATGTAGGTCTCGTCGTGCTTGGCGAGCACGGTGTCGGCCTTGAACACGCCGTCAGCATCGAGCGCGCCTTCGGCGACGACGCCCTGCCCTTCGCGGAACAGATCGGGCAAAATGCCCTTGAAGGCGACCGGAAGCTTTGCGCCGCCGTCGGCGACCTCGAAGGTCACAGCGAGATTGTCGCCGCGCTGGAGCGAGCCGGGCTGCACCAGGCCGCCGAGGCGAAACCGCTTGCCGGGCGCAACGTGCTTCTCGGCGACCATGGTCGGCGTCGAGAAGAACACGATGGAATCGCGCAGAGCGTTGAGCACCAGCGCGGCCGCGAGGGCGAGCACGGCAAGCGAGCCGCCGATGATGGTCATACGTCGCTGCTTGCGCGTCATGGCGTATCCATTCCCTGCCCGTCTCGTCCTGACATCATCATCCGTCGAGCCCGAGTGTCTTGAGGCCTTCATCAAGCTGGCGCAACCGTGCTGCATCGTTGGCAACCGCCTGGCGGGCATCGGTCGATGCCCCCACCGCCTTGTCGCGATCACCCATGACGAGATAGGCGCGCACCAGGCGCAGCCAACCCTCGACGTCGTCGCCGTTCTGCTTGAGGCGCGTGGCGAGCCGTTCGACCATGCCGCGAACCATCGCGTTGCGATCGACCTCTTTCATGTCCTTGGAAGCTGCGAGGGTCTCATCCGACAGCGCCGGCATCGTCGCGCCACCGCCACCGACCCGCGCGAGCGAGGTCTGCACCAGAGGTCGCCACGGCGCATCCGCCGGCGCTTTCGCCAGCAGCGCGCGCCAGATATTGGCGGCATCGGCCTTGCGGCCGTCCTGCTCGGCGGCGAGACCGAGAAAATAGTTCGCCTTGGGGTCGTCGGCGCTGAGCGCGCGCGCGCGCTCGAACTCGGTCTTGGCTTCGGCGGTCACGACGCCGCCGGCGGCGGCCGAGATCGCTTCGCCGAGATCGGACCGGCGCTCCGCGCTCTCGCCATTGTAGGTGAGCGAGTTGCGATAGGCGCGCACGGCGTCGTCGAAGCGACCGAGCCGTTCCAGCACGGGCGCGATCACGTTCCAGCCGCGCCCGTCGGTCGGATTCTTTTCCAGATGTTGCTCGACCTGTACGACCAGATTCTCGAGCGACTGCGCCATGCCGGACCCGGATCCGCGCTCCCGCTGCGCCAGTGGAAAGTCCTGAAGCCTGGGCGAGCCGAGCGGCACATAGACACCAATCGCAACCAGCGGCAGGCCGGCAAGCGCCAGCACGGCCGCCGCGCGGCGCCATTTGAGGCTGGATTTCGGTGCCGTTGCGGGCTCGCTGCCGGCCGCGGCAAGCAGCCTGCGGCTGACCTCGACGCGCGCGGCCTCGGCTTCGGGCGCGGCGATCAGCCCTGCGGCAAGATCACGCTCGATCTCGGCGAGTTGGTCCTTGTAGACCGCGACCTCGCTGCCCTGATTTTGCGCGCGTCCGCTACGGCCGAGCGGCAAAAGCACGGCGAAGATCGCCGCGACCGTCATCAGCGCGAACACGAACCATAGCATCATCTGGCAAGCTTCCGGCAGCGCGCAAGCCGCGCCCACAGGTCGCTTTACACCACGGCCGGACGATGCGGCAATTGACAATTGTCAATTCGGCGCGACCGCGCACAGTCCCGAAATGGTGAAAATCCAACGGCTTAGCCGATCTCGAAGTCCGCGCTTTGAGCGGCGTCCTCGCCATGCCCGTTGAAGGCCTTCAGGAAATATGTTCCCGGCTCGATAGCGTCGGGCAATCTGATGCGCAACGCCCCGAGGGGAACGGGTGATGCAACCCTGGTGACGGTCTCAGGAAGCTGCCGACCGCTTGCCTTCTCGACCAGCACCACCTTCGCGCCGACCATCAGCCTTTGATATTTGGCAACAACGACGCGATTCTCGATTTCGATGGAACTGATAACGGATTTCATGCGCCCACAGATAGAAATATAAAAAACCTGCACGGCGACCGTAGGGCCAGCCACCGACACCGTCAACCTGAAATTGTGACTACTGAAATATGCGCCTGGATCAGCTAGCGCGCGACGATTTGCGCTCGCCCGTGGCCGCGTTCTCCGCGGCGCGGCTCATCAGCGAGGCATAATCATCGCCGAACAGCACCTGGCAGAAGCGGATCGCGGCCTGCACCTGCTGCTGCCGATAGGTGCGGACCTTGTGATCGGCGCCGCGCAGCGACTGCACCAGCTGCTCAGTCGAACGCTCGACATATTGCTGGAGGTCGGAATAGGTGCGCAGTGTCACCTCGTTGATCGCAAGCTCGCTCGCATAATTGCGGCAGGTGGCGACGAAATCGATCAGCGCGACGGTTTCCTCGACCTCGGTGCTGTCGATCCGCGCGCCCGGCGGAATGTCCTTCTCGGCGCGCTGGCGCAGGATGCGGCGGACGCGGCCGGGAACACTGTCGATCTCGGATTGCAGCGCGTTAGAGATGTCGGCCCGGATCGAGGTCAACTGCTTGCCCCAGGCGGAATCGTTGCGCAGGTCGAGCTCGGTACGCAGGCCTCGCACGCCGTCGTGCAGCGTCTTGAGATTGGCGGCGACATTGTCGAAATGGCCGCGCTTGATGTCCATGCGCAGGATGGCCGCCACGCAGGACAGATCATGCAGCGCGATCGTGACGGCGACGCCATAGGGCGTTGCCGCAACACGGATCTCGTCGTCGGATGCGGCAATCTTGATGGCGAGGCGGATGATCTGCCACGGCGCGGTCATCCGCTGCACGACGATGGAGAGCGCGAAGGGCAGCATCTGCGGGGTCTGGAGGACGGGAATGTTGAGCGCTGCAGTCACCGATGCGATCTGGGCATCGCCGAAGGCGCGCAAAGAGCGCGGCAGCTTCTCGTTCAAGGTGGCAATGGCGTCGCGGACCGCGAGCACCGCCCCGCTCGAATAGAAGTCCTCGATCACGTTGGGCGGGCCAACGCGTGCGAGCGCACGCGACTTGTCGCCCCCGCCCGGCCCCGTCAGCTCGAAGATGGCATCCGCAGCGACCGCCTGGAGCTTCGAGGTCAGCGCTTCGACCTGGCCTGCGCTGTCGGCCGGCGTGCGCGCCAGCGCCGCCTCGAGTTCCTTCAGCTTGTCCGGAGCACCGTCGCGGCCGAGCCATTGCCAGATCGGAGCCAGCGAGGAGCGGCGGACCTGCCCGACCCGGATCGGAGCGCCTGCTTCGACGAGGAATGGTTCCAGCACCTGGAACAGCAGCCGCGACAGATCGTCCGTACGCGGCGGTGCGGCCTCGTCGGCTTCCGTCTTGCGGACAATCTTGCGCAGCTGATCGAGCACGAGGGTTGCCACGGCCGTGTCCTGGCCGCGCTCGAGCGCACGCTCGAACTCTCGCATCAGCAGCGCCTGCGCCTGCGGCGGGAGCTGCGCGAGATAGTCCCTCAGCCGCTCGATCGATGTCTGGCTCATGCGCCCGGGTAATGAACGGTAAATGGCGGACGTGGGATCCGTCCTCCTCGATCATAGGTGGGGCCACTTAAGAAGCCGTTTAGGAAGTCGCTCCGAATACCCCTGGTTTCGTCCGGATCGGGGTGCCGCAAGCCAAATAGTCGCGTCGGAACAAGGGATTATATTCCGGGGAGGACCAGCTCCGCCCGCAGGCCCCCCGTCGGTGCGCGGCCGAGGGAGAGGCTGCCGCCATAGAGCGCAGCGAGCTCGGTCACGATCGACAGTCCCAGGCCCGATCCGGGCTTGGACTCGTCGAGCCGCTGGCCGCGCCGTGAGACCTGGGTGCGCTCGGCCTCCGACAGGCCGCGGCCGTCATCGTCGACGATGATATGCAGCCGCGGACCGATGCTCGCCTGCTGCGGCGCTTCCGCCAGAACTTCGATGAAGACCCGCGACGCCGCCCATTTGCAGGCGTTGTCGACGAGGTTGCCGACCATCTCCTCCAGATCCTGCCGCTCGCCGCGAAATTTCGCCGACGGATCGGCCTCGGCCTCGACCACGATGCCGCGGCCGCGGTGGATCTTCTCCATGGTCCGCCGCAGTGCCTCGATGGCCGGTGCCACCTCCGTCACCGTCGCAACGACCGAGACCCGCGCCGCGATGCGCGCGCGCTCGAGATGATGGGCGACCTGGTCGCGCATCACGTCGGCCTGCTCCATCACCTTGGCCGCGAACGGATCGGTGGCATGCGCGCCGGCCTCGTTCACGATGACCGAGAGCGGCGTCTTGATGGCGTGGGCGAGATTGCCGACATGGGTGCGCGCGCGCTCCACGATCTCGCGATTGGCGTCGATCAGCGCGTTGGTCTCGCGCGCCAGCGGTGCGATCTCGACCGGGAACTCGCCCTCGAGCCGCTCCGCCCGCCCGGACCGGATGTCGGCGATGGATTCGGAGATGCGCTTGAGCGGCGCGAGACCGAAGCGGACCTGAAACACGGTGGTCAGCAGCAACACGATACCGAGCGCGGTGAAGGTGCCGCCGAGGTAGTAATCGAAACTGCGCGTCTCGTCGAAAATCTCGGTGTCGTCACCGGCGACACTGACGAGAAATTTGCCGTCCGCGCCGAGATCGACCGGCCGCTCCACCATGCGCAGGTTCTGTCCCTCTGGACCGTCGACATAAGCGATCCGGATGCCCGCGGCTGTGAGCTCGGTGCCCTGCTCTTCAAGCTTTGGCAGCTTCTTGTCCCAGAGCGAGCGCGAGGAGCGCACCTCCGGCTTTTCGGTGTCGGTCCGCGTGATCTGCCAGTACCAGCCGGACAACGGCAATTCGAACAAGGGCTCGCCGAGCGACTGGAACTGGCGGTCCGGCGGCTCGTCGGGGGTGGCGACCTCGGCGATCAGCGTGCGGAGATAGAGATTGAGCCGGCGGTCGAAGGCGCGCTCGGTGGCGTTCTTGTAGACCGACGACAGCACCACGCCGGTGATGGCTAGGATCACGACGAGCCACGCGGTCGCCGACAGAAACAGGCGGTTCGCAAGCGAGCTGGCGGGCATCGGAATGATCCCGGAGGCGCGGGGTGGCATGGCGTCGGAACTCATGACCCGAACAAGGCCCCTGCTGCGCCGCCCGTCAAGCCAAGATACGTCTAGACGAGATAGTTCGAGACACCGCGCTTCAAGCGCCGGGGGCCGGCGGGGTCAGGAGATAGCCGAGGCCACGGACAGTCTGGATGATGTCGACGTCGAGCTTCTTGCGGATGCGGCCGACGAAGACCTCGATCGTGTTGGAGTCGCGGTCGAAGTCCTGGTCGTAGAGATGCTCGACCAGCTCGGTACGGGACACGACACGCCCCGAATGGTGCATCAAGTAGGCCAGAAGCCGATATTCGTGCGACGTCATCTTGATGGGATTACCCGACACGCTGACCCGGCCGGTCCTGGTGTCGAGCGTGACGGGGCCGCAGGTCAGCTCGCTCTGGGCGTGGCCGGTGGAGCGGCGCAGCAGCGCGCGGATCCGCGCCAGCACCTCCTCCAGGTGGAACGGCTTTGCGACATAGTCGTCGGCACCGGCATCGAAGCCCTGGACCTTGTCGCTCCAGCGGTCGCGCGCGGTGAGGATCAGGACCGGCATGGTGCGGCCGTTGCGCCGCCAGGCCTCCAGCACCGAGATGCCGTCCTTCTTCGGCAGGCCGATGTCGAGCACCACGGCATCGTAGGGCTCGTTGTCACCGAGAAAATGCCCCTCCTCCCCGTCGAAGGCGCGATCGACGACATAACCGGCGTCGGTCAGCGCCTTGGTAAGCTGGCGATTGAGATCGGGGTCGTCCTCAACGACGAGCAGGCGCACGCTTCTCTCCAGAATTAGGCCGCATGAACACCTGCACAGATGAGCAATTCCGGCGTGAACTGAATATGAACACCGGGGAACCGGCCG
>NZ_JADPJF010000148.1:459857-475879 GCF_023073295.1 Bradyrhizobium sp. 23 | reverse complement strand
CCCCGCCATGCCACCGGACGAACCGACGGCATGGCGGGCGCAATGTGCCGCGTTACGCGGCGAGTCGGAAGGTGCAAACCGTCCGGTCGATCTGCCGATCAGGTCCGGAAGAACACGAACCAGATGACCGCGAGGATCAGGATCGCGAGCCCGGTTGATATGGCGAGCAGCGCCGCCACCGACGGCCCAGGCTCGCCCTGGCGCGCCTCCGTCGGAGTTTCCACGATCTGACGTTGGTCTCGCGTGGTTGCCATGGTGACCTCAATTTCTGGCCGTCGCATCGGATGGCCGCGACTCCTCGCGGCGAATGTCCAGTGGCAACGCATGATCGGATATGATGTTCCGGTTTTTGCAGCCGGATCGGGCTGCAACCGCGCGCCGGGCGGCCGATTAACGCAGTTGCAAGATTCAGCGATCCGCCTTGCTATGATTCGGTGTTCCCCGATGGTATCTTCGTCTTCTGTCCCCGTTGCGTTTGGAGTAGCCCATGGCCCCCCGCGCCAATTGGAAGGGTTTTCTGCGTTTGTCGCTCGTGACCTGCCCGGTCGCGCTCTATCCGGCCACTTCGGATACCGAGAAAGTCTCGTTCAACCAGATAAACCGCAAGACCGGCCACCGGATCAAGTACCTCAAGGTCGACGCCGAGACCGGTGACGAGGTGACTTCGGAGGACATCGTCAAGGGCTACAAGGTCGACACCGACACCTATATCGAGGTCACCAAGGACGAGCTCGACGACATCGCGCTGGAGTCCACCCACACGATCGAGATCGACGAGTTCGTACCGAAGACCGACATCGACAGCCGCTATCTGATCCGCCCCTACTATCTCGTGCCCGACGGCAAGGTCGGCCACGACGCATTTGCGGTGATCCGCGAGACGATCCGGAGCATGGACAAGGTCGCGATCGGCCGCGTGGTGCTGACCAACCGCGAGCACATCATCGCGCTGGAGCCGCTCGGGAGCGGCCTGATGGGGACGCTGCTGCGCTACCCCTACGAGGTGCGCGGCGAGAAGGACTATTTCGACGACATCCAGGACGTGAAGCTGACCAAGGACATGCTCGACCTTGCAAAGCACATCGTCGAGAAGAAGTCCGGCGCGTTCGAGCCTGAGCTGTTCGAGGACCATTACGAGACCGCACTGATCGACCTCATCAACAAGAAGCGCAGCGGCGCGCCCATCGCAGCAAAGGCCGCGCCCAAGACCAGCGGCAACGTTATCAACCTCATGGACGCGCTGAAGAAGAGCATCGCGAACGAGAAGGACGCAGGCCCCGCGGCGAAGGTGGCCAAGGACGTGACCAAGGACGCCGTCAAGGGCAAGAAGCCGAAGAAGCGCGTCGAAGGCCAGCGTGAGATGCTGCTGCCGATCACCGGCAAGGGCGGCAAGGACACTGCTGCGAAAGCCGCTCCCAAAAAGGCGGACAAGCCGGTGCGCGCGCCGGCCCGGGCGAAGAAGGCCGGCTAGCGGCATCGCACAGCGCCGACGCCGTGATGCTGCCCCTCGTCGATCGGCCGACCTGACATGCCCTGGTCGACCGCGTTCGACGAACCCATCTCGTTACGTGGCGGGCGCAAGCTGCGGACGCTGCAAGAAGCTGCCGATCACATCATGCGACTGCCCGAGGATACGCAGGATGCGAGCCACTGGCAGACCGCGATCGAAACCCTGATCAACGCGGCCGAGACCGGCGGCGGCTGGATGATGTTCGCCCGCATCGCGGTGTTGCGGGCGCTGAATGCGGACGGTCGGCGCGAGTGAGCCGGGCGCCCCGCTCGAGAACAGGCTCAACAATCCGTTAAGTCAAGCCGCGCTTTCAGCGTCTGCCTGCGGCCGGAGGGCACGTAATCCTACGGAAGACAAAATTAACCGACGCTTCCCGCTCAGCGCAGCATCGTCGCCCCTCGATTGAACTCGGGGTTGCAGGCTCGTGAAGCAGCAGGACGCCAGAAAGAATTACATCGGCATCGTCAACGACGCGGCCGAGGAAGAAAGCCTGGCCGGCAGCTCCGCGCGAGCGCAGCCGTCCGTGGTCAGCTATCTGGTCGGACGTCTGGCGATAGTGCTGAAACGCTCCAGCAAGGCCGCACCGGAACGCCAGATCTCGTCCTGAGACGGGATGACGACATCGCCAAATGCGTCCGAATTGGGTGACGAAACCTTAAGTCAATCGATGTCACCATATCAAACGGCAGGTGAGGACCATCCGCCCTGCGTTTTGGCGCGCTCACGAAAACTTAGTGAATCAATTTACCATTCCGAAAACGGCACCGGCCTAGGTTGGACGGATGAACAGGAGTTGACGATGACTTTGCTCAAGTCATTTCTTGCCGACGAAAATGGTGCCACCGCCATCGAGTATTGTCTGATCGCCACCGGCATCGCGTTCGCGATCATCACGGCCGTGAACAACACGGGCAGCGCACTCCTGAGCAGCAAATTCAACTCGATCAGCGCGGCGATGAAGTAGCCGGCATAGCCGGCGCGCCGCAATCGCATCAGCACGAATCCGCGTGCAGCGCGCCGGATGATAGGCTCCTCCTTCCGATGCGGCGGCGACCCCAGTTTGATTTTCGCGAAGTTCGCATTATTGGCGTTGTGTCGCGCGGTTGCGCTGTCGTAGAGCGTAAGCTCAAACTCTAGCGGCCCTATGACATGATTCCTTCCGACAAGCCGACCTCGACAATCTGGGCTCGTCTTGGCTCGGACCGATCGACGCCGATCAGCGTTCTTGCTGTCCTGGCGGCCCTGTCGTTTCTTCCGGTGCTGCTGACCGCTATCCCCGCGATGGTCGACTATCCCAATCATCTCGCCCGGATGTACATTCTGAGCCAGAACGGCACTCCCAATGCCAATCCGTATTACGAAGTGGCCTGGGCATTCTATCCCAACCTTGGAATGGATCTGCTGGTCCCGCAAATGGCGCGGCTGATCAACGTCGAGAACGCCACGCGCCTGTTTCTGCTCCTGAGCCAATTGCTGATCGTCGGAGGCGCGCTTTTGCTCGAATGGGCCCGGAAGGGACGGGTCCATCTCGCCGGCTTTGCGGCGCTCGCTTTCCTTTATTGTCTGCCGTTCAGCTGGGGCTTCGTGAATTTCGAGTTCGGACTGGGCCTCGCTCTTTGCGGCATCGCCGTCTATCTGATGCTCGCGGAGCGCCCATGGCCACTGCGTTTCGTCGTCAACATGGTCTTCGTCGCTGCGCTGTTTGCAGCACATTTCTTCTCCCTCGGCGTCTATGGCGCGACGCTCGGCGTCTACGAGCTCTCGCGCATCCGCCATGGGCGAAGGTCGTACGGGGTCGCCGCCGCGCGGCTCGGCGCGTTGGCCATACCGGCGCTTGCCCTCTTTGGGATCATGCGCATGACCGCGGGATCGATCGGAAGCGAAGGAACGAGCTGGTTCATCGGATTCAAGCCGATCTGGCCGTTGCGCATCATGAACGGTTACAATCTGACAATCGCAGCGGCGACCGGGCTTACGCTGATGGTCTCGCTGTTCTTCGCCGCAAGACGCGGCGTCCTCAAGCTCGAAACAGCCGGGACCTGGCTCGCGATCGGCTTCGCGCTGCTCTACGTCGTCATTCCCTCGAAGCTGTTCGGAACCTCGTTCGTCGACCTGCGCGTCATTCCCGCTGCGGCTCTGATCCTGCCGGCCTTCTGCTCGCTGACGCTGCCCAGCCGGGCGTGGAGAATGGCAGCGCTCGCCGCGATCAGTGGCGTCATACTGATCAATCTCGCCGTCGTGCTCACGGTGTGGCTGCCTTACCGCACCGACTATGCGGCCATCGTCGAGTCGTTCCACAAGATCGATCGCGGCTCGCGCATCCTCGTCGCCAGCACGGACGACAATGGAGACCCGCCCTTCGCCGACCTCACCTCATATCCGATGTACTATGCACCTACGCTGGCCGTGCACTATGCCAACGCGTTCGTGCCCAATCTATTCACGGAAGCGGGCAAGCAGCCCGTGCGGCCACGCGAGGACGTGCGCCGTCTTGCCATTCCCTACGGGGGGCCGGTGCCGCTGGGCGTGCTTACCGCGATTGCGGCAAGCCGGCCGCCGGCAGGCGTTCCGCCGTTCGTCCGCACCTGGCATCAGGACTTCGACTATCTCTATGTCCTCGGGCCGCGAGCCGCAAACCCGCTGCCGGATCTGCTGGAAGCGCTGGACACCTCTGAGCGATTTGTTCTCTACAAGATCCGCCGCAAGTCCTAGACCGCAAGTCCTAGGCCGAAGCCGCGGCTGCCCAGCGTGGTTAATCGGGCATCACCATCTGCACCCGCCTTTTGGAAGCCACCGCGGTGCCCCATATCCTTAATGGTTGTGGCAAGGCGACCTTAACCACCGCCGGCATAGACTTCCGCTCCTGCAACGAGTTGGACTCTCTCGCATGGCGGCCAATTTCCAGTCGATCCGCTACAGCCTCGTCATCCCCGTGTTCAACGAGGAAGCCGTGCTGCCGGTGCTGCTGCGCAGGCTCGACCTCGTCTTGTCCCGGCTCGACGGGCCGGCAGAGGCGATCTTCGTTGACGACGGCAGCAGCGATTCCAGCTCGATCGTGCTACAGGCACTCGCCACGCGCGACCCGCGCTTTCGCTATATCGGCCTGTCGCGAAATTTCGGGCATCAGATCGCCATCACCGCCGGCATGGACGCCGCGCAAGGTGAAGCGATCATCGTCATGGATGCCGATTTGCAGGATCCGCCCGAAGTGATCGAGCAATTGATCGCAAAATGGCAGGAAGGCAACGACATCGTCCACGCCCGCCGCCTGTCGCGCGACGGCGAAAGCCGATTCAAGCGCGCGACCGCGCATCTGTTCTACCGGCTTCTCGGCAGGATGTCCTCGGTCGGCATCCCCGCCGACGTCGGCGACTTCCGCCTGATCGATCGCAAGGTGCTCGACGCGCTTCGGCAGATGCCGGAGCAGGACCGCTTCGTACGCGGCATGATCGCCTGGCTCGGCTTCCGGCAGGCGGAGGTCACCTTCCACCGCCTCGAGCGAGCAGCGGGCGAGACCAAATATCCGCTGTTCAAGATGCTGCGGCTCGCGATGAACGCCGCGCTCGGCTTTTCCGATCTGCCCTTGCGCCTGGCAATCTGGTGCGGATTGACGGTCTCAGGTCTGGCACTGCTCTATGGCGGCTGGGTGATCCTGTTGTGGCTCAGCAACGATAGTCATCTCGTGACCGGCTGGTCCTCGACGATGGTCGTCATGTCCCTGCTGTGTGGAATGAACATGCTGATGACGGGTATCGTGGGGCTTTACGTCGGCCGCATCCATGCCGAGGTGAAACGTCGACCGCTCTACGTGGTGCAGACCCGCGCTGGCTTCGACCGCAACGAGGCGGCAGCCGCACCCGCGATCCACGCCGTCAACGAGTGACACAGCGCATGACCGAGCTCTTCGACGGCTATCACGACAACTACCGTGACGTGGTCCAATCCTCGATCGACTTCTCCGGCTTGCCGCATCATTTCTTCATGCGCGCCAAGGCCGATCTGCTGGGCAACCTGATCGCGCAGCGGCTCGACACGGAGAGGCCCGACATGCTGGACGTCGGCTGCGGCGTAGGCAGCCTTCATCCACTGCTGCACGGCATGGTCGGCCGCTTGAGCGGCATCGACGTCTCGTCGGCCAGCCTGGCGCAGGCGCGCGCTGACAACGGCAGGGTCGACTACCGTGAGTTCGACGGCCGCACCTTTCCTTTCGACGATGCCAGCTTCGATCTGGTCACGGCCGTCTGCGTGATGCACCATCTCGTGCCAACGGAATGGGCGCAATTCATCGCGGAGATGCGGCGCGTGACGCGCCCCGGTGGACTCGTCTGCGTCATCGAGCACAATCCGTACAACCCGCTGACCCGTCTTGCCGTCGCGCGTTGTGAGTTCGACCGGGACGCCGTCTTGCTCGGGGCCGGCACAACCCGAAAATTGATGGCTGCCGGCGGCTTGCGCGAGATCGGTGCGCGCCATTTCCTGCTGCTGCCCTGCGACACCAAGCCGTCGCGGCGTCTCGAAGCGACCCTGAGCGGCGTGCCGCTCGGCGGCCAATACGCCGCCTACGGGACCGCTTGATCTATCTTTGCGGTATATCTCGCCGCTTGTGCACGACCGCCACGTCGTCGCTGTAGACGCGCTGCCATTGGGGCAGCCGGTCCAGCATCGCTATAGCCGGCGTCCCCGGCGCGAGCAACGTCGCGCCGATGCTGTATTCGTCGAGCAATCTGAGAAAGTCGCCGAGATCGACGAGCGCCAGGGCGCGATTGTAGCGGTTGATGAACGCTCCCCCGTACAGTTCACCGCGACCGTCGATAAAGGTGGGAATGCCGGCAAAGATCAAATAGCCACCGAAGGTATAATCGTTGAGCACGTGCCCCGCTGCGGCGAGGTTGGCTTCAGCGATGGCAGCCTGAGGGGTGATGGCCGGAGCCGGCCGTATATCACGGGCCAGCGTCGCCCCGCTCACCGCAATCAACACACCGAGGGCGGCCAGGTTCAGGCGGCGCGACGAGCCGGCCGCATCTTTCCCAATCGGTCCGCCGAACTTTCGCCCCAGCGGAGCCGCCAGATAGAGCGGCGCCAGCATGGCCAGCAGATCCGCATTGCGGATCTGGGCCAGCGCGAAATGCAGCAAGCCGATCACGACCAAGGCCCGGACCACCGGCAGCGTCACGCCGCGCGAGAGCGCGAAGATCCCGGCCAGCAGCAACAGCTCGAAGAAGCCTATATGGCTGAAATCCTGCGGCCGCCATTCCGCGATCCAACCGAGCGCGGGGCCGAGGCCGAGCGTGGTCAGCGGCATCAGCAGCGGTTCCGGCCCGTAGGGGGTCAGGCAGGACGCCGCGACCGCAAGCGCCGTGAACGGCAGCCAACGCAGGAATACGCGTGGCCATTCACTACGCTCCTCGCAGAGCAGCGCCTCGAGCCCTGCAGGGCCGATCAGTCCAAGCGCCAGCACCACACTGCCGTGCAGATTGGCCCACACGACCAGCAGCGGAAGGGCCCAGTACGGCGGAGGCCCTCGACAATCCATGCAGCGTACCAGGGCCGCCGCCCAGGTCACCATCAGCGGCAGCACCAGTACATGTGGCCGCGCCAGCATATGCGGCGCCAAGAGGATGACGGCCACGATCACCATGAGCAGCGTCTGGGTCGGCGAAAGCTCGCGCAGCAGGAAGAAGGTGAACAGGCCAAAGGCGAGCGCTATCGCCGCGGCGCCGACGACGAGGACGCCTGGCCAGCCGGCGAGCGCGTAGGCTGCGGCGTAGATCACCTCCGAGAGCCATTCGAAGGTGATCCAGGGAGCGCCGTGCCTCGAAAAGGAAAATGGGTCGGTCGCTGGCAGCGTGCCATGCGCGATGATCCAGCGCCCGACCTCGATGTGGGAATAGCTGTCGGGATCATTGAGCAGCCGCGGTCCAAGGATCAGCAGCAGGCCATAGACGCCAAGGCTCACCAGCCAGGGAAGCGCCGCACGCGCCGAAAACGGTTGAACCTCGCTGTGGACGACCTGGTCACTCATGGCGAGCGCAAGTTAGGGCGCAAGCGTTAAATTCCTCTTTGACTTGACAGGGCCTGGCTTGGTGCGCGGCGGGCCGGTCACGCTTTGTGAACTATATTCCCGGTAGCGAAATCCGGGCTGCGGCGCTTTGACGACCATGCGGGTCCTGATACGCTTCACACTGTCAATCGACGAACCACGGCGGCTTGAAGGATGCGGATGAGAAGCGTGATGCTCTTGGCTTTCAGCCTCATCTTTGTTGGCGTCTGGTCGCAGGACAGCGCGAGAGGGCAGACTTCGGCCGCGCCGTCGGTTTCGCTTTCTCCGCCCAATGCATCGCCGCCGCATGCGGGCGCCAAAACTTCCAGACCTCCGCCGGCAGCATCCATCAGAGAAGCTTCGCCGCCGGTGATCGGCGGGCTTCCATCGGCGCCGAACCCAGCTGCCGACTACGATGGCTTCAGCGTAGGTATCGGCGACGGCAACGACACCTCGAGCCAGGTAGTCCCGCCTGTGAGGTCACGCAATGCGAAGGGCTCCAGGGCCGATCCGGGTGCGAAAGGCGCCGCTGAGCAATTGATCGATCAAGAAGACGAGTCGCTGAAACGCAAGCTGATGATCTGCCAAAGCTGCAAGTAGCGGTCGTAGTCCGGATGGAGCGCAGCGAAATTCGTCACTGGTCTATCCGGGTGGAACGGCCCCGGATTGCGCTGCGCTCCATCCGGGCTATGGCACTCGCTGCATAGCTGACCCACCGCGACTCTCATCGTCCGCGCTTTACCCTCCCCGGATTTCCTGATCCTCTCTCCCCTAATCGGCCGGAGCAACCGGCCTACGCCAGGGAGAGAGACGCCATGAAGCTCGGCACCGCGATTGCGGAAATCATGAAGCGCGAGGGGATCGGGATCCTCTGCGGCTATCCGGTCAACCATCTGATCGAGCATGCGGCCAAGGCCGATATCCGGCCGGTGATGGTGCGGCAGGAGCGCGTCGGCATCCACATGGCGGATGCGATCTCGCGGGTGACATCGGGACGCTCGATCGGCGCGTTCTGCATGCAGCATGGCCCCGGTGCGGAGAATGCGATGGGCGGCGTTGCGCAATGCTACGGCGAATCCGTTCCCGTACTGGTGCTGCCAATGGGCTATCAGCGCAGGCTTGCGCATATCGAGCCGAACTTCAATTCCAGCGAGGCGATGAAGGCGTTTTCGAAATCGTCGGAGCCGATCATCCTGGCCGCGGAAGTCGCCAACATTTTTCGCCGCGCCTTTACCAAGCTGAAGAACGGCCGCGGCGGCCCTGTGATCGTCGAGATCCCTGCGGACATGTGGAACGAGGAGGTGCCGGAGCCGCTGAACTACACGCCTGTGCTGCGCACCCGCTACGGCGCGGATCCCATTCATATGAAGGAGGCGGCCGACCTGCTCGTCAACGCCAAGCGCGCGGCGATCTATGCCGGCCAGGGCGTGCATTACGCCCAGGCGTGGCCACAACTGAAGCGGCTGGCCGAACGGCTCGCCATTCCCGTCACGACCAGCCTTGGGGGCAAATCGTCCTTCCCGGAAACGCATCCGCTCTCGCTCGGCTCCGGCGGCCTTGCGGTGCCGCGCGCCGTGCCGAAGTTTCTGGCTGAGGCCGACCTCATTTTCGGCATCGGCTGCTCCTTCACTGAAACAAGCTTCGGCATCGCGATGCCCAAAGACAAAACCATCATCCACTCCACACTCGATCCGAACCATCTCAACAAGGACGTGGAAGCCAGGATTGGCCTCGTCGGCGATGCCGGGCTTGTGCTCGACGCGCTGCTGGAGGAGATCGGCAAGACCGTCAGCGCGGATCGCGACGCGTCGGCGGTGGCAGCCGAGATCGCGGCTTCGCACAAGGAGTGGCTGGCGAAATGGATGCCGAAGCTCACCAGCAATGATGCGCCCTTGAGCCCCTATCGCGTGCTGTGGGACCTGCAACATACCGTCGACATCCGCAACACCATCATCACCCACGATGCCGGCAGCCCCCGCGACCAGCTTTCGCCGTTCTGGAAGTCGGTCGAGCCCCTCACCTATCTTGGCTGGGGCAAGACGACGCAACTCGGCTACGGCCTTGGGCTGGCCATGGGCGCAAAGCTCGCAAAGCCTGACAAGCTCTGCATCAATGTCTGGGGCGACGCCGCGATCGGCTTCACCGGCATGGATTTCGAGACCGCGGTACGCGAGCGCATCCCGATCATGTCGATCCTGCTGAACAATTTTTCAATGGCGATCGAATTGAAGGTGATGCCGGTCTCGACCGAGAAATATCGCTCGACCGACATTTCCGGAGACTACGCCGCGATGGCGCGCGCCTTCGGCGGCTATGGAGAGCGGGTGACGAGACCTGAGGACATCACCCCCGCGATCAGGCGCGGCATCCAGAAGACGCAGGAAGGCGTTCCCGTGCTGCTGGAGTTCATCACCAGCAAGGAGACCGAGGTGTCGCGGCCGGGCACGTGAAGCGGGCCGGATTCCGGCAGCAAAACTCGCTGTCGCGGAGGCTGGCTCCGGCCGCAGGAGATGTGATAATCCGCCTCGGTGCCGCGCTTGTCGCGGCATCAAGCCGGATTGCGAATGACCGCCCCTTCCAACGACATCGCGGAATTTAAACGCCTGTTGCAGGCGGCCACAGCCGAGAACGCGCAGCTTCGCAGCGAGCTCGCGATTGCGCGCGATCGTCAGAACGCCAGCGCCGGGATTCTGCGCACCATCGCGGCCTCTCCGTCCGATGCCCGGCCGGTCTTCGAGGCGATCGCGTCCAGCTCCCGGCGCTTGCTCGGCGGCTTCTCCGCCACCGTGCTTCAGTTCATCGAGGACGAGCTCCACCTCGTGGCGTTTACACCAACGAGCCCCGAGGCGGACGAAGGGCTCAAGGCGTCGTTCCCGCGCAAGATTGCCGACTTTCCGACCTTTGCGCTGGTGCGTGGCGGCGAGACGATCCAGTTTCCCGATAGCGAAGCCGCGGAGGTCCCGGAGCTGAATCGGAACCTTGCGCGGCTGCGCGGCTTCCGCAGCGTGCTGTTCATGCCCCTGATGAATCGGGCGACGCCAGTCGGCATGATCAGCGTCACGCGCGCCGAGCCCGGCGCGTTCGCAGCCGACCACGTCCAGCTGCTCCAGACCTTCGCCGATCAGGCAGTGATCGCGATCGAGAATGCGCGCCTGTTCAACGAGACACGCGAGACGCTGGAGCGTCAGACCGCCACCGCCGACATTCTGAAAGTGATGGCCGCCTCGCCGTCCGACGTACAGCCGGTGTTCGACGCCATCGCGGCCAATGCCAACCGGCTGATCGGCGGCTTCTCCACCGCGGTGCTGCGCTACATTGGGGGCGCGGCGCACCTTGCGGCGTTCACGCCGACCGATCCGGCCGGCGATCGCGTGCTGCAGGCCTCGTTCCCGGTGCCATTCGCGCAGTTCCCGCCCTACCGGCTCGTGGCCAATGGTGTGGCGGCGCAATTGCCCGACACCGAAGTCGAACCCGCAGCCCGCGACATCGCGCGCGCCCGGGGCTACCGCAGCATGCTGTTCGCGCCCTTGATGAGCGACGGCGCGGCGATCGGCGTCATCATCGCCACGCGGCGCGCGACCGGCGCGTTCGGCGAGCATCACGTGCGGCTATTGCAGACCTTCGCTGACCAAGCGGTGATTGCGATCAAGAATGTCAGCCTGTTCAACACCACGAGGGAAGCGCTGGAACGGCAGACCGCGACCGCCGACATCCTCAAGGTGATCGCGGCCTCGCCCGCGGATGTGACGCCGGTGTTCCAGGCGATCTCCGACAGCGCCAAGTCCCTGGTCGGCGGACATTCCTCCACCGTCACGCGCGTCATCGACGACCTGCTGCACCTGGCCGCCTTCAGCACCGACAACGAAGCCGGCAATGAAGAGCTGCTCAATTCGTTCCCGGTGCCGCTGTCGGCATCCGGCATTCACAGCCGGGTGGCAAGAAGCGGAGAGTTCGCATTCCGCAGCGACATGCAGAACGAGCCCGACCTCACGGACGCCATGAGAGAGCTGGCGCGGACGCGAGGCTATCGCAGCATCCTCGTGATCCCGATGCTACGCGACGGCGTCGCGATCGGCACCATCGGCGTGACGCGGCCGGAGGCCGGTCCTTTCCCGGACAAGGCGATCGCCCTGCTCAAGACCTTTGCAGACCAGGCCGTGATCGCCATCGAGAACACGCGCCTGTTCAACGAGGTGCAGGACCGCACCCGGGACCTCGCCAAATCGCTCGACGATTTGCGCGCTGCCCAGGACCGGCTGGTCCAGACCGAGAAGCTGGCTTCGCTCGGCCAGCTCACCGCCGGCATCGCGCACGAGATCAAGAACCCGCTCAACTTCGTCAACAACTTTGCATCGCTCTCCGCCGAGCTGACGGACGAGCTGAACGCGGCGCTCGCGCCTGTCCCGCTCGCGGACGACGTTCGTAGCGAGGTCGACGAGCTGACCGGACTGTTGAAGGACAATCTCGCGAAGATCGTGCAGCATGGCAGGCGCGCCGACTCCATCGTCAAGAACATGCTGCTGCATTCCCGCGAGGGCGGCGGCGAGCATCGGCTGAGCGACATCAACGCACTGGTCGAGGAGAGCCTCAACCTCGCCTATCACGGCGCCCGCGCCGAGAAGCCACAGTTCGACGTGACGCTGAAGCGCGAGCTCGATCCGGCGGCCGGACAAGCGGAAGTGTTTCCGCAGGAGATCACCCGGGTGCTGCTGAACCTAATCTCGAATGGCTTCCACGCGGTCGCCAAGCGCAAGTCGGATGACGGCGCCGCCGATTACGAGCCGGTAGTGATCGCCGCGACACGCGACCGGGGCGACAGTATCGAGATCCGCATCCGCGACAATGGCACCGGCATTCCGCACGAGGTGAAGGAAAAGATGTTCGATCCGTTCTTCACCACCAAGCCGGCCGGCGAAGGCACCGGCCTCGGATTGTCGATGAGCCACGATATCGTGGTGAAGCAGCACGGCGGCACAATCGACGTCGCGACGGAGCCCGGCGCGTTCACCGAGTTCACGATTCGATTGCCGCGAAGCAGCAGCTTTCCGGACGGACGCCGCGGCTAGCGGTTCTTATTCCGCCATCTCGACGGGTTGCGTCGTGGACGGACCGGCCAGCGGCCGCTCCTCCATCATGATCAGGCAGAGCGCGGCGCCAGCCATCAGCGCGGTGGCGGCGCCGAAGACGTAGCGGAACGCATGCCGCATGTCGTCCGCGGGGATCGCATTGACGGCGCCGTGATGCTCGCCGGCGAGCGGAACGTCGGCACCGAGCGCGATGAGCAGGATGGCCGCGAACGCCGCAACCGTGAACGAGGACATAAGCGAGCGGAAGAAGTTCAACGCGCCCGTGATGGTGCCGACCTGCGGACGGGCGACCGAATTCTGCACCGAGACGACGCAGACCGGAAAGGTGGTGCCGAGGCCAAGCGCAAACGCAGCCATCAGCGTCAGCAGCGCCCAGAGCGGCAACGTCGTCAACGTGAGGCCGAGGCCGCACAGCGCTGCCCAGGACGTTCCTACGATGGCGACCCGCTTGTAGTGCTTGGCCCGCGCCATGGTGCGACCAGCGATGGCCGCGCCGCAGGTCGAGACCGCCGCGAGCGGAATCAGCGCGAGGCCCGCTTCGCTGGCGCTGAGGTGATAGACCGCCTCGTAATAGAGCGGCAGCTGCACCGTGAGGCCCGTGATCGCACCGAGCGCGCAACCGCCGGCCGTCAGCCCGAACGGCACAACCGATCCTCCGAGCAGCGGCAGCGGCAGGAACGGCTCTTCCGCCCGGCGCGCGTGCCACACGAAGGTGACCGCGAGCGCTACAGCGCCGCCCACCATCGCAAGCACGGTGGGCGAGAGCCACGGGAAGCGCGTGCCCCCCCAGGTCAGCACCAGCATGAAGACGACGGCAGAGGCCATCAGCAGCACGCCGCCGATCCAGTCGACCTTGCGCTTGCGGTGGAACACCGGAATCTTCTTCATCCTGGGCAGCAGCAACGCGATCGCCGCCGCCGCGAGCGGCACATTGATCCAGAAGATCATCGACCAGTGCAGATGCTCGGCGAACACGCCGCCGATGACCGGGCCGAGAATGCCGCCGACCATCCAGACGCTGGAGAAATAGGCTTGATACTGGCCGCGCTCGCGTGGGCTCACGACGTCGGAGATCACGGTCTGCACCACCGGCATGATGCCGCCGCCACCCAGTCCCTGGAGACCGCGTGCAAGAATCAGCATCGGCAGGTTCGGAGCGATCGCGCACAGCACCGAGCCCGCGACGAACAGGCTGAGCGAGATGATGATCATCACACGGCGCCCGTAGATGTCGCTGAGCGTGCCGAAAACCGGCGCGACCGCGGTCGAGGCGAGCAGATAGGCGGTGATGACCCAGGAGAGATTGGAGACGTCGTGGAACTGGCGTCCGATGGTCGGCAGCGCGGTGGCGACGATGGTCTGGTCCAGTGCGGCCAGGAACATCGTCAACATCAGGCTGATGACGATGGTGCGGACCTCGTCCTGCGACAGCGGCGCCGGCGGCGCGAGCGAAGGAGCGTCATCGACGCTCAAGACCTCGCTCGGAAGGCGCGACAATTCCTCGGCGATGTCGTCGGGCAATGTCTGGGTGTCGGCAGAACTGCTCTGCCGCTCGAACTTGTTCATCTCGACCGGAAGCCATGAGGCGGCGCAACACCGCGAAGGATTCGTTCTATGCAGTCAATGTAGACCGCAAAGTTCTTCTCAGGCAGGCACCGCGGCGCATGGGAGCATCCCACCCCACGGCCATCGCGAGGACGTGATCTACCTGGTGCGGCGGATCAGTCCTTCGGACGTCGCTTCAGGCGCGCCCGTTTTGGCAGCTGCGCCGGCCACTGCACGATGTGGTTCTCGAGCTCATCGTCCGGAATCTCGACCTCGCTGCCTTCGACCCGTCCGCGTACGGAGACGCCCGCGTCATGCACGGTGTCGGGATCGCCTGACACCAGGGGATGCCACCAATAGAGGTCGCGGCCTTCCGCAACAAGCTTGTAGCCGCAGCTCGGCGGCAGCCAGTTCAGGGTGCGGACATTGGCCGGGGTCAGGCGGACGCAGTCCGGAACCTTGTCGGAACGATTCGCGTAGTCCTTGCAGCCGCAGGTCACCCCATCGAGCAGCTTGCAGCCGACATGGGTGAAATAGATGTCGCCGGTGCCATCTTCCTCGAGCTTGTTCAGGCAGCAGCGGCCGCAGCCGTCGCACAGGCTCTCCCATTCGGGCCCCGACATCTCTTCCAACGTCTTGGTTTTCCAGAAGAATCCTTCCTGGCCTGAAGGTCGTTTGGGAGCTGCGGTCATGCGCCTCAACAAAAGTTCGAAAGAGCTACGGTTGGTGCCATCTAGGGCGTGCGGCCGTGGGGCTGCAAGCAACGCCCGCGTGAGGCCCGTAATGAACCGGGGTCAATTAGGCCTGTTGTTCAAAATCGCAAGCGTGACCATTGGTTTATAGGCCCTGCTCGGCTAGAAGGAACAGCGAGTCCCCACCGTCGCTGGCCGGGCGCCTTGGGTTTGCCGCAACACTCCCGCAAGACGTCTCGATGCCGCCCCCGGCCGGGTGCTTGAACGCTTTCGAACCAAGCCGCAAGGGTTCTAGGTGCGCCAGATCATACCACCGCATTGGAAGGCCCGGATCCGGAATTTCTTCCTGGACCTCGATGCGCGCATCGACTCCTCGCTGTTCTCCTCGGCCAAGGGCATCCGCGAGCTCTACGAGCGCTACTCGACCTTCATGGACCGCTTCTATGTCGGGCGTTGGAAGCGCTGGGTGTTCATCGAGCCGCTGTCGGAGGCCGCGACGCTGGGCCTCGGCGGCCTGGTTGTGATGCTGACCCTCGCCATCCCCGCCTTCCGCGAGACCGCGGACGAGGACTGGCTGAAGAAGTCCGACCTCGCGGTGACCTTCCTCGACCGCTACGGCAACCCGATCGGCAGCCGCGGCATCAAGCACAACGATTCGATCCCGTTGGAAGATTTTCCGGACGTGCTGATCAAGGCGACGCTCGCGACCGAGGACCGCCGCTTCTACGAGCATTTCGGCATCGACATCGCCGGCACCGCGCGCGCGCTCGTCACCAACGCCCAGGCCGGCGGCGTCCGCCAGGGCGGCTCTTCGATCACCCAGCAGCTCGCCAAGAACCTGTTCCTGAGCAACGAGCGCACCATCGAGCGCAAGGTCAACGAAGCCTTCCTCGCGGTCTGGCTGGAATGGCGCCTGACCAAGAACGAGATCCTCAAACTGTATCTCGACCGCGCCTATATGGGCGGCGGCACCTTCGGCGTCGACGGCGCCGCGCATTTCTACTTCAACAAGTCGGCACGTGACGTGACGCTCGCCGAAGCCGCGATGCTCGCCGGCCTGTTCAAGGCGCCGACCAAATACGCGCCCCACATCAACCTGCCCGCCGCCCGCGCCCGCGCCAATGTCGTTCTCGACAATCTCGTCGACG
>NZ_JADPJF010000148.1:431690-459773 GCF_023073295.1 Bradyrhizobium sp. 23 | reverse complement strand
GCTTCATGACCGAGGGCCAGGTGTTCGGCGCCCGCCGCAACCCCGCCTTCGCGGTCGACCGCCGCTACGAGGCGTCGCCGAATTATTATCTCGACTACGCCTTCGACGAGATGCGCAAGCTGGTCGACACCTTCCCGAAATCCTACACTGAGCGCGTCTTCGTGGTCCGGCTCGCGATCGACACCAACGTGCAGAAGGCGGCGGAGGACGCGGTCGAGAACCAGCTGCGCCAGTTCGGCCGCGACTATCACGCGACGCAGGCCGCGACCGTCGTCTCCGATCTCGACGGCGGCATCCGCGCCATGGTCGGCGGCCGCGACTACGGCGCCAGCCAGTTCAACCGCGCCACCGACGCCTATCGCCAGCCGGGCTCGTCGTTCAAGCCTTACGTCTACACCACCGCGCTCCTCAACGGCTTCACGCCGAATTCGATCGTGGTCGACGGCCCGGTCTGCATCGGCAATTGGTGCCCGCAGAACTATGGCCATTCCTATTCCGGCGCGGTGACACTGACGCAGGCGATCACGCGCTCGATCAACGTTGTACCCGTCAAGCTGTCGATCGCGATCGGCCAGAAGGAGCAGCCGAAGGCGCCGAACCCGGCCAAGATCGGCCGCGCCAAGATCGTCGAGGTCGCGCGCCGCTTCGGCCTCAAGGCACCGCTGCCCGACACGCCGTCGCTGCCGATCGGCTCGGACGAAGTCACCGTGCTCGAGCACGCGGTGGCGTACGCGACTTTCCCCAACCGCGGCAAGGCAGTGACGCCGCATTCCGTGCTGGAAGTGCGCACCGGCGCGGGCGATCCGGTCTGGCGCTGGGACCGCGACGGGCCGAAGCCGCGCCAGGCGATTCCCGCCTCCGTAGCCGCCGACATGGCCGGCATGATGAGCCACGTCGTCAGCGAAGGCACCGCGCGCCGCGCAGCCCTCGACGGCATTCCGACCGCGGGCAAGACCGGCACGACGAATGCGTATCGCGACGCCTGGTTCGTCGGCTACACCGGCAATTTCACCTGCGCGGTCTGGTACGGCAATGACGACTATTCGCCGACCAACCGCATGACCGGCGGCTCGCTGCCGGCGCAGACCTGGCACGACATCATGCTCGCGGCGCATCAGGGCGTCGAGGTCCGGGAGATCGCCGGTATCGGCATGGGCCAGAAGCTGCCGCCCGAGCGGATCACCAACGCACAGGCCAATGCGGCGCCGAAGGTGCTGGAGACCAAGCCCGGTCCGCCGCCCGTATTGACCAAGCGCGGCGCCGACGTTTTGGTGCGCGTCGAGAAGCTGCTGGATGACGCGGCCAGGACCGCGGCCAAAGCGGCCGCCACCGACCCCAAGCAAGCCAAACCGGCATCGTCCACGAGCGCGCTCGCCTTCCCGCAGAACTATGCGGAAGAGAATGCGAACGCATCCGCCCCGCGCAAGAACTGACCGAACAAGTGCGGCTGATCCTGATCACATTGACGGCCCTTCTGCTCGCAACCGTGGTGGGCGTCGGCGCGACCTGGATGACGACGACGCGCGGCACCGAGATCGGCGCGCTGACCATCGGCCCCTGGACCGCGCGTCCGCGCACCGGCACCGCCGACGTCGATCCCTATTCGCGCGCCACCATCGTGCGCAACGGCGAGCTGCCTATCGGCACCGGCGACGGCGTCGCCTTCACCGCCACCGCCGACGACAAGAAGAAGGTGCTCGACGGCCGCTGCGACGTCGTGGTCTCCGGCGTGACACCGCCGGCACGGTTCTGGACGCTGACGCTCTATGACCGCAAGGGTCATCTCGTTCCCAATTCGCTGCAGCGCTACGGCTTCACCAGCCAGGAGATCGTGCGGCAGTCCGACGGCTCGTTCGAGATCCGCATCGCCTCGCGCTCGCGCGCCGGCAACTGGCTGCCGACTGGCGGCATCGAACGCTACACGCTGATGCTGCGGCTCTACGACACCCCGGTCGGCGTTGCCACGCGCACCCAGCGCGACGCGCCGATGCCCACGATCACGACGGCGGGCTGCTCATGATCCGGCTGTTGTTCACCATCGTTGCCGGCGTGGTGCTGGGCCTCGTGGTCCATCTCGTCAGCGTGCTGGCGTTGCCGCGGATCGCGACCCAGGACGCCTATTCGCGGCTGACGCCGATGACGAAACTCAACGCCGTCACGCAGCTTCCGCTCGCCGATCCGCAGACCTCGCCGATGCCGTTCATGGACCCGGCCTTTGCGCTCGCGATCTGCCGCTACGATCTGTCGAACGGGCCGATCAAGCTGACGGTCCCCGTCAGCCAGGCCTACACGTCGGTGTCGTTCTACACCCGCAACGAGATCGCCTACTACGCCATCAACGACCGCTCGGCCGGCAAGAAGGTGATCGAGCTCGACCTGATGACCGAGCCGCAGCACAACGAGCTGCCCGAAGACGAAGAGATCACCGCCGCCGACCGCCTGATCATCGATTCCCCCAGCACCACCGGCCTGATCGTGATGAAGGCGCTCGCCCCCGAGCCCGGCCTGATGCCGCAAGCGCAGTCAACCCTCGCTGCCGCGAGCTGCGGACCGCAGACCGAGCCGCCGGCCAAGGCGGAAGCACCGCGCGGACGGCGCTGAGGTGCGGCTTCGGCGGCGCAAAAACAAAAAAACGAAAAACAACCCCATGCACAGTAGCGGGGGTATTGAAATCATTAGCCATTTTGATTGCACCAACTAGGCGTTTGCCGAACCGATACATCCCTGCCCGTCGTGCTGTTCAGCTTTGACACGTCGGGCAAAACACTGGCAGAATGGCATCATCGAAAGTTCACCCGCGCGGAGCAATCCGCCGCGGGTTTTTTCATGCCGGAGCGCAGGTGCCATGATCGAGAAACACTATTGTCCCCCGTGCGGGCGGGACTAGCGACGCTGATGTCCCGAGCACCGGTCTGTTACTTCAAGATCCGTGCTGATTCCAAATCCTCAATTCCGCTCGGTTTGGCGTCAACTGTTCCCGATCACGGACGGCCGGTCACCAAGTGCTAAACGCGGAGATTGAGCAATGCCAAAGCATGACGAAACATCGAAGCAGCGGGAGAAGCGGGAACTCGACGAGGAATTGGACCGGCAATTGCAGCAAACCTTTCCGGCCAGCGATCCGCTGAAGATCACGCGGGGCTCAACCAAACCACAAGCAGCAAAGCCGGCTGCGCGCGACAGCGAACGACGGCGCCGCTAGTCTATCGATCAGCCGACAGAGCGGGAGCCGTGGTCTCGCGGAAAGAAGGGTTCGCCGGCGAGCGATGAGCCGCGGTACGCGTCACGCCTTCGGGTCGGTGCCGATCAGCGGATTTGACATTGTGCGTTCAGAGCCGGCGGGAGGAACAACGAGAACGTCCACACTCAACGAACGCAGGACTTCTTCCGTTACGCTCCCGATCAAGGCCCGAACCAATCCAGATCGCCCGTGCGTCCCCATCACCAGCATGTCAGGCTGCCTCTCCGAAACAGCACGGGTGATGACCTGCATGGGCCCGCCCTCGCCGACCTGGAGAGACCATCGTTGCGTGCCGAGCTTGTTCGCCACCAGAAACTTCGTCAGCTCCTCCGTTGCCTTCAGACGCTCGCTATCGACATATCCGCTGATGACGGCCGCGCTCGCACCGGAGCGGACCAATCGCGCTTTCGTCATCGGCGAGAAGGCGTGAAGGATCGTTGTTGCGCCCTGTGTCAAGAGTCCGGTGGACAGCCCCACGCGGATTGCATCGGCGGATGTATCCGACATATCGACCGGCACCAGAGCGCGTTCATAGCGCCGCTGCGCCTCGTTGTTCACCATCAGAACCGGATACCTTCCTCCGCGAATTACACGCTCGATTGTGGTGCCTGTGAAGATGTCGCGCAGAAACTGCTTACGATGGGCTCCCATTACAACGAGATCCGCGTCGGCTGCTGCAGCCGCTCGCAATATCCCGTCAAAGGGATGGCCCTTGACCACGATCGGGTAGCACTGAACGTTTTGCAGCTCCGGCATGGATGCGATCTGCTCAACCAGCACCCGCTGTGCCTCACGCTCTTCGATGCGGATCAGCTCGGCTGGCTGATCCTCGTCGACGACATGAACAAGGTGCAGAGTTGCATCAGGGGAGCGCGCCAGGAGGCCGGCCTGCCGCAAAGCGCGATTGGACCGCGTCGAGAAATCTGTCGCAGCGACGATATTCATGTCAGAATCCTTACAATTGCGAACGGCCGCCGGCCCGATGGCCTGCCAAGCTCGACCAGCGCGGCAATTCGGTTGCCTTGCGGAGGGCCTATGACGCTGTTGCCTGCCAGCTTCGTTCGTCCGGTTTGGCCTGGACCGACGATCTGGAGCCGAGAAGCAACCAAGCATCGCGCCCCGCGAACATGCGGCGCACGATATCTTTCTCGCTCATAAGCAACTGTTGTACGCGGTGACGGAGGTGAACCTCCCAACGTCACCTTTTAGGATCGTGAGGAATTGGCGCTCGGCGGCGAGCGAATGCCTCGCGGAAGCCATCGGGATCTGAAATCCAGATGAACATGACCCATGAGGTCAGGACGAGCAGCGCGAAGAACACCGACATGAGAAACTCCCGGCTTTGGTTGCAGAAATGTTGAGGTACCATCCCGGACGATCTGAATCGTCCGGGTTACCGGCGGATCTGCAGCTGGGTCCTATAAATCCGGCGTCGTAGCGTTGTAGTCATCACTGCCTCTGTTTGCGGTGCGGCTCGCTTGCGAGCGGCATGTGCATTGCTCGCTCTGCCGGGCACCGAGCTTCCAGCCCTCGCGAACGCGGCATGGACTGAGTTCGGGGCTGATTGCCTCCGATCAGGCGGCCAACATGCAAAGACTTCGGCGAACTCGCCTACTACTCAGCGTCATGCATCATGTACTTAGAGGTGGGCATGCGATGCAGGAAATCAAATGCGACATTTAGCCTGGATTGACCGACTGGCCGGTCAAGGAACCAAAAAATCGCGCGTCTCGCGCTAATTGCCCTCTGGTCCGCGAACTTGCGCACTCTTTTCGGCGGTATCGCGAAATCGCGCTGCGCCCACCAATACGGTCAGCGCAATAGGCGTGGTTACCACGCCAAGCCCGATGATCAGGATTTCGTGCAGCACGGGCCTGCTCTGAAGTACCGAAAAGCAAACGATTGAAGCAGCTGCAATGAATACGGTGCCCAGCGTTGTCCCGAGCGTCGGCGCGTGGACCCGCTCGTAGAATGTGCCGAACCGCAAAAGGCCCAGCGAACCGACCAGTGTGGCGGCGGCGCCGACAAGAAGGAGAAATGCCGTGAGAGCCGCAGCCCAGGGCGGCAGGTGTTCGATGCCGTTCATTCCATCACCTCGCCGCGCAGCAGAAACTTCGCTAGCGCAACCGTACCAACAAAACCGAAGAGGGCCATGGCCAGAGCCGCCTCGAAATAGAGCGTTTCGCCGGATCGAATCCCGAACGTCAGAAGCAATAACATCGCGTTCACGGA
This sequence comes from Bradyrhizobium sp. 23, assembly GCF_023073295.1. Lineage (NCBI taxonomy): Bacteria > Pseudomonadati > Pseudomonadota > Alphaproteobacteria > Hyphomicrobiales > Nitrobacteraceae > Bradyrhizobium > Bradyrhizobium sp. 23. Next base: position 454,300 of record NZ_JADPJF010000148.1, on the reverse strand, counting down.
CAGCGTGTCGAAACCCAGAACGCGATCCTGTGCTCGCGGCCCCCGAAAGATGCGAGCCGCGCCACAGCCGATAGCCAACACCAGAAGTACCTGTGCGGCGACAAGCGCGTAGATCAGCAAGAGCTGGCTCATTCGAATATCTCCAGCAGATGGCGTTCGTAGCGCTGCTTGATCGTGCGGATCCACTCGGCTTCATCGACCAGGTCGAGAACATGGATCATCAACAAGCCCTTCTGTGCATCGAAATTCACCCACAGCGTTCCGGGCGTCGAGGTGATGATGCAAGCCAACATGGCCAGTCCGTAGGGATTGCGCATGTCGAGCGGAATGTTCACGAACCCGGATTTTCGCTGCCGGCGCCCAAAGCCGAGAATGATCCGGCCAACCGCCAAGTTGGAGCGGATGATATCAATCGCTACCAATCCCAACAGGCGGAGAAGGACGCCGGGTCGCCTGACGTGCGTGCTTGGCAGCTCCAGCACGGTGAGGATCCGCCCGCCGACGAGCGCGATCACACAACCGAGGAGGACATGTCCGACCGTGACTGCTTGATTGAGCAGCAGCCACAATGCGAGAAGACAGAAGCTCACCCGCGGAAAGGGCAGGAATCGCGTCATTCGCCACCCGCCTTTCGGCTGCCTTGGACGCTGATCTCCAGGACGTCGCTGACGTAGCCCGCCGGGGCGTGCAGCGATTGCGCCGTTGCCTGCATGAAACGCATCACCGGACCGGCGAGCACTGTCTGGGTCGCGCAAATGATCAACAGGAACATGATGGGCGCCATTTCGATCAGGCGCACACGCGGCACGGTGCGATCTGGCGAGGCCCAGAAGGAGCGGATACCTGCTCGGGTCAGCGCGACCAACGCCGCAAAACTGGACACGAGGAGCGCCAACAGGAGCGCCCATCCACTGCCGGGAACGGCACCGCCCGGATGCATGTCTGAAGGATGAAGCGCCGCCGTCAGCAGCGCGAATTTGGCTATGAACCCCGACAGCGGCGGAAGCCCGGCGATGACCAGGGCGCATCCGATAAAGGCGACGCCGAGCAATCCCATCGTGGCCACAATGGCCATGCCGACTTCCTCTTCGGTATCGTCCGCACCGTGGTCTTCTCCGTAAGCTTCTCGCGTGACGGCGATCACGTCAGCTCCGGGTTCGCGGCCGCGCTCGATGAGTTCGGCCAGAAGGAAGAACGCGCTGATGCCGAGAGTCGAGCTGACCAGGTAAAACAGTGCTCCGCCGGCGACACTGACTTGCCCGGTCCCGGTGGCTGCCAGCACGGTTCCGGAGGATACGAGCACCGAAAAGCCGCCGAGACGGGCGGTGTCTTGGGATGCCAATGTGCCGATTGCTCCGAAGGCGATCGTCGCCACCCCGCCCCACAACAGCCAGTCACTGCCGAAGCCCGCTGACGCGCCGCTGCCCTCACCGAAAAGCAACAGCGATAGACGCAGGATGATATATACGCCGACCTTGGTCATGATCGCAAAGATCGACGCCACCGGTGGACTCGCAGATGCGTAGGCCGTCGGCAGCCAGAAACACAGAGGCCACATGCCGGCCTTGAGCAGGAAGGCCACGGCCAGCATGCCGGCGCCTGCTTCGAGCAAACCGCGGCTCTCCGCAGCGATTGCAGGTATCCGCGCCGAGAGGTCCGCCATATTGAGCGTCCCGGTGACGCCATAGATCAGGCTGACCCCGATCAGGAACAATAGAGACGCGACCAGATTCACGACGATGTAGTGCAACCCGGCCTTCACCCGTGCAAGACCGGAACCATGCAGCAGAAGTCCGTACGAAGCGGCCAGCAACAACTCGAAGAAGACAAACAGGTTGAAGAGATCGCCGGTCAGGAAGGCACCATTGAGGCCCATCAACAGAAATTGAAAGAGCGGATGAAAATGCGCGCCTGTCCGGTGCCAACGGGCAAGAGAGAACACAACCGACGCCAACGCCAGGATGCTGGTCAGGAGCAGCATGAGCGCGGAGAGCCGATCGAGAACGAGGACAATTCCGAACGGAGCAGGCCAATCGCCCAGGCGATAGACTTCCCTGATTCCGGGGTGACCCGAATCAGACATTCCGAGCAAGATCACCGCGACGCAAACGAGTGCAACCGTTGCGGCGACATTGACCGCAGCCACGATGTTGCGGTGCCGCTCTCCATTCAAGAGCAGCATGCCTGCGCCGGCAAGCAGGGGCAGGACGATAGGCGCAACGACGAGATTTGCGATTCCGCTCACGCCTCGGGCTCCTGACCATCGACGTGATCGGTGCGAGCCAGGCCGCGCGACGCGAGGAGAACGACAAGGAACAACGCCGTCGTCGCAAAACTGATGACGATTGCAGTCAGTACGAGCGCCTGTGGTAGCGGGTCAGCATGTTTCGTTGCATCCCCGATCTCCTTTGCGATCAGCACCGGCGCTCCCGTCCGCACCCGTCCCATGGCCACGATGAAGAGATTGACGGCGTAAGAGAGCAACGAAAGCCCGATGATGACTTGAAACGTGCGCGGCCTGAGGATCAGCCACACTCCGGACGCCGTAAGCGCACCTATGCCGATGGCCAGGCTAAGCTCCATTACACCAACTCCTCTTTCGCTCGCTCATCGTGCGCGCGTTGCCCCGCCTGGAGCGGCACGCCATAGCGACGCAGCGATTGATGCGCGATTGCGATGAGCATCAATACCGTGGCGCCGACGACGAGCGAGAACACACCGATATCGAAGAGAAGAGCGCTGGCCGTGGGGACGCGACCGAGCAGAGGCAGTTCGGCATATGCAAAGTACGAGGTCAGGAAGGGGTGTCCGAAAACGCAGGCGGCAGCTCCCGCACACCCTGCCAGCAAGAGGCCGAAACCCATCCAACGCACCGGCATGACGTGAAGACGAGCTTCCACCCACACCGTGCCGCGAGCCATATACTGCAGGATGAATGCTGTTGCCATGGCGATGCCGGCGATGAAGCCGCCGCCCGGAAGGTCGTGCCCGCGCAAGAGAAGGAAAATGGCCACGACGCCGATCACGGGAAACAGCAGCCCCATCATCAATGCCGCGGTAGCAAGCGTGTCTTTGGCAGTGTCGCCCTTCTGTCGATCGGGATGAGCCTCGTCGTGGGCATCCTGGGCATGCTGCTGTTCGGGAACGGGAATGCTTTCGGGGGCCGGACGGAAACGGCGCAAAAGCGCAAAGACGGTCAGTGCGACGACCGCAAGCACGGTGATCTCGCCGAGCGTATCGAACCCGCGAAAATCCACCAGGATGACGTTCACCACGTTGGTTCCGCCCCCCTTCGTGTAGGCGTTTTCCACGAAGTATCGCGAAATGCTGTGGTTGTCCGGGAGCTGCATGGCCGCCAGCGCAAGCGTGCCCAAACCGAGCCCGGCGAGGAGCGCGATGGAGAAATCGCGAACGCGGTGCCACCGAATGCTGTCGGGCGCCTCTGCCGGGCCTGGTCGCGCGATGCGTTTCGGCAGCCACCGCAAGCCGAGCAACAGGAGAACCGTCGTAACCGTCTCAACGACGATCTGCGTCAGCGCGACATCGGGAGCGGATAACCAGACGAAGCTGACGCAGGTGACGAGACCCGCGGTCCCGAGCAGTATCAGCGCCACCACCCGATGAAATTTGGCCTGGACCGCGGCCGCCACCGCGCAGCCAACGCCCACCACCCAGAGTAGTCCAAAGACGAGGTCGAATTCCCTCCTTGACGGTCCCGTCAGCGAGAGGCCGCGGGCGTAGAGGGGCAGCAGAGCAGCGACGAACGCCACGCCAGCCAACAGTCTCAATTGTGGTTGGAGACGCCTCGTGCCGAGATTGGTGGCGAGCCATCGCGCAAACCGCCAGGACAATGTCACCAACACCCAGTCAAAGATCCGCTTGCCATTGATGCGACCGAGCAAGGGCGGTCCCTCATGCGCGAGCAGGTAGGAGCGCAGCATGACGTAGACGCCCAACCCACCGGCCATCGCTACGATGCTCATCAGAAGTTCAGGCGTAATTCCGTGCCAGAGACGAAGGCTGTACTCCGGCATCGCGGAGCCGAGAACCGCCCGGGCAGCCGTATCGAGGATCGGCGCCACTGTGAGAGCCGGCGCGACACCGACGATGAGGCATGCCAGCACGAGCAGTTCGGCCGGAAGTCGCATCAACAGGGGCGGCTCATGTGGAACGCGTGGCAAGCCGGTTGGAGCCGGGCCGAAGAACACGTCGCGAATGAAGCGCAGCGAATAGGCAACCGTGAACGTGCTGGCGAGAGTGACGATGTACGGCAGCGCCTGATCGACGAGGGAATTGTCATGGACCTCGATCGTCTCGGCAAAAAACATTTCCTTCGACAGAAAACCATTCAGCAACGGCACTCCCGCCATTGCCGCGGCAGCCACCATGGCCAGCGTCGCCGTAATCGGCATGAAGGCCCATAGCCCGCTAAGGCGGCGGATGTCGCGCGTGCCGGTTTCGTGATCGATGATGCCGGCCGCCATGAACAGCGATGCCTTGAAGGTCGCGTGGTTCATGATATGGAAAATCGCCGCGATCTGTCCGAATGGGGTATCGAGTCCGGTCAAAAGCGTGATCAATCCGAGATGGCTGATCGTCGAGTAGGCCAATAGCCCCTTCAGATCCTGCTGGAACACGGCGAGAAAGGCGCCCAGAAAAAACGTGATCAGGCCGATCGAGCCCACCAGCCACAGCCATTCATTCGTTCCACCCATTGCCGGCCAGAGCCGCACTAGAAGGAACACTCCGGCCTTCACCATTGTTGCCGAATGGAGATAAGCTGAAACGGGAGTTGGAGCGGCCATCGCGTGCGGCAGCCAGAAATGAAACGGGAACTGGGCGCTTTTTGTGAGAGCGCCGAGAAGGATCAGAACGAGTGCGGGGACATAAAGCGCGTGCGAACGGATCGCGTTTCCGGAAGCCAGCACCTGCTCCAGGTCATAGCTGCCGACGATGTGCCCGATGAGCAGCACGCCGGCGAAGAGGCAAAGCCCACCCGTCGACGTGATCACCAGCGCCATCCGCGCGCCGTCTCTCGCCGCCGCGTTGTGGTGCCAGTAACTGATCAGCAGGAATGAAAAGAGACTGGTCAGCTCCCAGAAAAAAACCAGTTGGAGCAGGTTGCCGGAGAGCACGATTCCCAGCATTGCTCCCATGAAGGCGAGCAGCAGGGAGAAGAACCGCGGAACGGGATCACTGGGTGACATGTAGTACCGGGCATACAGCACCACCAGAAAACCGATGCCGGTGATCAGCATGGCGAAGGCCCATGCGAACCCGTCAAGCCTCAGCACAAATGCGAGTCCAAGTTCAGCGACCCAGTCCGTTCGCCACCCGACAACGCCACCATTCGTCACGTTCGGATAAGCCGCGCCGATGAGGCAAAAAGTTGTAAGTGCGACCGCTCCAGCGAGCCATGCCTCAGCGTTGCGTGCATTGACCCGCAAGAGTGCCGCAATAAAGCTTCCCGCGAAAGGAAGGACGAGAACGGCAAGCAGGAACATTTGCGTTCATTGCCCCAGGCTGCGAGGTGGAGAGATGCTTTCGCTGATCCTCAATTGCTTAGCCGAGGCGGATCGATATCTCCACTGCTAGATTTTAGCGCCATTGTGATGGTTTGGCCGGAAACCGCCATTCCCGCGGACACTGGCTCCGCGATCGAGCGGTTCAGATCCAGTGTGGAAGGGTGCCAGTCGCGGCGGCAACGACGGCGGCGAGAGCGCCCAGCAACGCACAGAATCCGCAGAGCGCGATCCCCCGCCAGCCACTCATCTCGACCGGCTCGGTGTCCTCAGCTGGGCTGACCTCGAAGCGGTATCGCATGTCATGGCGCCCGTTCAGTGTTCCATCGCCAGGTGCAAGCGATCGATGCCGACTATAATAATGGTTCTGTAGAACTACGGCTCACATTCACGTCAAACCGCCGCCCGGGGCCTACCGGTGCGACAAGAGCGTTCGCCTGCAGCAACGTCAGCCTGTCCATCCCACGCGATGTAATCTTCGACGCACGTTCTTGCGCAGCTGGGTAGACCCGCGTGATTGTTCGATGTCTCACTTCAATGACGCTCCTTGTCTCCTCTCGATATTTCGCGTGTACAGGTGCTGTGCGGTTTCGTCGCAATGTTTCCAGGGAAATGAACCACTATAGTCAGAGCAACATGGCTTATGACATCGACATTGATGCGCGCACCGCGCGTTTTGCTCTTCACGCCGGCCGCCTCCAAGCAGGCGGTTAGCCGGACGGTGTTCGCGCCGTCCGGGCTCTTTTCCAGCTTTCGTGACCTCCACTCGAGAGGTCGTCTTGAAGCAGAAGGAGTGCGCCGTGCTGCCTCTTCCGAAAATCGCACTGACCTCATCAGACTATCCGCGGCTCGAACAGCTCGCCCGCCTCGCCGTCCAAAAAGGAGATTTGGACGGGATATTCCTCATGGGCGAAATCAACCGCGCCGATATCGTCGCGGACGAAACGGACAACGTCCGTCCTTTCGTGACGATCGGATCATGGGTCACCCATTGCACGAATTGGGGCGTTCCGCGTCGCACCGTGCAACTGGTCTGGCCCGAGGAGTGCTGGTCGGATCCCGCCTGCATTTCGGTGTTGACCCCGCTGGGTACAGCTTTGATCGGACTGCGGGTCGGCGATCAGATGCCGTACTTCGTCGCCGGATGTCTGAATGTCGTCAGGGTCCAAAGCCTGACCCCATCGGATTCAAAGGTCGTCCCATTCTTCCGGAGAGGGCCGACGCGGTCAGGCAACCCGTTCGATGACGACCCCGGACCAACTGCAGCATAGGAGCGACCAATGCGCAATTTCGAAGCTGAGAGCCGGCGAGAACAGTCGGCGTTGCCGCCGATCAAGATTACTGAGGACGAATCACGGCGCCTCAGTTCCTTGGCCAATTCGAGCATGGATCTGTTTCCGCGAGTGGCCCATTTTCTGGCTCGAGAGATGGAACGTGCCACGGTGACGGACGAGAACAACTTGCGAGGCGTGATCAGGATGGGATCGAAAGTGACCTATCGCGATGACGAGACGGGTGCGAGCCGAGAGATCGTGCTGGTCTATCCGCATGAGGCAAACATCGAGCTCAGTCGGATTTCGGTCCTGACGCCTGTTGGAGCGGCTTTGATCGGCCTATCGCCGGGGCAGCGGATCGACTTCGAGACGCCCCACAAGCGCACCAGGGGCCTGACCGTTCTCGCTGTGTCCGAATAAGGCACGTACGTTAAGTCAGACCGAGCATCGCCGTCTTGCGATGTGGGCGCGTAGTCCCGGGGGCGTCGCGCCCGGATCTGGCCCTTTCGTATGAATTCGACAGCGCACACGCCTTGGTTTCGTAGCGCTGTGGATCACCGCGCCTCTCACTATTGCAGGACTGGTCGCCCAACGACTCTGCGCGGCTTCGATCCATCATAGCGAGTTTGCAACGCGGTGTGTCCCCGGAGGACCGGGGCTCAGGGGGTCATGAAGTCCTTCACGAGGACGTCTCAAGTCGCGGCCGTGCGGTTGATCTACACACTCGCTCTTTGGAAAAGACAGGAACATTCCTGCGATTGCCAAGTTTTCCCGATGCCCTCCCCAAGGGCGACCCCGAGTGGCCCCAGCTCCATGCCCCCCAATAGCCCCGCGAGCTGGGGCCCGTTTTTTTCTCGAAATTTGGGCTGATAACCGGGAACCAAGAACCACCTCTTTAGTTGGGCATCATTCGGAACCGCGCTCCAATAACGTGGTGCCGACACACGAAGGACCTCAGCTGGCCCAGCCCCGAGCTGAAGCCCTTCTTGTGTCGTGCGCGCATTTTTAAGCCGAATTCGGAACGAATATTCGACCCTTGAATCATTCCACGTCAGCTAAGTGTCGGATGTCCAACCGTGTCGCGCTTAAATCAGTTCGCCCGTGAGGCCGCAGCGGCATTGCTGCGCATGGCAAAAACAACAAAAAATCCCACGGTCGCTGCTGGCTTGGTCCAGCGTGCGGCAGACCTGAAAGACCGCACTGGCGAGCTTCCTGCCATTGATGTCGAGGCCATGGCCGAAGAGCCGCCCAAGCCCTTGACGAAGAACTAAGGCTGCCTCGGTCGGAGAAGGCTTCGTCCACTCCCCTCAGGACTGAGCGGGCGGAGTTCCGGTATTCAGAAGTTGAGCTACGGCGGTCACGATTTGCGCAGGTGCAAATGGCTTGGTCAGCAAGATGCTGTTGGGCACGCCGTGGGCGGGCCATTGATCGGCCGCCGCGCCTGTCATGTAAATCACAGAGATGTCCGGATTTAGCTCCCTGGCGCGATGGCCGACTTGCCAGCCATCGAGCTTTCCGAACAAATTTATATCGGTAACGAGTGCGCGATACTTGGTTTGGTTGCCCTGCAGAAGACTAACTGCATCCTCCCCGCTGACGGCGACTTCGGCTTCAAAGCCGCCATCTGACAATGCGTCGGCCACCATGTCGCGGATAAGCTGTTCGTCTTCGACGACGAGGATAGTAACTCCCGTCCCTTGCATGCTGGCCCCCTGCGCACCCCGCTGTGCGATCGGGAAGGAACTCGCGATAAAGAATTATGTTCCATTTTGAACACAGGGAGCAAGGGTCCCCCGCCCAACGGATGTCAGCTCGACTTCGGGAGTGCAGCTTCTTGCGCAACTTCCCGATCAATTCGCGAAAGCCCGCGACATACTCTTGGAGGATGCGTCACCGGGCCTCGTCGCCCTCGCTGACCAGCCGCACGGCCGCAGGCGGCCCTGATCCAGATCGATCTTTTAACTCTCTCAGGGCTGCGGCGGGTCTTCTGGCGGGCTTGGTGGCGGCAGTCCGTATTCCAAGGCGCGCTTTGCCGCCAGCTTTCTGTAAGCCGCGGCCTGGTTCAACAGCTGAGTTTTGAAGGTCGAATCCTGCTCGCCCGCCGCCAATTTCTCCAGACCGACGGCACGCTCCAGGTATTCGTTCAACAGTTTCATCGCCGCCCCCGGCTTTTTTCGGACCCTTAAAAATCTCACGGCGCGAAAAAAGGTCAAGCGGGGAAGTCCGGCTACCGATCCACTCCCTCAGGGTGAGCGCAGTATGGGAATCCTGGTGCCCGTTGAGGCACCAGGCAGTCAGGGAAGGGATGACGGCTAAGGCCCCAGAGAACGGACGGTGCTACGGTGGCCGCCGCCGGCCAGCGGTCAGGATAGTACCGCTGGTCAGACCCTGGTCATTCAAACTGATCCAGAATCTCTCGCACCTTCAGCGCCAGTTTTGCTTGCGAGATTGGCTTCTCCAGCAGGTTGACACCTTCATCAAGCCTTCCCTGATGGACCACGGCATTACGCGAATAGCCCGTCATGTACAGGATCTTCAGTCCCGGTCTAATTTGATGCGCGCGCCTGCCGAGTTCGCGACCATTGATCCCCGGCATGACCACGTCAGTGAGAAGAAGGTCCACCTTCGAGTCGTCTTGCAGGAGAATGGTCAGAGCGGCCTGAGCGCTGCGGGCCGAGAGGACGCGATAGTTGAGATCCCGCAGGACGTCAGAAATATAGACGCGCAGATCCTCATCGTCCTCGACGACGAGAACGGTCTCGGATAGCTCACCCTCGGCAATTTCCTCAGGTGCGATTTCTTCGGGCCGTGTGCTTCCGGAGAAGCGCGGAAAGTACATCTTGATGGTGGTGCCCTGCCCCACCTCGCTGTAGATTTTTGCGTGGCCTCCGGATTGCTTGACGAAGCCGTAGACCTGGCTCAGGCCAAGGCCGGTGCCGTGGCCCGGCTCCTTTGTCGTAAAGAAGGGCTCAAAAGCGTGACTGAGAACGTCGCGCGACATTCCGCCTCCGGTGTCAGTCACGCAAATGGCGACGTACTGACCGGGCGCCAGTTCAGGATTGAGCCGGCAGTAATCATCGTCGGCGGAGATGTTGGCTGCTTCCAAAGTCAGCTTTCCGCCGTCGGGCATGGCGTCACGAGCGTTGATTGCCAGGTTGACGATGGCTGACTCCAGATGATTGGCGTCGGCTTCGATTTCCCAAAGACCCGCACTTCCGACGGTCTGGACTTCGATGCGCTCTCCGAGCGTGCGCTGAAGGAATTCCTGCAGGCCATTGACGTAGTTGTTTACGTTGATTGGCTTGGGATCGAGCGCTTGTCGGCGCGAAAATGCCAACAAGCGACTGGTTAACGCCGCGGCTCTCTGTGCGCCGCGCTTCGCGTTTGCGAGCGCCCGGTTCAGATTGGCTCCGGGCGCCTTGGCGTGCCGCTCAGCTGTTTCGAGATTGCCAAGGACGATCATGAGCAGATTGTTGAAGTCGTGCGCGATGCCACCGCTGAGTTGCCCCACCGCTTCCAGCTTTTGGGATGCGGCGAGTTGCTCCTGAACGTGCTTGAGCTCGTCCTCGGCGCGCTTCCGGTCCGTAACGTCGCGCGTGACTTTGGCAAACCCGACGATGTTTCCGGCCTCGTCCGTGATGCGATCGATGATGACCGACGCCCAGAAGCGGGAGCCGTCTTTTCGCAAACGCCAGCCTTCCGCCTCGAAGCGACCATGCTCCGCCGCCTCTGAAAGCGCACGCTTGGGCACACCGAGTTCGATGTCTTCGGGCGTGTAAAAAGCGCTAAAATGCTGACCGATGATCTCCGGCGGCGCGTAGCCCTTGATCCGCTCTGCTCCGGGATTCCAGGTTGTCACGTTGCCCAGTGGGTCGAGCTGAAAGATCGCGTAATCGACCACGGCCTCGATTAGCTGGCGATAGCGCCGCTCACTATTGAGAAGCTCTTCATGGGCTTCCTGACGTTCGGTAACATCTCGCGTGACCTTGGCGAAGCCGATCACTTCGCCGGCTTGATTGCGGACGGCATCGATGATGACCGATGCCCAGAAACGGCTTCCGTCCTTGCGGACTCTCCATCCTTCGGCGCTGAAGCGGCCTTCTCGTGCTGCGACGCTCAAGGCGCGCTCTGGAAGCCCATTGGTGCGATCATCTGGCGTATAGAAGGATGCGAACGACTTGCCGATGATTTCGTCGGGCGAGTAGCCCTTCAACCGCTGGGCACCGGAGTTCCAGCTGCGGACTGTGCCGTCGAGGTCGATCATGTAGATGGCGTAATCAACGATTGCGTCGATGAGCAGTTGAAGGCGCGCAGTATCGTCGATCCCGTCAAGTTTTGACTGATGGGCTTGCAAATGGTCGACTCCGGTGTCGGGGGAGACCGTTTAACCGCGAAGTCTTTTTATTGTTCCGTGGTGCTGCTTCGTGCGTTGCATGCCTCTGTCGGAATCTGGATCTCAGTTGCACCACTGAGGGAGCGAGGATCTTAACCATCAGGCGGCGCTCCGATCAGTGCTCCTCGGTCGGATACACTCATTTGAAGGGTGTGATGCTTCGCGTTGCGGTCAGCTTGATCCAGTGGACGGGCGGCGCCGAACGTTCCTTTCAGCATGACCGGCACTCCAGCGACGCCTCCAGCTTCCAGATCAGCGGATCGCTTGTGCGGCAGAGACGAGCATGATAGAAAAGGCCATCGGGTCAAACACAACCGCCCGACCAGCTTTCGAGCCAAGCGTTGTTTCGCTCCATTATGGAGGTGAAACATGTCTTGCGACAGCACCACTGGCTCAATCGGCACATCCAGCGCAGCCTTCGTTCCTTCTCCAAGCCCTGCATGGTTCTGGAAACTCACGCTCGCGCTGCTGGACGGCATCACACGGCGCCGCCAATACGACGAGCTTCTCGAACTGGATGACCGGCTTCTCGCGGACATCGGCTTGTCGAGAACAATCGTTGGGGAAGCTCGACGGTGTTACTTCTCAGGTTGGCGCGACAAATCGGATATTGTCGATTCCTGTCGGTGAGCGCCCCACACCTGCGCGTGCGAAGGCGGCGCGTCTGCTTGTCCCTGTGGATCAGACGGCCGCCAGGCTCGTGAAAGGCCGAAGGACTTTTTGACCGCGATCTTGACGTCTTCTCAGAAGTCCAGCTTGTCGCGTATGGCATCAATTCCGGCTTTCGCGCACGCTTCGTCCGCGTCACCGCCCGGCGCGCCGGACACGCCGACCGCTCCGACCAGGGAGCCGCCGGCTTCAACGATCAGTCCTCCGGCAATGACGACCGCTCCGGGAAGGTTGCGAATGCCCGCCTGCATCATCCCCGGCTGGCTGATCGCATTGAGCTCGGTCGTGCTGGTCTTGAACGAGGCTGCTGTCCACGCCTTGCCTGCTGCCGTCGAGGGCGTGTGAGGGCCTGCAAAGCGATCGCGCAACATCACTTGCGTGACGCCGAAGCGATCGACGACGGCAACTGCAACCTGGTATCCACGGGTGCGGCAGTTCGCCAACGCAGCGCGCGCAAGATCGAGCGCCAGTTCTGGACCGAGCGATTTGTAGGCGACCAGACCTTCCTCCGCCCGTACTGGGCAGATGGACGCAATCAGCAGGGCCGTCGCGACCGACAGGCATCGAACGTTCATGGCAATCTCCGGCATAGGTGACCAAAGGCCTATTTGCTCTCACCATATGTCAGATCATCGAACAGGGTCACGCTATCTGCCTTGGTCCACAGGCCGATCATGCCCGCGTCCGGAATGGTGGCGTCTTCCACCTCGAACAATTGCTTTCCGTCATAGCTCACCTTGAACCGACTTCCTGCAAAGTCGCAGCGCAGCAGGTGCCATTGCCCGGACGACACCGGCGCGCTGACGCCATAGCCGCCTCTGCGACCCACGATCTCGAGCGACATTCGAACGCCATTGATCGTCTTGTAGAGAACGACATTGTCCTCCAGCGCGTTAGCCCGGACCACGTAGTAATTGTCGGCATCCTTCGCACGCCAAATGACTCCCGCGGCGCGATCCTCGGAGCCGGCAACGGCCTTGAATTTCACCTCGACGAAGCCGTCACGGATGGACGTATCGCGCTTGATGGCGAGGGGAAACGTCGCCCGTCCGGATTGCTTGAGAACGTTCGGCTTGCTTGGCGCCGTAGCCTCGGCCTCGACGGTCCATTTCGGCTGTCCCTTGCCGGTCATCGTCAAAGTCCACCCGTCGGGCGAAGTTCCGACAGCAGCGCTGTCGAAATTCAGGGTCTCGGCCATGGCATTTCCTCCCATCAACAAAGCCAGCATGGATGGCAGCGCAAGCCTGGCCCATGCAGAAGATTGAATTCGCGCGCGGCCTGCCGCGCTCGATCTGCACTCATCACTCATCGGAGAATGCGAGGAGGCCCCCGTGAAGACGCGGCGCGTCTTCGGATCGAACGCGGCGTGATCGAAATCGCTGTTCAGTCCGTTCGGGATGGCGATGGCGCCCAGTCGCTTCAATAGCATGATGCCCTTATCGATCAGCGGAAAAAGGGAGGGTCGAGACGACCAGCGAGAGCCCCGCCAACAGCAACAGTGCCAACACAGCCTTGCGAAAGGTCTCGTCCTGGATGGTCCCGAACATCTTGAAGCCGGACCAAAGGCCGGCGACCATGAAGGGAACGCCCAACGCGTACAGCACCAGTGTTTCCCTGGTAATGGAGCCGGCCGCTGCCTGGGACAAGGAGATGACCACGAAGGCGATGAACAGCACCGGCTGAAACACGGCCCGCTGCAAATCCTTCGGCCAACCGCGCCATTGGCACGATATCGTGGAGATCACGCCGCCGAGCCCCGTCAACCCGCCAAGCATCCCATTCGAGATGCCTATTGCGATGTCTGCTCCGGTGCCGATTCTCATGGGCGCGAACACAGGGCGCGCCAAGCCGTAAATGGAGTAAATCATCAACAACACACCGACTCCGAACCTCAGATAGAGGGGATTGAGATAGACGAGAATTTCAACGCCAATCGGAATGCCGATGACTGTTCCAAGCGCGAGAGGCCATGCCTTGCGCAGATCCAGGACATGTCGCAGCCTATAAATGCCGTAGCCTTGGGTGAGCAGACCGTACCCCGCGATCAAAGTGGCGGTCTGGATCGGCGTGATGATGTGCAGCCAGACACCAGAGACGACCAGGCCCATCGCGAAGCCAGAGAAGCCGCTGACGAAGCCACCGGCAAGGGCGGCAAGAGCAAAGATAGCGAAGCCAAGTGCGTCCATATGATCGTCCCCGGATCGAGGTGGCGAGCGCTTGGATGGGACTCCATCTCACGGGGAGGTCTCGGTATCCCCGAATCGTCAGTTGTTATGTCAGATGCTTCGCTCGCCCATCGAATAGCTTCGAAGCGTGCCGTCCTGGTCGTAGACGAAGCGATAATGGACTTCGTCCGACATGCCGCGGATTCGACTCGGGTCGCACGACAGCGGCTTCATGACGTAGGTCATGGCAGTCCTCCGTTGAGATCACGGATGAATTTCGAGTTGGATGGTTCACGATCGCTGCCCGCCCGGCAGAGTCCGTCGGCACGGTGATCCCACCGCCGACAGCGAGGCCCTGGCGGGCGCGAGACGGATAAAGCGGCTTGGAGAGGGGATCGGAAAACGGAAGACATGCAGCGTCCTTGTCGAAACCGGGACGCGATTCTTGGGCATGTCGCCTCGCGGGGAGATCGCTTCCCCGTGAGGCAAATATTACGCGCCGGTCGAATTTGTCAATGCCGTCGAAGCTTTGTTTCTAACCACTAGACGGCGCGGATCCGACCAAGCTTCTCGTCACCTGCTGGTGCTCGTGATCGTGTCACCCATATATGTCGCTGTCGGCTTGGACCGCAGAGGATTCGATTTTGTCTCAACGACGCTCGGCGTTGTCTGGCCGGGCCCGCCAATCACGTCCCACCGTTTGATGATCCTGATCCGATTGATTGGCTCGGCCGGCGCGATCGCCATCGGTGCCGCCTTGCGCCTTCCAATCACGTTCGATCTTAACGTCTTCGGCGTTCTTCCTGTCTTGGTCTCGGGCCTGTTCAGCTTGCTCGGGAGTTCGATCCGGCTGCACCGGAACGGTCGCCTGCGCCTGACGTGCAGGAGCCGTCTCGTCGGCGCGTGAGGGACTGAGCGTACAAGACAGTAATACTGCCGCGGTGATCACTAGGACACGCATGCCTACCTCCTCCGTTCGTAGAACGGTAACGACCGATACAAGCTTGGGTTCGGAACGGTCGGAGCCGTTTCAGTGCTGCAATGCGATACTTGCGCGTGAATTTGGCCGGCTCGCATTTCACCGAACCTCTTCGCGCGCAGCTCCCGCCTCGCATCAGCTCTTCGTGCTCGCCGTCTTGTCGAGCGCCGCGCGGAGGCCTTCGGCAAGCTTGACGGCATCGTCGTTGGCCCAGAAGTGCATGAAGAAGAGCCGAGGCTGTTCGTCCAGCATGTGGCTGTGCAGCGCGGTCACCTCGATGCCGTGCGTCCGAAGCGCGAGGATGACCTGGTTCACTTCGTCGCTGGTCAGCACGAAGTCGCCCGTGATGGCCGCCCTACCCGCGCCCGTCGGCTGGAAGTTGATGGCGATTGCGACACCCATGGCGGCGACGGGCGTCAACAGCATGCCGTCCTCCGTGATGGGGTCGCGCCGCTTCACGTTGAACTGGTAGACGCCGCCGTTCGCCTGCCCCTTGACGCCGATGATCTGGTCGAGCTTCGCCGTGTCGAGGTCGATGGCGGGCGGCGGATTCGCCGGCGCCGTGACCGTCAGCGGGGTCTTGCTTTCGGCCAGGGCATCATGGATCGCCGCGGCCAGCTTGACCGGGTCGCCATGTCCGGCGACGTGCATGTAGAACGTCGCCGGGCTCGCACGCAGCAGATGATTGTGCACGGCGGTGATCTCGAGCCCGCTCGCGATCATCTTCGCCATCACCGGATTGATCTCGGTTTCGAGCAGCACAAGATCGCCCATGACCATGGCGCCGCCATGCGCAGGCTTGAACGCGATCCAGCCACCGAGCGCCAGCGCCGGCTTGATCGCGACGCCGTCCAATGTCACGGAGAGATCGGTGCGGGGAAAGCCGAAACGGCGGACGTCGTCCGAGACGGCGGGCTTGCGGCCCAGGGTCTCGTCCACCTTCTGCCAGTCGGCATCCTGGGCATATGCCGGGATGAAGGGGCCGAAGCGAAATGCAAGAAGGCAGACGCCAATGCCGACCACGGCCCAGATGATTCTTTTCATCGTGCTACTCCTCGGCTTAGTTTCGCTCTTTAACCCGACCACTGCTGTCGACGACCAGCGTCACCGCCTTGCCGTTCTTCACCGCCTTGGCGGTGACGCCTTCAGCCGTCGACTTGATATCGCTGACTTGCGCGTAGCCGGCCGCCTGGATCTTGGCGACCAACTCCTCCTGTGTCAGAGCGTGCGCGCTCGACAGCACGCCCGCGATCGCAAGCAACAGGACCGTGCGGAAGATTGCTCGTGTTCGCATGATCATTCTCCTGGTCTTGTCCTGCCCCAAGTGAAGTCCGTTTCGCGATCTTCCCCTACTCGGTGCCAACACGGCGCAACAGGCCGCGGGCATCAATGCGCACAGCGATGCGACCGGCGCGGACGCCGTGCCGAGAAATCGAGCCCGTCTGCTGGATGCAATCGAGGAAAGTATGATGACATGGTGCGCCCTTGGTGATCAGGACGCGATGCTTGGGCATGTCGCCTCACGGGGAGATCGCACATCCCCGAACCCCAAGTAAAAACCCGAGGGCGGCGGCTGTCAACGGGCGTAGGCTTCGGGCGGCCCACCGAAGTCGCCGACGAACGTCACAAAGAATTCACCGCTCCGCGGAACCGCGCCAGCCATGTCTTGAAACTCGCGGACGGCCCCGCTAGTGTCCTTTGCGTGGGGACAAAGCAGACTCCCCGTGAGGCCTCGGTCCAAGCTCTGCGCAGCACGCCATTCGTGGAGCTTGCGCATGGACATCGAACGACACCCTTCTCATCGACACACCGTCGCCATCCTCTCACGCGGAGACGCTGCCGCGCGGCGGGATGCGACGGCGCAAAAAAGCCGCTTCGTACACGTCTTCGAAGCACTCGCCGCCGTCGGCATTGAAGCCCAGCCGGCGATCTATGATGAAAGCTTCGCCGAGGACGTTCGTGAACAATTGCTCGCGATTGACGGCGTGCTGGTCTGGGTCAACCCCATTCAAGACCGTCGAGATCGCGCTGGTCTCGACGCATTGCTGCGAGACGTCGCGGCTCAGGGCGTGTGGGTCAGCGCTCATCCCGATGTCATCCTCAAGATGGGCACCAAGGAGGTACTCTATCGTACCCGCTCGATGGGCTGGGGATGCGACACGGCGTTATATCAAAGCGCCGAGGCCATGCGCGCCGAGTTGCCGACACGGCTCGCCGCTGGTCCGCGCGTGATCAAGCGCAACCGGGGCAATGGCGGCCAAGGCGTCTGGAAGGTCGAGAGTCTGCCGACCTCCTCCATGATAAAGGTGCTGGACGCGACGAAAGACGCGCCCGAGGAACTGACGCTGGATGATTTTCTCCGTCGTTGCGCGGAGTATTTCGAGAACGGCAGCGTGATCGACCAACCATTCCAGCCTCGCTTAAGCGAAGGCGTGGTGCGTTGCTACATGGCGGGCGATCGCTGTGCCGGCTTCGGCTATCACAAGGTCAAAGCCCTGGTCGACTCGCCGGCCGCCCGTTCCGAGGCCGGACCGCGCCTCTACACCTCGAACGCAGAGCCGCGTTTCCAGCGGCTGCGTCGGTTGATGGAAGACGAGTGGACGCCCCAGCTGACGTCGTTGCTGGATATTGCGCGACTTGACCTGCCTGCGATTTGGGACGCCGACTTCATGCTTGGTCCGGTCCTTCCCGACGGGACCGACAGCTATGTCCTCGGCGAGATCAATGTCAGCTCGGTGCATCCTTATCCGGACGAGGCGCCGGCGGAGATCGCGAGGCGAGTTGCCGATCGGCTCCGGCGAAGCTTTGACACGTGCTGACGGTCCGCGCGCTCAAGCGCTTGCACCTCTCCGTTTCATTCGACTTGCAGGACGGCGAATGCGTCGCCCTGCAAGGGCCTTCTGGCGCCGGGAAGACCCAGCTCCTTCGCTCGATCGCGGACCTCGATCCCAACGAAGGAATGGTCGAACTGGACGGAACGCTCAGGGAGGCCATGCCCGCTCCGGCTTGGCGCAAGCGGGTGACCTACCTCGCTGCCGAGCCGGGCTGGTGGTCAGACATCGTGCAAGATCACTTCAGCTGCTGGGATGATGCCTTACCGCTGGTCATGAGACTGGGGTTGCCGTGCAGTTGCGGTCCCTGGCCGGTCCAAAGACTGTCGACCGGCGAGCGACAACGGCTGGGGCTAGTGCGGGCGCTGATGCTGCGGTCGCGGGTTCTTCTCCTGGACGAGCCGACATCGGCCCTCGATTCGGCATCGACGGCGGCAGTGGAATCTTTGATCGCGGAACGCATTTCGAACGGAACGAGTGTCGTCTGGAGCACTCACGACAACGCCCAGGCCTGCCGCGTCGGGTCGAGGGTCATTGTGATGAATGCCGACGGCGGGATCGAGGACAATCGGCCGTGAATTACATTCACTTGGCATACGGCGATTTGGTTCTGCCCGCGCTCCTTGTCGTCATGGACGGCGCTCTCTCGCTCGCTCTCCGCCTCAAGCTTGAAAAGCAGCTGGCCATCGCCACCGTGCGGATGGTGCTTCAGCTGGTGCTCGTTGGATACGTATTGACGTTCCTGTTTGCCGCGGTCTCGCCGCTCTGGACCGCCCTCGCCGCCGTCATCATGGTTCTCTTCGCGTCACGGGAAATCGTCGCTCGGCAAAAGCGACGCCTGCCGGGTATCTGGAGCTATGGCTTAGGAGCGGGATGCATGCTGCTGGCGGCCGGTACCGTCACGATGTTCGCGCTCCTGACGGAGCTACGTCCGGATCCGTGGTATCATCCGCGCTATGCGCTGCCATTGTTGGGCATGATCCTGGGCAACACCATGACGGGAATAAGCCTGGGCCTGGACGTGCTGACGAATACACTGGTGCGCGAACGAGCCGCCGTCGAAGCTTGCCTTGCTCTTGGCGGTACCCGGTATCAGGCGTTGCTGCCGGTCCTGCGGGACGCATTGAGAAGCGGCTTCACGCCAATCATGAACAGCATGGCTGCGATCGGCCTTGTCTCTTTGCCGGGGATGATGACCGGTCAAATCCTTGCAGGCGTCGAACCGATCGACGCCGTCAAGTATCAACTCTTGATCATGTTCTTGATCGCCGGCGGGACGGGATTGGGGACGCTCGCCGCCGTGACGGGAGGCGCTCGCCTTCTGACCGATCATCGGCATCGATTGCGCCTCGATCGATTTTCCACCGCCGAGTAGAATTGCGCGACCTCATATCGACTTCGCCCCACCAGGCTGCACCTTCCGCGCCCACAGCAGCGCCAGCGGCCCCAGTGCAATCCCGACCGCGAGGACGCTGAACGCCAAGAGCCAGCCGGTCGCGCTCTGCGGGCCGCCGGCTGCATCGAGGGCGGCGCCGGTGCCCCAGGCGCCGACCGCCGACAGGCCGAAGCCGACCGTCGAATGCAGAGCCAGGGTCGCGCCGCGATGTTCGGACACAGCCGCGGCCGACATGCCGGCGGTCAATGCGCCCGAATCCGCCGGCACGGTCAGGCCATAGACGAGCAGCAGCAGTGCCAGCACCCATGCCGGCGCTGTCGCGTTGAGGCCGATGACCAGCGCGACGCAAGCCGACGCGATCATCACGACCGTGATCGCGCGATGGCGCCCGAATTTCAGCGCGGCCTCGTTGCCGAGGATGCTGGCCGGCATCGAGATCACCGCAAAGCAGAAGCTCAGCACGACGGGGCTCAACCACGACGGGGCGCCTTGATGGGCGACGACGAAGGTCCAAAACCCGACCAGCCAGGTGCGGATGCCGTAGAGCTCGAAGCAATGGGCGCCGTAGCCGAAGATGTATCCGAGCGCCTCGCGATTGGCGAAGACGGGCGCGAAGTTGAGCAGACGCCCCGCCTTCGGCGCGGGCCGCTGCTCCTGCATCAGAAGGCACGCGACGACCATCGCGATCGGACCGAAGCCGGTGACAAGAAAGGCGGTCCGCCATCCCCAACGGTCGGCGATCAGCTGCGCGACCAGGAACGAGAGACCGACGCCGACCGAGAAGCTCGACGTGTATAGCGTGACGGCGCGTGAACTATCGCCGGCGGGAAGCCGATCCGTCAGCGCCTTCAGGCCCGGCATGTAGGCGCCGGCAAATCCAAGCCCTGCCAGGGACCAGATCGCGGTCGCGGACCAAAACCCTTGCGCGAAGATTCCGAACGCTGCGGTCGCCAGCCCGCTGACGATCGAACCCCAGAGCAGGACGAGCCGTGCGTCGATCCGGTCGGTCAATGTCGTCAGCACGGGCACGGCGAGCATGTAGCCGAACGCGTAACCGCTCGCCATCAAGCCGCCTTCGGCCGCCGAGAGGCCCCACGTCGGCATCAGATGCTGCGCCAGATTGGCGGATAGCGTCACGTGCGGCAGCAGATTGCCGACCTGGCCGATGCACATCACCGCGATCAGAGACCGGCCGCTCAAGTTACGAATGCTGTCCTCCCGCCCCCACGCCGAAACGGCGCACGAACCACAATGGATAACTCTCCGGCATCAGCTGCAAGAACCGACTTCATAAACAACCGCACCCCGAAGCGCCGGCCTTCTTTGCTGCTTCGTCGGCGGCGCAACAGGCCGTTGATTCCTGCTTCGCCGGCCCACCGCAACATCCTGATACGGCGCCGGCGGCTTCGACGCCGCCGCGCGTGCAGACGCCGGTCTCCGGTAGCACGAGCTCCACCCTTGCGGCGGCTTTCTTGTCGCCGGCGAGATCGGCCGCAATCGAGCGCACCTGCTCATATCCTGTCATCATGAGAAAGGTTGGCGCGCGACCATACGACTTCATGCCCGCCATGTAGAAGCCCGGCTCTTCGTGCGCGAGCTCGCGGGCGCCGTGCGGGCGCACGGTGCCGCAGCTGTGCTCGTTAGGATCGATCAGCGGCGCCAGGGCGACCGGCGCCTCGATAGCGGGATCGAGCCGCAGGCGCAATTCGGACAGGAACGAAAAATCGGGACGAAAGCCCGTCGAGACGATCAGCTCGTCCACGATCACGCTCCGTCCGCTGCAACCCGAGCCGGCCGCGATCTCGAGGCGGCCCTCGGTCTCAGCCAGATGCGTGACGCCGAATTCGGTTTCCACCCTGATCTTGCCGGAGGCAACGAGCGCAGCGAACGCACTGCCGAGCTCTCCGCGTGCAGCGAGCTTGTCATTCCGGCCGCCACCAAACGCCTTGGCGGGATCGGCGGCGCGCAACAGCCAGATAGCTTGCGTCCCCGGCGCCTCGCCCGCGAGATGCACGAGATCGATCAGTGTGCCCACCGCGGAGTGGCCAGCGCCGAGCACCGCAACGGTCCTCCCGGCATATCTGGCGCGACCGGCCCCCCGGACATCGGGCATGCCGTAGGCGATGTGGCCAGCGCATTCACGCTCGCCGATCGCGGGCAGACCATTACCTCCGGCAGGATTGGGCGAGAACCATGTACCTGATGTGTCGATCACCGCATCGGCGCGCAGCACTTCGGGGCCCTTGCCGTTCTGGTAGCGGATTTCGAAAGGGGCCAGCTCACGCCCCTTCGTCTTCGCCTTGTCGAAGCCGACGCGGCTGATAGCGGAGACACGGCTGGATGTCCGGATCACCTCGCGCAATGGCGTTCGCGTCGCAAGCGGCGTCAGATATCGATCGATCAGCTCGCCGCCGGTCGGATAGGCGCTCGGGTCCGGCGAATTCCATCCCGTCGGCGCGAGCAGGCGCGCGGCGGCCTTGTCGACATTGTACTCCCACGGCGAGAAGAGCTGGACCTGCTGCCACTGGCGCACCGCGTGCCCCGCTTCGGATCCTGCCTCCAGAACGATGGGTGACATGCCACGCTCCAGGACGTGCGCAGCTGCTGCGAGTCCGACAGGCCCTGCCCCGATGATGGCGACCGTCTTAGCGTTCATTCGGCTTCTCCCATACTTCTAGAATCATCGAACAATATCAGCCAAAAAAATCACGCCGCCGTATGCGTCGTCTTGCATCCGACTTCGTCTGCGCAGCACTCCGCCGCCAGGAAATCGACCAGACCCCGCATCGCGTCGAAGTTTGCGTGGCAAATCAGAGTCGTCGATTCCCGGACCTGGCTGACGAGCCCGACCGAGACCAGGGTCTTGATGTGATGCGACAGGGTCGACGCCGGTACCTTCAGCTTGTCCTGCAAGCGACCGACGGGCATGCCGGAGTGCCCGGCCCGGACCAGGGCCCGGTAGATCTGGAGTCGCGTCCGGTTACCCAAAGCTTCGAGGCGTGCTGCTGCGTCGTCGATCTTCATGGCCGCCACGATGCGCCTGCCGATGTCAACTGTCAAACCATATTTCTAGAATATTCGAAATAACTATTCGGTCGCCCACCATGGAATTCCGGATTGACGCGTTCCAATTAGTTCCATAAGTCTGGATATATGGAAACAGAAGAAGCCGTCCTGGCGCTCGCCGCGCTGTCCCAGCCGACCCGACTGGAGGCGTTCCGAACGCTTGTCCGGCACGAGCCCGATGGCCTTGCGGCGGGCGATCTCGCCCGCCTGCTGGAAGTCCCATCGAACACGCTATCTGCCCATCTGTCGATCCTGACGCGCGCGCGCCTCGTCACCTCCGAGCGGCACAGCCGTTCGATCGTCTACCGCGCCAAC
>NZ_JADPJF010000148.1:422353-431594 GCF_023073295.1 Bradyrhizobium sp. 23 | reverse complement strand
CCTGCTGCGGGATTGCTGCGGCGGGCGGCCGGAAGTTTGCGAGCCGGTCGTCGAAACCCTGCAAGCCTGCTGCAAGCCGAGACGAAGGGAGCGGAGCCGTGCCTGATCAATTCGATCTTCCGCGCCGCCTCGCGGCCGAGGCGCTCGGCACGGGCATTCTCGTCGCCACCGTGGTCGGCTCCGGCATCATGGCGGAGACGCTGACCAAGGATGTCGCGCTTGCGCTTCTCTGCAACACGTTGCCGACCGGCGCCATTCTGGTCGTCCTGATCACCGTGCTCGGACCGATCTCCGGCGCGCACTTCAATCCGGCCGTCACGCTGGTCTTCACCGGCAAGCGCGAGCTACCGGTGAACGACGCCGCACTTTACGTCGTCGCGCAGATTGCCGGCGGCATCGCGGGAACGATGGCGGCGCATCTGATGTTCGGGCTGCCGCTGCTCGATTTCTCGGCGAAGGTGCGAACCGGGGGACCGCAATGGTTCGCCGAAGCCGTCGCCGCCTTCGGTCTGGTCGCGACGATCGTCGCGGGCATCCGTTTCCAGCGGGCGGCCGTCCCCTGGCTGGTCGGCCTGTACATCACGGCGGCCTATTGGTTCACGGCCTCGACCTCGTTCGCCAATCCGGCCGTGGCTATCGCGAGGTCATTGACCAACACGTTCGCGGGCATACGTCCCACCGACCTGCCCGGATTCATTCTCGCGGAGCTCTGCGGAGCCTTTGCCGCCATGCTGTTGATGAACTGGCTGCTCGGACCGCCCCAGGCGCGAGGCCCCATCCCAATCGCGGAGACTACCTTATGAGCGTCACGATCTATCACAACCCCGCCTGCGGCACCTCGCGCAACACGCTGGCGATGATCCGGCAAAGCGGCGTCGAGCCCGACGTGATCGAATATCTGAAGACGCCGCCGTCGCGCGAAAAGCTCGTCGAGCTCGTCAAGGCCCTCGGCATCTCCGTTCGCGCGCTGCTGCGGGAAAAAGGCACGCCCTACAAGGAGCTCGGCCTCCACGACCCCAAATGGTCGGACGACGAGCTGATCGACCAGATGCTCGCGCACCCCATCCTGATCAACCGTCCAATCGTGGTGACGCCCAAGGGCACACGCTTGTGCCGGCCCTCGGAAGCCGTCATCGATCTCCTGGACAATCCCGTCGGCCGGTTCGTGAAGGAGGATGGCGAGGTGGTCGAGGCGCGATGATTGCCGACATGGCCTCACTCGCGTTTGCCTCGACTTAAAATTTCAGGGTCGTGCGCAATCCGAAAACCGAGGCATTGCGCAATGCCCGTCCCGGCAGCGGACTAGCCGGAGCCGTCGCGCCGCCACCGGGATGGACGATGTATTGAAAGTTCGGCTGAACGGTCCAGCCATCCTTGATCTGGTATTGATAGACGGCCGTGAGCAGCCCCTCGAAGCTTCGCACCGGCCAGCGCGGATCGACGAACCTGGCATAATCGGCGTCGAGCGTCTGGGCCCGTTTTGAGACATGCGCATACCCGGCGGCAATGCCGAACTTGTCGTCGGGGCGTGCATTGCTGAGCCCGATGAGCTCGACGCCGCCATCTGCATAGACATCGACCAGATTGCGGTCAGCCGGCGCGCCGGACACGCGTGCGAAAATGCCGATGCCGCGATCGTCGCTGTTCGGCACCCGATAAATCTGCTGCTCGAAGACCGCCCAGGCTCCAATATCGCCCGACAAGAGCCGCGGTTCCCCGCTGCTCGTTGGCGCGGCCAGCGAGACGCCGTTGGATGCGAAGCGCTGATCCCCGAACGATCCGAAATGACGCCAGCCACCGACCTTGAACTGGCCGGTCAAGTTCGGGTCACCCTTCCTGTTATTCCAGGCATATTGAACCTGGCCGAGCAGAAGCGGCGGATCGTTGACCCGGAAATTGACGCCATACCGGTTACGCTCCTGCGGATCGCCGGAACCGGGCCCGGCCTGGTCGCCGTCGAAAATCGCGCCAAGGACGGACAACTGGTCCGTCACGTTCCACAGGAGGCGCGCGCCCACGGCCGCCAAGGGCGGCGACGGCCCGCCGCTTGGCAAAGCAAGCGACGTGATCGCCGGCCAACCCATCGAGGCGTTGGTGAACACATCCGTGTACTTGGTATTGAAGAACTCGCTGTCGGCCGCCAGCTGCCCGAGCTTGAGCGATAGTTTCTTGTCGCCCCACTGCTTCTCGAAATAGGCCTCGTAGAGTCGCGTCGAGGGCAACGCTTCGATCCCGCTGACGACGAAGAAATTCTGCAGATTCGAGCGCGAGAGGCCTTCGCCGTGGATCTGAAACATGTTGGCGTGAAAGGTCAGCTTGTCGATGCCGACGAGTTTTTCGAAATCCAGATCGACGGCGAGATTGAGCCTGCCTTCGTAGACCGCACCTTTCTTCAGACCGCCGGTCGGATTTCCGAGCACCTCGCCGATATAGGTGGCCGCAAACTTCACCCCGTACTTTTGCCAGGGGTTCGGCAGCAGCCCGAGCGTTTTCTCCTCGATGGTGCTCTCGCCTGTATCGGGATCGGCAGGCTTGTCGTCGTCGGTTTTCTTGTCTTCCTGAGCCGCGGACTGGGCAGCCGCGACCAGGCAAGCCGCAACGATCAACGCCCGCATCGAATACCTGATTGCTCTGGCGGCCACGCTCACCTCCCGAGCGATCAATGACGCACGCCGCTGCCCGACATTCAAGCGGGCCGTCGAACAATGTGCGCCGGCGCGGAAATCCGATTCGCGCGCTGTTAACTACCGCATGCGCGAGGCGGTACTATGTTCACTTTTGCACTTCGACCATCAGATCTTCGGGATCTTCGCCCGCTCCACCACGCCGATCCATTTGCTGATCTCGGTCTCGATCAGCGTCTTCATCTCCTCCGGCGAGCTGCCGCGAACCTCGCCGCCGACGGCGGTCTCCAGGCGCTGCTTGAGGTCGGGATCCCTGAGTGCATCCAGCGTCGCCGCATTGAGTGCGGCGATGATGCCGGGCGGCGTTCCCTTCGGGGCCAGCAGGCCGGCCCAGGTGCGCACGTCATATCCCTTGATCCCGGCTTCCTGAACGGTCGGCACGTCGGGCAACAATGCGGTGCGCGTCGGCGAGGTCACCGCCAGGCCGCGGATCGCACCGGCCTGGATCTGCGGGGCGAGCAGGACCGGCGTGCCGACGATCACCGGAACCTCTCCGCCGAGCAGCGCGGTGACGGATTGGGAATCGCCGCGATAGGGCACGTGCACGATCTCGACGCCGGCGGCTGCGTTCAACAGCTCTCCTGCAAGATGGTGCGTGCTGCCGAAACCGACCGATCCAAAGCTGAGCGCACCGGGCTTCTGCTTTGCCATGGCGACGAGCTCGCCCAGCGATTTTGCCGGATAGTCGCTACGCACGGCAATGACGAGCGCGTAATAGACCAGCGTCGAGATCATCTCGAAGCTCTCGGCCGGCTGGTAGGCGAGGCTCTTGTAGGTCGCCGCGGAAATGGCGTGAGCGCCGGTGACGAGCCCGATCGTGTAGCCGTCGGGCGCCGCCTTCGCGATGGCATCCGCGGCGATGTTGCCGCCGGCGCCCGGCTTGGCCTCGACAATGATCGGCTGCCCGAGCTTTTTCGAGAGCCCGTCGGCGATGATGCGCGACAGCGTGTCGGCCGCGCCGCCGGCGGCAAATCCATGCAACAGCCGGATCGGGCGCGACGGATAATTCTCCGCCGACGCCGAAGTGGTTGCGAAAAAACCGCCAAACAGAAAAATCGCCGCAGCAAGCCGCTTCATCCGTTGCATGGATGCGTCCTCCCTTTTGGTTGTTCTATCGTTGGCCGCGACGAGGCGGCGTTTCTTCAACTCGCGTTTGATCCGCTAGCGGGCGAACTCCGTGCATTCAGGCGATGGCGGCATGCCCCAGACGTCGCGCGGCAGGCCGACCCAGACTTTTGGCCGCTGCGGTCGATCGCGATGCCAGGGACGCGGCTCGAAATAGCCGAGCGCCTCGTCGGTCATGC
The DNA here is from genome assembly GCF_023073295.1 of Bradyrhizobium sp. 23. Lineage (NCBI taxonomy): Bacteria > Pseudomonadati > Pseudomonadota > Alphaproteobacteria > Hyphomicrobiales > Nitrobacteraceae > Bradyrhizobium > Bradyrhizobium sp. 23. The sequence goes on along the minus strand of NZ_JADPJF010000148.1, from coordinate 427,606 downwards.
GGTCGAGATCGAAGAACAGCTCGACCACATGCCCGTCGGGATTGCGGTGGTAGATCGCGGTGTTGTGCCCGGGGCCATGACGCACCGGCCCCCAGAGAACCGGCAGCTTGTGCCGCGCGAGATGATCGCAGGCCTCGTGCATGTGGGCGGCACCACGCAGCTCGAACGCGACATGATGCAGGCCACGGACGGGCGCGCGGGCGAAGTTCAGCGTGTGATGTTCGAAGCCGCTGCGCATGAACACGAAGCGATCCTCGATCCAGTCGGAGACGCGCAGGCCCATCATGTTCGCGTAGAACTCCGAGGCCGCGCGCGGATCGGGCGTAGCAAGCGCGACATGGCCGATCTTGCTGACGGCAAGCGCTCCGATCCGCTCCTGCGCGGGCGTCGGCGTCCAGCCCTGGATCAACTCGAAGCGCGTTCCTTCGGGATCGCTGAACGACAGCAGCCTGGAAACGCCAGGCAGGGGATCGCTCTGAAGTTCGGGCCGCAGATCGGCCTGCTTCAGCGCCGCGCCGAGCGTCTCGATCTGGACATCGGGAGCTATCTCGAAGGCGATGCTCGTCAGCGCCGCGTGGCCGGGTTCGATCACCAGCGAAAGCTGCTCGGCATCGTTGGCGAGGAAGATGCGGTTGCCGTCGCGGCCGACGAGGCCAAGACCGATCGCGGCGCGGTAATAGTCGAGCAACCGCTCGGGATCTGGCGAGGCAAAGCTCGCGTGCCGGAGCCGGGTGAAGCGTGCAATGGGTGCTTGTGTCGTCATTGTGCGATCCACCCCCTCATGGCGTCATGATGATCTTGCCGAGCGCGGAGCCCTGCTCGAGCAGCGTGTGGGCCTGCCTGACCTCGTCGAGCTTCAGGACCGCCGAGATCGCCGGCTTGATCGCATTGCGGCTCAGCGCGTCAATCACATTGCGCATGAGCGCGCGACGCCCGTCGCGATCGTGGTCGTAGATATGAAAGGAGAAGCAGCGTATCGCCGGGCAGATGTCGAGATGGTCGCGCATCGCCGCCATCAGGTTTTCTTCCGGCAACCCGGCGAAGGCGTTGTACGACAGCAGCGTCCCCCATTTGCCGAGCGCGCCGAGATAGCCGGTGAACTCAGGCCCACAGACGTGATCGAGCACGAGGCCGACGCCCTCGCCCTTGGTCAGCTCGCGGGCCCGCGCCACCACGTCTTCGCGGCGGTAGAAGATGATCTCATCGGCGCCGTTGCCCCGCGCGAATGCGGCCTTCTCCTCGGTGGAGACCGTGCCGATGACATTCATCTGTGCGAGCTTGGCAAGCTGTACCAGCGCGGTGCCGACACCACCCGCCGCCCCGATCACCAGCACGCTCGCCGGTGCGCGCGGATGGCGGCACTCGTGCAGCAGCGCGTAAGCGACCTGGTAGTTCGACAGGCACACGGCCGCCTGCAGATCGACATTGTCGGGCAGCACATGAGTGGCGTCCGCAGGCGCGACCACATAGTCGGCGTAGCAGCCGCCGCGCTGCGACAGGTCGCGTGCGCTCAGCAGCACCTTCTGGCCGATCGCAAGCCCCTCGACGCCGGACCCGAGCGCGGCGATGCGGCCGGCGACGTCGTTGCCCGGATCGGCCGGCAGTGGCGGCATCCATTTGTAGACGCCACGCCGGATCAGCACATCGGGCTGCCCAACGCCGAACGCTTCGGCGCGAATCTGCACCTGGCCTGGTCCGGGCACAGGCACCGGAAGCTCAACCAACTCGAGTGCATCCGGCCCACCCGGCTGACGCACCAGCACCGCTCTCATGATGTCACACGCCTCCCCAGCTATATTTTCGAAAATCATACCGTTTACGAAAATTATTGCAAGATGGTCGTTGGCGCGGCATGTTGAGCCATCGATTCAAATGACAGAAATCATGTCCGAAAGCGCCATTCGCTCCCGCAAGGAATTCGGCAAGACCGTTGCCGCCGACATCACCCATCGGCTGCGCGAGGAGATCATTGCCTGCGGCCTGGCGCCGGGCGAGCCGCTGCGATTCGACGTCCTGCGCGAACGATTCGGCGTAAGTTTCACGACGCTGCGCGAGGCGCTGACGGCGCTTACCGCCGAAGGCCTGGTCGACGCGCAGGAGCAGCGCGGATTTCGGGTGGCGCCGGTCAGCCGCCAGGACCTGGTGGAAGTCACCGATGCCCGGGTGCTGATCGAGGTGGAATTGATCCGCCGCGCGATCGAGCGGGGCGACGACGACTGGGAAATCGCCGTCATCTCGACCCTGCACAGATTGAAGCGAATCGAGCAGCGCGATCCGGAACATCCCCTGCGCGATCCCGAATGGAAGATCGCCCACCGCCAATTCCACCAGGCGCTGGTGTCCGCCTGCGGCTCCGCGACACTCCTCGCCATTCGCGCCGATCTGTTCGATCGCGCCGAGCGCTATCGGCACCTTTCGGCCAATTTCCGCCCCCGCCCGCGCGACAAGGCCGGCGAGCACCAGGCGATCATGCAAGCCGCCATCTCGCGCAATCCGGATCTCGCGGTGCAGCTGATCGAGGCGCATATCCGCACGACCGCCGACAACGTGGCGACCTACGCCGCGCATCTGCTCGATACCGAATAGGCGGCAACGGCTTTTTATCGCCGCGGGCTTGCGCCTCGCCTGATTTTCGAAAATAATAGGCAAGATCGAAAATGCCAACCTTTGAGGCGTACCATGAAGCTGCTGTCGTTCTTGGATGGGAATCGGGAGAGCTGGGGCGCCGTTGCCGAGAATGGCGTGGTGGATCTCGGTCGCGCCCTGCCCCAGTATCCTGTTCTCGCGGACTTCCTCGGCAGCGACGACTATGCGCGGCGCGAGGCCATCGTCGCCGGGCACAAGCCCACAATGGCGCTCAGTGACGTCAAATATCTGCCGGTGATCCCGCGTCCGGAGAAGATCGTCTGCGCCGTGCGCAATTATCTCGACCACCACAATGAAGCCGTGGCGTTCGGGATGAAGCGCGAAATCACGGAATTTCCGCCGATCTTCCTCCGGGTCTGGCGCTCCCAGGTCGCGCACAACGCGCCGGTGATCCGGCCGAAAGTCTCGGACAATTTCGACTGGGAGGGCGAGCTTGCCGTGGTCATCGGCAAGAGCGGCCGTCACATCAGCCAGGCCGACGCCTGGGATCACGTGGCAGGCTATTCGATCTACAACGACGTCAGCGTGCGCGACTGGCAGCGTCACGCCCAGCAGATCGCCTCCGGCAAGAACTTCGTCGGCACCGGCCCGTTCGGACCATGGCTGGTGACGCCGGACGAGATCGGCGATCCCACCAAATTGAAGCTCGAGACGCGCGTCAACGGCGCGGTGGTGCAGTCGTCCGACACCTCGATGCTGATCTTCTCGATTCCGCGGCTGATCGAGTACAGCTCGACCATCTTCGACCTCGTCCCCGGCGACGTCATCGCCACCGGCACGCCGGCCGGCGTCGGCTTCACTCGCAAGCCGCCTGTTTTCCTCACGCCCGGCGATGTGGTCGAGGTCGAGATCGAGAACATCGGCGTGCTGCGCAATCCCGTCGTCGACGAAGCATAGCGCCTGCGCATGTCGTCTCAAGACGTGTCCCATGACATCCGCAAGACCGCGCTTAGCGTCGAGACCACCTGGCACGAGCGCGGTCCCCGGCTGGAGAAGCCTCTCCTGGTCGGGACGGCCATTGCGGTGATCCGCAATCCTTTCGCGGGCCGCTTCGAACCCGACCTGATGCCGTTTCAGGCATCCTTGCGCGAACTCGGGCGCGAGCTCGCAACACGGCTGATCGCGCAGCTCGGCGGCGCCGCGCAGATCGAAGCCTATGGCAAGGGCATCATCGTCGGCGAGGACGGCGAGCTCGAGCACGGCGCGGTCTGGCACGAGGCCGGCGGTCAGGGCATGCGCGAGGTGCTCGGTCAGCCCAAGGCGATCGTTCCGGCGGCGAAGACCATCGGCGGTCCGGGCACGCGGCTCATGGTTCCGCTCGGGCACATCCACGCCGCCTATGTCCGCAGCCATTTCGGCACCGCGGAGATGACGCTGTGGGATTCACCACGGCGCGACGAGATCGCCTTCGGGCTCGTGATGGCGACCGGCGGCCGGCCTCACGCGCGCATCGGAGGCCTCGCGGCATCCGCGATCTCCGCGCACGACGGACAGCGCTGACGGGCGCGATCAATGCGCGTTGCAGCGGCAACGCTCGTAATCGACGGGATCATGGCTGTTGACGATCGTGACGCGTTCGCCGTGGTTCAGCTTCAGCGCGCGCAGTCGCACCTGGTTGGCGATCCGCATGCCGCGGTCCATGTCGGCGCGACGCTGGAAATAGCCCAGCACCAGCGGCATGCGGGGCGATGCGTCGAGCTGGCCGTGATGGAAATAGCTGTCGCCGGCGTGCAGCAGCCATTTGTCGCCTGATCGCACCGCGATACCGCAATGGCCGAGCGTATGGCCGGCGAGCGGGATCATCAGGATGTCCGCCTCTGCGTCGCCGAGGGCGCGCACGCCCTTGAAACCGAACCAGTCTTCGCCGGCTTCGCCATAGAATGTCCAGCTCGGTCCATGGCTCCACTGCCCGGTGACATAGCGCCCTTCCGGCGGCGCCGGCTTGCGCTGCACCGCCATGTCGTATTCGGCGCGATGGACATGGATCGCGGCATGCGGGAAGTCCGGCACGCCGCCAGCGTGATCGCGGTCGAGATGGGTCAGCAGCACATGGCGCACGTCCTTGGGGGAATAGCCGAGTGCCTTCACCTGTTGCACCGCCGTCTCCGCCGGATCGAGCCTTGGCGCGGTCTGCCGCAGCCATCGTCGTCCCAGCCGATCGGGCGTTGCGATATCGCCAAGTCCAATGCCGGTATCGACCAGGGCGAGCCCGTCATTGGTCTCCACTAGCAGGCAATGGCAGACCATGCGGGCGCGCTGGAACAGGCTGCCGGTGCCGTTCACGAGGCGCCGCCCCATCGGGCACATCGTGCCGGTGTTGAGATGGTGAATTTTCATCGCGCGTTCCCTGCCTGTTGTGAGCAGAGCGTTCTTGTCATCGTTAGATCCATAGGTAAAATATCGAATATTGATAATATCTCTAGGCATATCCTATGGACATACGCGAACTCCGCTACTTCGCCGCCGTCTACCGCGAGCGCAACCTGACCGCGGCGGCGCGCGTCTGCTTCGTTTCGCAGCCGTCGATCTCCACCGCGATCACCCATCTGGAGGCCGAGCTCGGCACCACGCTGTTCATCCGGCACAAGAAGGGCGTCGCGCCAACCG
>NZ_JADPJF010000148.1:421230-422274 GCF_023073295.1 Bradyrhizobium sp. 23 | reverse complement strand
CGGCCGAGCAGTTTCACACGCTCGCCCGCCGCATCATCGACGAGACCGACGCGGCGCGCAGCCTGTTCAGGAGACCGAGCACCAAAACCAATGTGACGCTCGGCCTGATGCGCACGCTCGACGTGCCCCGGACGATCGCACTGCTCAAGCCGCTGACGGCGCGCGCCGACATCGCACTCCGCCTCGTCGGCAGCGACGAGCGCGCCGACGCGCGGATCATCTCCAAGAGCGTGCTGCGCGCTGACGAACATTTCGTGGCGCTGTGGAGTGAGCGCTATGTCGCAGCGCTGCCGCCGTCGCATCCGCTGGCCCTGAAGGAGAAGCTTCGCACCGCCGATCTCGCCGGCGTCCCCTTGATCGACCGCTGCCATTGCGAGCAAAGCGAGTTCTTCCGCCGCAACCCGCAGGCCCGACAGACCGCGGCGATCGCGCAATCAGAGGATTGGGCCATGGCGCTGGTCGCAGCCGGCGTTGGCATCGCCATCGTCCCGGAAGGCGTAGCGCGCGGCAATCCGGATGTCGCGGTGCGCGAGATCGAGGTCAAGGTCAAGCGCGAGGTCGGGCTCGCCTATCGCGCATCCGTGCCGCTACCGGATGCGCTGAAGGATCTTGTCAGCAAGCTCCGGAAGCAGCGGCGCAAGCCCGCGGGGCAACGATCGCGCGCCCGCGGAAAATCCTAACCCTTCGAGACGACCGCACGGCCGTAGGGCGGCTGGGCCGCGACCGGCGGGTTGGCGGTCTGGGCGGCGAGTTCGCCGATCAGGCGGTCGGCATCGGCGGCCATGCCGTCGGGCGCCTGGATCACCAGCCGCTCCAGACCCCAGCGATAGGACGACACGCGCTGCTCGAGGCACTGCTGCACCCACTGGATGATCAGCGAATTCTCCTGCATGCGCTCGACCGCGTCCTCCTTCTCCTTCGGCGAGAGGGAGGAGACGCGCGCCATGCTGGCATTGCGCTTCTTGTCGAGGTCGATGACGCGGATCGCGGAGGCGAAGAACGGCTCGAAGCGGGTGATGTCGTTGCGCACGTCTTCCATCAACT
>NZ_JADPJF010000148.1:420045-421158 GCF_023073295.1 Bradyrhizobium sp. 23 | reverse complement strand
CGTATAGCGCGAAGAATGCGAACGGTGCGGCTCGTCGATCAGCGTGCGACCATACATGGTGCGGTCGAACACGATCGTTTGCCGCCAGGGCGAGGGCAGCGCTTTGTAGTCGCCGAACACGCTCTTCCAGGCGGGCCGCGACAGCGGCGGCTCGATCAGGGGATAGGCGAGGTCGCGAAGCTGGCGCTCCTCGTCGGTGAGCTGGAATTGGGATGGCTTCAGGCCAACGCTGGAGGTGACTTCCGCGCCCAGCCAGCGATGCATGTCGTCGCTGCGCATGTCGGCACGGGTCCGGCCGAAATCGCCGCCACTACAGGCGGCAAGCGTCGCGCCCAGCACTGCGAGCATGAGGGCCGTTACGATGGGCCGGATCTGACGGAGGTTCTCCGGCATTGCAAAGTCCGAAGGCTAACGGCGACGACGACGGCGCCCCGGCGCTGTGCCCTGCTCCGGCCCGTGATCGCCGCTGGTTTCGTCGCTCTCGCGCTCGATGCGGATCACGGGAAGGATCAAAATCGTGCCCATGTCCGCGCGCGGAGCCACGTCCACCGACGCGCCCACCCGGCGACCGGCCGGAAATTCGATGATGGTCCCCATATCAGCTCTCTTCAATTGCCGCGCGACCCGGCGCGCCTCTGCAACATGGGGATCATTAAGATCAGTTCATGGTTAACGGGGTGTAAACGTGCCGGCGGCACCGTAACCGCACGGGCGGGACCCACCGTCCCGTTGCGGCACGAGAACGCTTCAAAGCAGGCGTTCGGCTTCACGCCTCGTTTTCCTTAACGAGCCTTTAAAGGAGCCCGCGATAGGCTCCGGCGAGTATCTCTTCCAGGTCGCGTATCTCTCCATGACCAAGTCGTTGTTTCCAGGATTCGACGGGCTGATGACCCTCTCCCGTCGCGAAGGCGTCGATGTTCGTCCGACGCTGCTGCGCGTGCTGACCGACCTCTATGTCCAGTCGAGCACCCACAGCGACGACGAGCAGCGCCAGTTCGTCGAGCTCGCCACACGACTGATCGACCAGGTCGACGACGCGACGCGCGCGGCCGTCAAGGCGCGGCTTGCGATCTATCCGTCGACGCCCGCCCCGATCATGCAGAAGCTCGGACT
>NZ_JADPJF010000148.1:412834-419963 GCF_023073295.1 Bradyrhizobium sp. 23 | reverse complement strand
GCGCAGGAGGGCCGCAGGGTTCCGCTCGCGCGCGAAACCCCGGCGCCCGCCTCTGCTCCCCCTCCTGCCCCCTTGCCGGTTCGCACGCCAAGCGACGCCGAGCTGCGCATGGCCTCGAACATGGCAATGCAGCCAACGGACGCGGCCGATATCCACGACATGTTCTTCCGCGCCGGCGCCCCCGAGCGCGCGCTGATCCTGCACAATCTGGCGCAGACCCCGCTGAAGGCGGCGCCGCGGATTCCGATCGTGCGCGCCAAGCGCGCGATCCAGATCCTCGAGATGGCGGCGATCGCGGGCGATGTCGAGAATTTCACCTCCGAGCTCGGCGACAGCCTGATCCTGCCCTCGCGCGTCGCAGCCCAGATCGTCGACGATGCAAGCGGCGAAGCGCTCGCAGTCGCCGCGCGCGCGCTCGACATGCCGAGCCCGGTGTTCCAGCGTATCCTGCTGTTCTTCAAGCCGGAGATCGGCAACTCCGTGACCGACGTGTACCGGCTGTCGCGTCTTTACGATCGCCTCAGCGATCGCGCGGCGCTGGTGATGCTGGCCGCCTGGCGCGGCTCGACGCTCGCCGTCACCCGCGCAAAGTACCAGCCCTCGCTGCATGACAGCGAGCGCCAGCGCGCACGTGTGGGCGCAAGCCAGACGCGCCCGGGCGTGCAGCCCGGCTCCGCGCCCGCGGTGCGGACAGGGACTGACGGATCGGATCGTTAGGCCTTCGCCAGCTCGAGAAAATGCCGCCCGGCGCGGTCTTCGGTCTCGACGATCCAGATATCGGAGTCGAAGCGGATTTCCTTGGTCAGGCGCTCCTCCACCGCGGGCTCCGGCATCGGTTGCGGCGCAAGCGGCACAAAGAAGCGATCGACCGGCCGACCGTCGTCATAAGAGGTCTGCGGCGCCGGCACATAGAGCATCGCATTGCCGTCAAGCAGCGAGACCTTCACGAACACCGCACCCGCCTCCTCCGCGCCGCGACGCCGCACCGCGCCGTACACGCCCTCGGTCTGGCACCGGCGCAGATAGGCTGAGACCCAGATATTTGATTTCAAACGCATGGAGCGCACGATAGGACAGCGCTGCAATCAGCACCAGCCTTCGCAACAGTCACGACTATTCGACGGGGTGTCCGATCGCGGCGCCGAGCTCGCGGAGCAGGCGGTCGGACAGCTGGCCGGTGACCTGCATCTTGTGCTCGCGCTCGAATTTCTGGATCGCGGACTGGGTCTCGGCGCCCATCGCCCCCGTGATCTTCAAATTCCCGTAGCCATATTCGGACAGCGCGCGCTGCACGCCGGCGATGCGCCGCGCGGCCGGGCTCTGCTGCACGGGGATCGGCGCCGGAGGACGCGTGACGGAGGGCGGCGCCGAAATCGTTTGCTTGACCAGATTGGTCATGGGATCGCCCGAGCGCGGCGTCGATGCGGTCGCCTCGACGGGCCTCTCCGGCGGCTTTTCCGCAGGTCTGGGTTCGGCACGAAACTCCGTCGCTCTCGGCTCGAGCGGCGAGGTATCGGCGCCGACGGGACGCGGACGCGGCAAGGGGTTCGACAGCGCCAGGGACGACGGTGCGGGAAGATTGATCACGGTGCCGAACATCGGCGCTGGATGCCGGCCGGTCTGCAGGAACAGCGCATTGGCAACGATCGCGCCGATGGCGGCAACGGCGACGAGACCGGCCAGGGTATCCTTGGGGCTATGCAGCAGCACGCGCAGCACGAGATTGCGCTCGGTCTCGACATCGATGACCGCGGCCTTGGCGCCACGGCGGCGCGGAGCGGCTTCGTCCTTGGCAGACTTTTTAGGCACTTTTCTTCACCAGAGCGGGTTGGTCCTGAACTTGGTCGTGAGGATGGTCCTGAACTTCCTGGCGTAGCACCGGCGTCAGGGTCGCGATCTTGCTCTCGCTCGCCTTGCTGTCGGACATCTTGCCATCAGAAGTCTTCATATCAGACGTCTTGGCTTGCGGCGTGTAGACGAGCGGCAGCTTGACGGTGACGGCAGTGCCCTCGCCGAGCCTGCTTTGTACCGTCAATTCGCCGAGATGCAACGCCACCAGGCTCTTCACGATCGAAAGTCCGAGGCCGGTGCCTTCGTGACGGCGCTGATAGGTCTTGCCGGCCTGGAAGAACGGCGCGCCGATGCGCTTGAGATCGTCAGGCGCGATGCCTATACCGGTGTCGCTGACGCGCAGCGCAAGCTGCGAGCCCGAGACCGCGGCCGTGACGGTGACCTGACCGCCACGCTCGGTGAACTTGACGGCGTTCGCGACGAGGTTGAGCACGATCTGCTTGAAGGCGCGCGGATCGCCGGTCATGACAGGCAGGTCCTGCGGCGCATCGGTGACGAGATCGACGCCGTTCTCCCGCGCCTTCAGCGCCAGCAGATTGCAGCAATGCATCAATGATGCACGCGGCGCGAACGGTTCGGACGCCATCTCGAAATTGCCCGACTCCATCTTGGACATGTCCAGGATGCCGTTGACGACCGAGAGCAGATGCTGGCCGGAATCGTTGATGAGCTGGGCGTATTCCCTCCGCTGGGCCGCGCCCAGCATCAAGGTCTGCTCCTGCGTGATCATCTCGGAGAAGCCGATGATGGCGTTCAGCGGCGTGCGCAGCTCATGGCTCATGGTGGCGAGGAAGCGCGTCTTGGCGGCGTCCGCCGCCTCTGCAGCGCTGCGCGCCTGATCGAACGCCTGCTCCCCCAGCTTGCGGTCGGTGACATCGCGCATCACGGCGACGACATCGGCCTCGCGCGTGGCATCACGGCCCAGATCCTGATCGAGCGGGCGGCAGCGCATCTCGACCCAGATGAAATCAACCTGGCCGCGCTCCGAGCCGGCACGCTCCCGGCGCAACCGGAACTCAACGCTACGCACGTCGCCGCGCGCGGCATCGGACAGCGCCGTCAGATACGCCGGCCGATCGGCGACATGGACGCGATCGAACAGGCCGTGGCCGAGCAGCTGCGCGACGGGCACGCCGAGCATGGCTTCCACCGCCGGTGAAATGAACTGCACCGCGCCGTTGCGCTGATGCCGCGAGATGACGTCGCTCATGTTCCGCGCCAGGAGGCGGTAACGCTCTTCCTCACGCAACAGGAGCGCAACGCTGGTGCGCGCGAGCGATTCCGCTCCGAAGGCCAGACCTGCGGCATAGAGCGTCGCCGAGGCGACGCCGAACGCTATCAGCACGCCGCGTTCCGCAGCGCTGGTATCGCCAATCGTCAGCCAGCCGAGCTGGCTGACGAGGATCAGGATGCCGGCGCAGGACAGCGCCAGCAGCGAGGCAAAGGCCGCGACGCGGCGCGAGGCCGACAGCGCAGCTTCGAGGGGAACGACAACCAGCCAGATTGCGGCGAATGATTCGATGCCGCCGGTCGTCACCGCAACCGCCATGATCAGGCCCGAGAGCGCCAGCGACGACAGCACATGCGCGCCTTCGTAACGGCCGGTGCGCGACAGGAACCAGGACAACAGGATCGGCGCAATCAGCCAGGCGAAGGCTGCCACCTCGATCGCGCTCGGCGCGCCGCGCATGGCGAGATAGACCGGGAATGCGGCAAAGGCGGCTAGGCTGCCGAGCAGCCGCGGGGCCATGAAGGCACGATGGCGCGCTCGCGTCAGCGCGTCGTAACGCGCGGAGGGATGCAGCAGCGCATCGAGACAATCGCGGATGATACTCAAAACTGTCACGGGTCTCGCGCTTCGGCTCATTCGTCGGGAAGACGCGCCGGAACGCCTCCTTATCGTTGAGCCACCGTGTCAGAGCGACCTTAAACGAACACTAAGGCATCGCGGCGCGCCGCCGGACACCCCGTCATCGCAGGGCTTTTTAGACGATTTGACGACGTCATCGGCGAGGATGGTGAACACAGGGTTTCACCGTGATGCGCATGGTTTCGAAATGGTGGACGGGCGTGGCGGCAGCGCTCACGGCACGGACGTCAATCGAAAATTTACGACACCATCGATAGCAAAGATTCTTGAGTCAATTTTCCGCGAATTAAGCGGAAGGCAATCACTTGCGATTTATCGAGAGTTGCTAGGTCCGACATCCGCGGAGATCGCCGCGGCGGGATCTAACATACAGGTCGCAAGATGCGCTTTCTGCTTCGCATCACATTCTGGCTCGGGCTGGTGCTGGTGCTCCTGCCGCGGGACAAGACGCCCGAATCGGACAAGCTGCCGCAGATCGGCGCTGCCGACGCGGTGCAGGCTGCGACCGCGGCCGTCTCCGACATGACCCAGTTCTGCAAGCGCCAGCCAGCGGCCTGCGAGGTCGGCGGACAGGCCGCCACCATCATCGGCCAGCGGGCGCAGGACGGCGCAAAGAAGATCTACCAGATCATCAACGACAAGAAAGAGCAGCTCGAGAAGCCCGACAAGAAGGCGCCCGACCACACCGGCTCGATCGCGCTGGCCGGCGAAGGCGATCTTGCTGCGAGCGAGGCGCCGCGCGACACCCTGTCCCAGGACGACCTCGCGCTGGAATGGCGCGGCCCGGCGCCCGCGACAGCGAATTAGGGCCCAAACCCTATCGATTTCGGCGCTTTGCGTCCCTATATTGGCCTGAACGGGAACTTTGGGCCAGCATGACGACGATCGATGAAATCAGGGATAATTTCGAGATTCTGGACGAGTGGGACGACCGCTATCGGTACGTCATCGAGCTCGGCCGCACCCTGGAACCGATGTCCGAAGCCGAGCATTCGGCCGAGAACAAGGTGAATGGCTGTGTCAGCCAGGTCTGGCTTCAGAAGCTGATTGATCGTCGCGATGACGGCGCGCCGATCCTGACATATCGCGGCGACAGTGACGCCCACATCGTGCGCGGGCTGGTCGCGATCGTGCTGTCGCTTTACTCCGGCCGCACGCCACAGGAGATTCTTGCGACCGACGCCATTGCCGTATTCGACGAGTTCGGCTTTCGCGACCATCTGACGCCGCAGCGTTCCAACGGCCTGCGCTCGATGGTCGAGCGGATCAAGACCGACGCGAAAGAGGCGCTCGCGGAAGCGTCGTAGAAACTCTACTTCCGCTTCCGCTGCTGCTGTCCCAGTCCCATCTGCTTCGCAAGCTGCGAGCGGGCCACCGCATAGTTCGGTGCGACCATGGGATAGTCGGCCGGCAGGCCCCATTTCTCGCGATATTGCTCCGGCGTCATGTTGTATTGGGTGCGCAGATGGCGCTTCAGCGACTTGAAGCGCTTGCCGTCTTCCAGACAAACCAGATAATCGGGCGCGATCGACTTCTTCAGCGAGACCGCCGGCTTCGCTGGCTCGAGCGGCGCCGTCTCGGTGCGGCCTGACGAAACGCGCACCAGCGCGCCATGCACCTGGCTGATCAGATTCGGAATCTCAGCCGCAGGCGTTGGATTGTTGCTGAGATAGGCCGACACGATGCCCGCCGTCAGCTCAACGAAATTCTTAGCCCCAGCATCCGACATAAGCCCCGCCTTTCTCCACCTTGCGTCTCACGCGAGAGACGACGCCAAAGTATTCCGTGTCAACAATACGTTCGGCTGAAATGGGACGACTAAGGAATCCGGGCTGATTACTGACGAAGTGACAAGAACACCACCGCTTTACTTGTCTACGCTAGCCTTTGCCTGCACCAGATTTGCCTGCGCCCGCTCTCAAGCGCCGCGCTGGTCGAGGTGGGAGCGCAGCTCGTCGATCGAGGCAAAGCGCATCATCCCCTCAGGCATCTGGGCTTCGATCGAGCCATCGGAATAGAGCGAATAAGCCATGCCGTCGACGATGCCGGATTTGAGCACGGTCACAGGCGCCTGCTCGGCCGCAGCCGCAGGCTCGGGTGCGGGCGGCGGAGCAGGCTCAGCGAAGGTCGACGGCGAGCGCGGTGGCGGGCGCCGCGCGGCGGCCGGCGGCTCCGGAGGCCTCATACGGTCCGGCTTCGGCCAGGCGTCGTCAAAGCTCGCAGGCGGCGTCTCCGGGGCGGCAGGCTCCGCCGACGGCTCGGCATGCGGCAGCGGCGGCAAGCCCTCGCCGGTCTTCGCTTCCGCGCGCTCACGCTCCTTGCGGGAGGTCGAGGCGAACAACAGGTTGCGCCGGCGCGGCGGTTCCGGAACCTCAGGCGGGCTCGGAGCTTCCGGCGCTGGCGGCGGCTCGACGCGCGGACGCTCGCGCGCGGCTGCTTCGTTCTGCCAAGGCGGCGGTCCTGCGGCCGGCAATGGCGGCGCCGGCTCCATCTTCTCGGCGCCCGCCGGCTCAGGCGCGGGGGCAGGCGTCCCGGCCATCCCGAGACCCGGCAGCACGGGCCTGACCCGAACGTCGGATGGTGCAATTGATCCAGCCAGCCGGCGAGCGATGCCCTTCAACTCCGCGACCACCACGTAGAGGCCGGCCAGTAACAGTCCGGAGCAGACGCCGATGGTACCGGAGATTATGAGGGTACTGCCGAGACTGAATTCCCTGACGGTGAAGCCGAACAGGATCGCAAGGAGGCCCGCCAAAACGGCGAAAATCCCCGCGATCAACAATGCCAACGCCATCGAACTCACCCCCGGCCGCGCAGCCATACGCGACACTCGTCACGCCACGATACCGTCATCCGGTGTTCCACGCCAACGTCGAATTATAGGCTGCGTTCCTAAAGGAAAGGAAATCAGGGACTTATTCACATTCCCTTCAGCTACGGCTCGCTACTTCTAGGCTGCTCTCAAGTTGGTCGGATTTGCTGCGTTGCATCAGGAATTTAGCCATAATGCCCAATTACTTGGTAATGGAACTGCGCTATAGGGATTCCGGGGAGCAGGCCCGCGCGCACCAGCAGGGCCAAGAGGGGATTCCGGGTCACCAATAGCCATGACATCCATCACGACTTCGGCGATCGACACGCCTCTGCGGCGCTCGGTTGAACGGACTTGCGACGATCTCGCCATGCTGGTGCTGGCTGCGGTCGCCGTCATTGCAGGCTTGACCTTCCGCGACTATGGGCTCGGCTGGGACGACTACACCCACGCCGAATATGCCGACCTGCTGCTGCGCATGTTCGGTTCCGGTTTCAAGGACACCGCGGCACTCTCCTTCGCCAACCTCTATATGTATGGCGGCGGCTTCGACATGGTCGCGGCCCTCCTGCACAAGGTGATTCCGCTCGAGCTGT
>NZ_JADPJF010000148.1:407142-412712 GCF_023073295.1 Bradyrhizobium sp. 23 | reverse complement strand
CTTGCCGTGACGTGGCGGCTCGGCCGCCGTATCGGCGGCCCGCTTGCGGGACTTGCCTCACTCTTGCTGCTCGCGCTCTGCCCCATCTTCTACGGCCACATGTTCATGAACCCGAAGGATGCGCCCTTCGCCGTGGCCATGATCATCCTGATGCTGGGCCTTGTGCGCCTCGCCGAGGAATATCCGCGGCCTTCGCCGCGCACGATCTTGATCGTCGGCCTTGGTGCCGGCCTCTCGCTCGGCACCCGCATCCTCGGCGGCCTTGCGCTGGTCTATGCCGTAATCGGCTTCATGCCGCTGTTCCTGGAGGAACTGCGCAGCGAGGGCCTGCGCGAGTCGGTCCGACGCTTCGCTCATGTCGTCTACGTGCTGCTGCCCGGCCTCGTGCTCGGCTATCTCGTGATGGGGCTGATCTGGCCGTGGTCGATCATGGAGCCCGGCAATCCCTTCGAGGCGCTGACCTACTTCTCGCACTTCTTCGAGAAACCCTGGAAGGAGATGTTCGACGGCGCGATCGTATCCGTGCCTGACATGCCCTGGTCCTATCTGCCGACGCTGTTCGCACTTCAGTTGCCCGAGGTGATGCTAGTGCTGACGTTCGGCGCCGTGATCGGCACCTTGGTTATGCTGCCCCGCCGCGAGGTCCCAGCCCGCCGCAAGACCATCCTGCTGATGCTCACGCTCGCCGCGACGCTGCCGCTCGCGATCGCGATGGTGAAGCGACCGGCGCTGTACAATGGCATCCGCCATTTCGTCTTCGTGATCCCGCCGATGGCGGTGCTCGGCGGCGTCGCCTTTGGCTGGGCCATGGAGCGCCTGCGCGCCAATCATCGCACCTGGCAGCCGGTCGTGCTCGCCACCTTCTGCTTTGGCCTTGCGCTCTCGCTCGCCGAGATGATCCGCCTGCATCCCTATCAATACACCCACTTCAACCACATCGCCGGCACCGTGCGCGGCGCCGACGACCGCTTCATGCTGGATTATTGGGGCCTCGCGCTGAAGCAGGCCTCCGACGAATTGCGCGAGCAGCTGGTCGAACGCCAGGAAGTGCCGCCGCGCAACCGGAAATGGAAGGTCGCCGTGTGCGGTCCGCAGCGTCCCGCCCAGGTCGCGCTCGGCCCCGACTTCACCATTGGCTGGGATTCCAATGCCGCCGATTTCGCCATGACGCTCGGTGAGTTCTACTGCAAGGGCCTCACCGCCCCCGTGCTGGTCGAGATCAAGCGCGACGACGTGGTGTTCGCCCGCGTCTACGATATCCGCGGCAGCAGCATTTCCAGCCTGCTCTCGATCCCGGCGCCGTAAAAATTCTTCTCTCTTGTAGGACCGTAGCCCGGATGAGCGCAGCGACATCCGGGGCCTATCAGGCAGCCCCGCATGTCGCTTCGCCCATGCGGGCTACGCTGGACTGCCGCGCTTTGTGTGCCTTGCTGGCAGGTCGCGGCAGGACTACGCTCCCTCCCTGCAACAACGATGTTCGGAGAGATCAGCCATGTCGCCAGCGGAAGCGCGCCTGAAGGAAGTGCCGTCGAACATGACGGAGGCCGAGTGGCAGCAACGGGTCAATCTCGCCGCCTGCTATCGCCTCGTCTCGCTCTACGGCTGGGACGACTTGGTCGACACCCACATCTCAGCGCGCGTGCCCGGCCCCGACCATCATTTCCTCATCAACCCCTACGGGCTGATGTTCGACGAGATCACGGCGTCGAGCCTCGTCAAGGTCGATCTGCACGGCAACCAGCTCTCCGAGAGCGAATACAGCGTCAACCCCGCCGGCTTCACCATCCACTCGGCGATCCACGAGGTTCGCGAGGACGCCATCTGCGTGCTGCATCTTCACACCCTCGACGGCACCGCTGTCTCGAGCAGCGCCGAAGGCCTGCTGCCGCTGAACCAGACCGCCCAGCTCGTCACCCACGACCTCGCCTATCACGACTATGAAGGTATCGCCCTCGACCACGACGAGCGGCCGCGGCTGCAGAAGGACCTAGGCGACCACAACCACATGCTCTTGCGCAACCACGGCACGCTGACGGTCGGGCGCTCGGTCGCCTCGGCCTTCGAGCGCATGTATCACCTCGAGCGAGCCTGCTCGATGCAGGTGCGTACGCGCGCGCTGGGCACGCCGGTCTACCCGGTCGACGATGTCGCGATCGACAAGAACACCGAGCTGCTCGCCAACCGCGACCGCGCCGAGCTGCGCGCCACCAACCTCGTGTGGCCACCGCTGCTACGCAAGCTGGACCGCGAGCTTCCGGGCTACCGCTCTTGAAATTTTCGGGATTTGGTGTAGGGTAACGGTCAACGAACCTCTACGCCTTTTGGAATGAAACGCCGCCCAATTCCGGGCGGCGTTTTTATTTGGCCCCGTCATTGCGAGGAGCGAAGCGACGAAGCAATCCAGGCTGGCGCCGGAGAGAGATTTCTGGATTGCTTCGCTACGCTCGCAATGACGAGGAAAGAGCGCCCTACTTCACCTCCGCCAGCGCCGCGAGGATGCGGGCCCAGGAACGGATGCCTTTCTGGAAACTGCGGAGGTCGTACTTCTCGTTCGGCGAGTGGATATTGTCGTCGTCGAGGCCGAAACCGACGAGCAGCGAATCCAGCCCAAGCGTACGCTTGAAGTCCGCGACGATCGGGATCGAGGCGCCCGAGCCCATCAACACGGTCTCCTTGCCCCATTCCTCGGTCAGCGCGGTCTTGGCCGCGGCGAGCGGCTTCATGTTCCAGTCGAGCGCAATCGCAGGCCCGGCAGAGTGGTCGCCGAACTCGACCTTGCAGTCTCCCGGAATGCGCGCCGTCACGTACTCACGGAAAGCCTTGCGGATCTTTTGCGGATCCTGCCCTTCGACCAGTCGGAACGAGACCTTGGCCGAGGCGTGCGACGGGATCACCGTCTTCGAGCCCTCACCGATATAACCGCCCCAGATGCCGTTGACGTCGCAGGTCGGACGCGTGGAAGCTTGCTCGACCAGGAGCCTGCCCTTCTCGCCGGCCGGTATCGATAGCCCAACGGGCTTGAGGAATGTGTCCGGCGTGAAATCGAGCTTCTTCCACTGCGCGAGAATATCCGGCGGCGTGTCCTTCACCCCATCATAGAAGCCCGGAATGGTGATGCGATTGTCGTCGTCGAACAGCGCGCCGAGAATTTTGGTCAGCACCCGGATCGGGTTCATCGCGCTACCGCCGAACACGCCGGAATGCAGGTCGCGATTGGCGGCGGTGATCTTGAGCTCCTCATAGAGCAGGCCGCGCAGCGAGGTCGTGATCGCCGGCGTGTTGCGGTCCCACATGCCGGTGTCGCAGACCAGCACGTAGTCAGCCTTAAACTCGTCCTTGTTGGCTTCGATGAAGGGCACGAAGTTCTTCGAGCCGACTTCTTCCTCGCCTTCAATCAAAAACGTGACGTCGATCGGCAGCGACCCCGTCACCTTCTTCCAGGCGCGGCAGGCCTCGACGAAGGTCATGACCTGGCCCTTGTCGTCCTCGGCGCCGCGCGCCACGATGATCTTGCGGCCATCGGCATGGTCGGTCACAACAGGCTCGAATGGCGGGCGGTGCCAGAGCTCGAGCGGATCGACCGGCTGCACATCATAGTGGCCGTAGAACAGCACATGCGGACGGCCGCCCGCGAAGCTCTTGCCGACGACCGCGGGATGGCCGGCGGTTGGCCTCACTTCAGTGGCAACGCCGAGGCTCGCGATGTCCCTGGCAAGATGCTCGGCCGCCGCCTTGCAATCGGCCGCGAAGGCCGGATCGGCGGAGATCGACTTGATCCGCAACAGCGAGAACAGGCGCTCCAGGCTGTTGTCGAACTCCTTATCGATGTGGTCGAGCACGGATTGAAGCTGCGCATTTGCCATTGGTCGTATTCCCTGCGTTCGAATCCCAAGACGTCGGGGCTCAAGATGTCTTCTCAAGAACTATCGGCTTTTAGCGCTGCCGCGGCGTTGGGGCCAGCCGCAACCGGCGGATGCCGGATGTGCCATGCGAGACTAGCTGCGAGCACCGCCGTGGCGACGAGGTTGTTGCCCCAGGCCTGCAAGACATTTGGAAACCACGGCAGCGCCAGCAGCATGAGGATGCCGGCGGCGCCAAGGGCGAGCCAGGTTCCAAGGCGCACGTTCGCCCGCTCGTCGAAGGCGGCACGATGCATCAGCACCGTCATCGGGAAGAACAGCCACATGAAGTAGTATTGCCGCGCCAGAGGCGATGCCACCGTCATCAGGCAGAACAGGATGCCGAGTTCCTCGGCGTCCGAACGCGCCGTGCGCCGCGCTTGCCGTGGCATGACCGCGACGAAGCCGAGTCCGAGCAACGCCGACAGCGCCAGCACGATCCAGTTCGCCGTCCTGTAATCGACGTCGATGACATTCATCGTGCGCGGCGGCTTGCTCGGATCCTCCTGATTGTAGTTGATTGGCCGGACCAGCCGGTGCGTGACAGCAATGAGTGACTGGTTCACCCACGACCAGTTCTGCTCGTCGCGCTGGCCAAATCCTTTTTCCGAACTCGACCCGACCATGCCCTGATACCAGGTCTTGACCTCGGCGGCGTTGCGCTCGAAGCCGCGAATGGGGGCCGGCACGATATAGAGAAGTATGCCGGCGAACGCGACCGTAGCGACGGCGGCTCCCCACTTTCGCCGCCAGACCAGATAGGGCAGCACCGCAATGGGAAACACCTTGATGGCGGCGGCGAGCGCGAACATGAAGCCTGCGAGCCAGGAGCGCTGATGCTGCAAACTCCAGAAGCCGTAGAGCATCATCGCCAGCAAGACGAGGTTCGGCTGGCCAAGATCGAACATGTCGAACACGAAGGTCACGGTGACGAGAGCGGGCAGCGCCTCCAGCCAAGGGCCAGGCGTCCGGCCCGAACCGCTCATGGCATTGGAGAGCATCCCGGTGTACCACCACGCCGCAATATTCAGGATCGACAGCACGCTGTAGAGCGCGATCTTGCCGAACCAGCTCGGGACTGCCAGCAGGATCGCCGGCAGCGGTGGGTAGATGAACTCGAAGTACTGGTGGATATCGCCGGGATAGAGCGGCCCACCCTTCAAGACCTGCTGCCCGGCCCAGTACCACAGGCCGTAGTCCTTGGTCTTGCCGTGCCCGAAGATCTCGGGACCAAGGACATCGGCAGCCAGGATGAAGCAGCAGAGCAGGAAGAGCAGGTCGAGTGGCGCACGCAACGACAGGGTTCGGAGTGCGCCGGATCGAACGAAAGATTTAGGTGAGGTCACGATGTGGTCCAGTCAGGGGCCATAGCACCTAGCAGACCAACGAACGCTTGGAGAGTCCTGATCACCCGAATTTGTACCCGCCGCGCACAAGCGGCGGGTTTGCGGAGGAGTTGCCTCAAACGAGGCTTTCTGCCTACCTGCGCAGCAAGCCGCCGAGCGCGCCGCGGACCAGCGTGCGGCCGATCGAGCCACCAAGCTGGCCGGCGACGGACTTGCCGAGATTGGCCGCCATCCCCCCGATTACCTGATTGGTGACCGATCGGGTCACGTCGCGGGCGATGACCTGGCCCGTCGAGAGGCGGCCGCGCTTGACGTTCGTGCCGAA
>NZ_JADPJF010000148.1:396187-407054 GCF_023073295.1 Bradyrhizobium sp. 23 | reverse complement strand
GCCGACCATCGAGCCGATCTGGCCGAGGATGCCACCGCCTCCAATGCCGCCGGCCGCGCCGGGATCGGCAGTCGCCGCCGTGCCGGCAATGCGCTTCTGGATGATCTCGTAGGCGGACTCTGCATCAACGGCGGTGTCGTATTTGCCCTTCACCGGGCTTGCATCCATGATCGCCTTGCGCTCTTCCGGCGTGATCGGTCCGATCCGGGCCGATGGCGGCCGGATCATCACCCGCTCGACCATCGCCGGCGTGCCGTTGCCTTCGAGAAAGGACACCAGCGCCTCGCCCTTGCCGAGCTCCATGATCACCTTGGCGGTGTCGAGCTTCGGGTTGGGGCGGAAGGTCTGGGCCGCAGCGGCGACCGCCTTCTGGTCGCGCGGGGTGAAGGCGCGCAGCGCGTGCTGCACCCGGTTGCCCAATTGTCCGAGCACGCGGTCGGGCACGTCGACCGGGTTTTGAGTCACGAAATAAACGCCGACGCCTTTGGAGCGGATCAAGCGCACCACCTGCTCGATCTTGTCCATCAGCGCCTTGGGCGCGTCGTTGAACAACAGATGCGCCTCGTCGAAGAAGAAGACCAGCTTCGGCTTGGGCAGGTCACCGGCCTCGGGCAGCTCCTCGAACAATTCCGACAGCATCCACAGCAGGAATGTCGCGTAAAGCCGTGGGCTCTGCAGCAGTTTGTCGGCGACGAGGATGTTGACCATGCCGCGGCCGTCGCGGTCGGTCTTCATGAAGTCCTTCAGCGTCAGCGCCGGCTCGCCGAAGAATTTGGTGGCGCCCTGGTTCTCGAGCACCAGAAGCTGGCGCTGGATGGTGCCGACCGTGGCCTTGGTGACATTACCAAAACCCTGCGCCGCCTTCTTGATCTCGGCAAGCGGACTGTCCTCGGCATCCGTCCCCTTCTTGCCCGCATCGGGCACGATGGCATCGAGCAGCGCGCGCAGATCCTTCATGTCGATCAGGGTCAGCCCGTTGTCGTCGGCGACGCGAAAGGCGACGTTGAGCACGCCTTCCTGCACGTCGTTCAGGTCCAGCATACGTGCGAGCAGCAGCGGGCCCATTTCTGTGACGGTCGCACGGACCGGGTGGCCCTGCTCGCCGAACACGTCCCAGAACACCGTCGAGAACTGGTCGGGCTCGAACGTCAGTCCCATCTCGGTGGCGCGCTTGACGATGAAATCCGCGGGCACGCCGACCTCGGAGATGCCCGAGAGGTCGCCCTTGATGTCGGCCGCGAAGACCGGAACACCGGCGCGCGCAAATCCTTCCGCCATAACCTGCAGCGAGACCGTCTTGCCGGTTCCGGTTGCACCTGTGACGAGGCCGTGGCGATTGGCGAACGCCAGCGTCAGCCAAGCCTGCTCGTTTCCTTTACCGACGAAGATTTTGTCGTCGGTATCACCGAGCTTGCTGTCCTGTGCGGTCATTATTCCCTGATCTCTCTGCCCTGTTTCGCATATCGAAACTCGAATGCACAGTTCCGTAGTTTAACGCATGTCGCGCGCTGATTGAAACCATTCAACGCGCTCCGGGCATGCGACATCGTCGGAAATATGCAGGTGGACATCCGCCGAAAGTAGGAAGGACGCATTCGCATCGCGGCATTTTTTTGCCGATTTCATCTCCGCTCTTGCATCACTGCAACACTTCTCGCGCGTTCGAGAATGAATCGGAACGTTGATGGCGTTCATCGCTTGTATTTCACACCACACCGGCTCAAGATCATTTTCGAAAGCAATACTCCGGCATGTGAACCGGCTGAGGGGCGGCCATATGGACGAGCTAATCGGGCGGCTGGCGACAAACGCCAGCATAGATAGTGCTGTCGCCGAAAAGACCGTCGGCATTATCTTGGGCTTCCTCCGCAACGAGGGTCCTTCCGACAGCGTCCAGGTCCTGATCGACCAGATTCCAGGTGCAGAAGCGGCAATCGAGGCATCCGGCACCGGCGGAGGACTGTCGCGGCTGATGGGCGGCGGCCTGATGGCGGTCGGCACGCGCCTGATGGGCCTGGGACTTGGCATGTCCGAGATTCAGAACATCGCCCGTGAACTTTTTCGCTTCGGCCGAGACAAAATCGGAGCGGATCAGATGGGCAAGATCATCGCGGGGACCCCGGGCCTCAGCCAGTTCGCCTGACGCCTGCGCATTTCACATCGAGTATCATGACATATCCGATCTCCGAGATTGAGGGCCTGTCGGCCTTTGCCGCCAACAAGTTGAAGGCGCAGGGTATCCGCACCACCGACGCGCTGCTCGAGGCGGCTTCGACCGTGAAGGGCCGCAAGGCGCTCTCCGTGAAGACCGGCATCAGCGAGCAGTTGCTGCTGGAATGGGCCAACGTCTCCGACTACATGCGCATCCCCGGCATGGGCAGGGCCAAGGTCGGTCTGGTCCGCGCCGCCGGCGTCACCACCGTGCGCGAGCTCGCCTACCGTAACCCGGCAAGGCTCGCCCAGAGCATGCGGGACGCCAACGAGAAGAAAAAGCTGCTCCGCATCCTGCCCTCGGAGAAGTCGGTCGGCGACATCATCGCCAAGGCGAAGAAGCTGCCGCCGAAGATTTCGTATTAGGACTGCTGCTCTCCGCATACGGGGTGGGCGCTACTCTCTCGGCATTGTTTTGCCCGATGAGCAACAATGCATCCCAACTCTGCCGTCATACCCCGCGAAAGCGGGGTATCCAGTACGCCGCGGCTCCTCCGTATCGCGGCACTGTCTCTGGATACTGGATTGCCCGCTTTCGCGGGCAATGACAGCGAGGGTGTGCGACGCCCTGTCCAAACGCTGGCAACCCACGCCTTCCCGTCTTGACTCCCCCTCCCCGACCGCTAAAGCGGGCCGCATGAATGCCTCGCCCTCCCCATCCGTCCCGGCGGCCGGTTCAGTCGGGCTTGACGTGCTGCGGACGTTACTGGAGCGGCCGATCCCGGCGGTGATGGGCGTGCTCAACGTCACCCCGGATTCATTCTCCGACGGCGGCGAATTCATCGCGCCCGAGCAGGCACTCGCGCGGGCGCGGGCGATGATCGAGGTGGGGGTCGACATCATCGATATCGGTGCCGAGTCCACCCGGCCCTACAAGGGCGCCCGGCCGGTCACCGCGGCAGACGAACTGGCCCGGCTTAAGCCGGTGCTATCGGACATCGTGGCGCTCGGCGTGCCGGTCTCGATCGACAGCATGAAGGCCGAGGTGGTGGCCTTTGCGCTCGATCAGGGCGCTGCGATCGCCAACGACGTCTGGGGCCTGCAACGCGACGCCGGCATGGCGCCGCTGGTGGCCGCGAGGAGCGTCCCTGTCATCGTCATGCATAACCGCGACAGGGTCGATCCCGCCATCGACATCATTGCGGACATGAAGGCGTTCTTCCAGCGCTCGCTGGATATCGCGGCACAAGCCGGCATCGCCCGCGACAAGATCGTGCTCGATCCCGGCATCGGCTTCGGCAAGACGGCAGAACAGAGCATGATTGCACTGGCACGACTTCGCGAGCTCGACATGTTCGGCCTGCCGATCCTCGTTGGTGCCTCGCGAAAACGCTTCATCGCCTCGGTGTCGCCGTCGGAGCCGACCGAGCGGCTCGCCGGCTCGATTGCCGCACATCTGCTCGCCGCACAACGCGGCGCGAAAATCATCCGCACCCACGACGTCGCCGAGACCTTGCAGGCCCTGCGAGTGGCGCACGCAATCGAGAGCAAGCCATGACCGATACGATCTTCGTAACCGGCCTGTCGATCCATGCCCGCCACGGCGTGATGGAGCACGAGACCGAGGTCGGCCAACGCTTTGTCATCGACCTCGAGCTCTATACCGACCTGTCGGAGCCTTCCCGCAGCGACCGGCTCGCCGACACCGTGTCCTACGCCGACGTCGTGGCGACCACCACCGCGGCCTTCAAGAACACCAATTACAAGCTACTGGAGCGCGCGGCCGGCGCGGTGGCCGACGCCATCCTGTCGCACTTTCCGCGCATCCGTGCGGTCAAGATCACCGTGCACAAGCCGCATGCGCCGATCGCCGCGATCTTCGACGACGTCGGCGTCATGCTGACGCGCTCGCGGCACCCCTGACATGGCGAGCGTCCTGATTGCGCTCGGCGGCAATGTCGGCGATGTCCGCGCGACCTTCCAGAAGGCAATCGCCCATATCTGCGGCATGGCGCAGGCCGCTTTGATCGCGCGCTCGTCGGACTATGCGACGCCGCCCTGGGGCGACGAGGACCAGGCTCCCTTCATCAACGCCTGCATCGAGATCGAGACCAGCCTTGATCCGCATGCGCTCCTGTTCGTGATGCAGAAGGTCGAGCAGAAATTCGGCCGCACGCGCGATAAAGAGCGGCGCTGGGGCCCGCGCACGCTCGATCTCGACATGATCGCCTATGACGATGTGTCGATGCAGAAGCCTGACCTGACCCTGCCGCATCCGCGCCTATTCGAGCGCGCCTTTGTGCTGGTGCCGCTGGCCGAGATCGCGCCCGACCGCGTGATCGCAGGCATTCGTGTCCATGACGGTCTCGCCAGCGTCTCGACACAAGGCATTGAGCGGCTTCCGGATACCGGTTAACCAAAAACAACCGTTTGCAGGGACGGCCGGCCGTGGCAATTTCGCCTGCGAACAACAAGATTTTCGGGAGCCCTTCGCCGCATGACCTCCGCGACTGACGACCTGCCGCTGGCGGCGGATTTTCCCAAGGCGACCGTCGACGACTGGCGCAAGCTGGTCGATGGCGTGCTAAAGGGCGCGCCGTTCGAGAAGCTGGTCGCCAAGACCTATGACGGACTCAAGATCGATCCGCTCTATCCGCGCGCCAAAGGTGTTGCGCCCGTGGTGGGCCGGCCGGCGGCGGCGCCCTGGCGGATCATGCAGCGGATCGACCATCCCGATGCAAGTGCGGCGAATGCGCAGGCACTGACCGATCTCGAAAATGGCGCGACGGGTCTGGCGCTGGTGTTCGCCGGCGGCAATGCCGCTCACGGTTTCGGGCTGGAACCGACCGCCGACGCAGTCGCAAGGATCTTGAAGGACGTCCATCTCGATGCCGGCATCGGCCTCGAGCTCGAGATCGGTCCGCAATCGCGGATGGCGGCGATCCACGTCGCGGAATATGTGAAGAGCAAGGGCATCGATCCCGGGGCCTGCGACATCCGCTTCGGGCTCGATCCGCTCGCGGCCTGCGCGGTGTGGGGCCACAGCCCCTATACCTGGGATGAGATCGTTCCGGCCATCACCGGCGGCGTCAAGGGCCTCTCCGCGCTCGGCTTCAAGGGGCCGTTTACATCGGCCGACGGACGCGTGATCCACGATGCCGGTGGCTCGGAGGCGCAGGAGCTCGCCTTCGCGCTCGCCTGCGGCGTCGCTTATTTCCGCGCGATCGAGGGCGCGGGCGTTCCTCTGGAGCAGGCGCAGGGCATGGTCTATGCGCGGCTTGCCGCGGATGCAGACCAGTTCCTCACCATGGCAAAATTCCGCGCATTGCGGCTGCTGTGGGCGCGTATCGAGACGGCGTGCGGGCTCACGCCAAAACCGCTGTACATCGCCGCCGATACCGCTTGGCGCATCCTGACGCAGCGCGATCCCTATGTGAACATGCTGCGCGCGACCATGGCGACGTTTGCGGCCGGACTTGCCGGCGCCAACGCGGTCACCGTGCTGCCGCATACGCTGGCGCTCGGCCTGCCCGATCCATTCGCACGGCGCGTGGCGCGCAATACTCAGCTCGTGCTGCTGGAAGAGAGCAACCTCGCCAAGGTCAGCGATCCCGCGGCAGGCGCAGGCGGCATCGAGACGCTGACCGGCCAGCTCTGCGACGCGGCTTGGGCGCTCTTCCAGGAGAGCGAGAGAGCCGGCGGCGCCTTCGCTGCGCTTCAGCAGGGCCTGTTCCAGAGCAAGGTCGCGGCTGCGCGAAAAGCCCGCGACGCCAACATCGCAAAACGCCGCGACGTGCTGACCGGCGCCAGTGAGTTTCCGAACCTGCACGAGAACGAGACTGCGGTGCTGAAGGCGACGCCGATCGCGCTGGCGCCCTATGGCGAGCAAAAATACAAGTTCGACCCGCTGCCGCCGATCCGGCTTGCGGAACCGTTCGAGGCGCTGCGCGACAAATCCGATGCGGCCTTGAAGGCACACGGCGCGCGGCCGAAAGTCTTCTTGGCCAATCTCGGCACGCCCGCTGATTTCACGGCGCGCGCGACCTTTGCCAAAAGCCTGTTCGAGACCGGCGGCATCCAGGCTGTCGACAGCGAGGGCTTCGCTGATCCGGCCCAGCTAGCTGCGGCCTTCAAGGCCTCCGGCGCCGGGCTCGCCTGTCTTTGTTCCAGCGACAAGGTTTATGCGGAACACGCCCAAGCCGCGGCGCAGGCCCTGCAAACCGCCGGGGCCCGACTTATCTATCTGGCAGGCCGCCCGACCGATGTCGAGGCGGCGCTGCGTGCAGCCGGCGTCACCGGCTTCGTCTTTGCCGGTGCCGATGCGCTTGCGACGCTGCAAGACACGTATCGACGGATGGAGCAGCCATGACGGAAGCAGGCAAACCCGTTCTCACCGGCGGCTGCCAATGCGGGGCAGTGCGCTTTGGAGTCATGACGGCGCCGAACAGGGTTTCGATCTGCCACTGCCGGATGTGCCAGAAGGCCAGCGGCGCGCCGTTCGCCTCTTTTGCCGACATCAACAAGACGGACTTCGCCTGGACCAAGGGAAAGCCGTCGTTCTTCCGCTCCTCCTCCATCGCCGAGCGCGGCTTTTGCGCCGCCTGCGGCACGCCGCTGAGCTTTGGCCGCATCGACGGCGATCGGATCGAGATCATGACCGGCGCGTTCGACCGCCCGGACCACGTGGTGCCGACGCGGCAGTTCGGCACCGAGTCCCGTCTCGGCTGGGTGGTCGGGATCGCCAATCTTCCAAGCCAGACCACGCAGCAGAATTACGGACCGGAGAAGATGGCGACCATCGTCAGCCATCAGCATCCGGACCATGATTGAGGCGCCGCCATGTTTCAGCTGCTCGGACAAACGTTGCTCGGTCTGGCAGAATGGAAGATTGGGAAGCTGTTCGCGCGGCTGCTCTGGGTTGGGACCGGCCAAATTACTCAGAGCCGCTTGGACGATCCCGTCTACAAGAAAAATGTGCAAAAGCTGATTGAGCGCAATCGCAGGTTTGAGGATCCCAAGGAATGACCCGCATTCCCAATTTCGCCGACGTCGCCTTCGAGCGCGCCGCCGCCGGCGCCCCGACCGGCAGCGCCGAGCCGTGGCTGACGCCCGAGGGCATTCTGGTGAAGCCCGCTTATAGCGAGGCCGATCTGGCCGGGCTCGACTTCCTCGATACCTATCCGGGCATCGCGCCTTATCTGCGCGGCCCCTACCCGACCATGTATGTCAACCAGCCTTGGACCGTCAGGCAATATGCCGGCTTCTCCACCGCGGAGGATTCCAACGCGTTCTACCGCCGCAATCTCGCGGCCGGACAGAAGGGCCTCTCGGTCGCGTTCGATCTCGCCACCCATCGCGGCTATGACAGCGACCATCCGCGCGTCGGCGGCGACGTCGGCATGGCCGGCGTCGCCATCGATTCCATCTACGACATGCGCACGCTGTTTGCGGGCATTCCGCTCGACCAGATGAGCGTGTCCATGACCATGAACGGCGCGGTGCTGCCGATCCTCGCGCTCTACGTTGCGGCGGCCGAGGAACAGGGCGTGCCGCCGGAGAAGCTCTCAGGGACCATTCAGAACGACATTCTGAAAGAGTTCATGGTGCGCAACACCTACATCTATCCGCCCGCGCCTTCGATGCGGATCATCTCGGACATTTTTGCGTATACCTCGCAAAAAATGCCGAAATACAATTCGATCTCGATCTCCGGCTATCACATGCAAGAGGCCGGCGCGACGCAGGACCTCGAGCTCGCCTATACGCTGGCCGACGGCGTCGAATACCTTCGTGCCGGCCTTGCGGCGGGCCTCGATGTCGACCGCTTCGCGCCGCGGCTGTCGTTCTTCTGGGCGACCGGGATGAACTTCTTCATGGAAGTGGCCAAGATGCGCGCCGCGCGGCTGCTCTGGGCGAAGCTGCTGAAGCCTTTCAATCCGAAGGATCCGCGCTCGCTGTCACTGCGCACGCATTGCCAGACATCCGGCTGGTCGCTGACCGCGCAGGACGTCTTCAACAACGTGATGCGCACGACTGTGGAAGCGATGGCGGCGACGCAAGGCCACACCCAGTCGCTGCACACCAATGCGCTCGACGAGGCGCTCGCTTTGCCGACCGACTTTTCGGCGCGCATTGCCCGCAACACCCAGCTCTTCCTGCAGCACGAGAGCGGCACCACCCGCATCATCGATCCCTGGGGCGGCTCGTATTATGTCGAGCGTCTCACCCG
This sequence comes from Bradyrhizobium sp. 23, assembly GCF_023073295.1. Lineage (NCBI taxonomy): Bacteria > Pseudomonadati > Pseudomonadota > Alphaproteobacteria > Hyphomicrobiales > Nitrobacteraceae > Bradyrhizobium > Bradyrhizobium sp. 23. The sequence goes on along the minus strand of NZ_JADPJF010000148.1, from coordinate 398,674 downwards.
CGACCTCGCCGCCAAGGCCTGGGGCCACATCCAGGAGGTCGAGGAGCTCGGGGGTATGGCCAAGGCGATCGAGGCCGGCGTACCGAAGCTGCGCATCGAGGAAGCCTCGGCCAAGACCCAGGCCCGCATCGACGCCGGCAAGCAGGCGGTGATCGGCGTCAACAAATACAAGCCGACGGACGAAGCTCCGATCGATATCCTCAAGGTCGACAATACCAATGTCCGCCGGCTCCAGATCGACAAGCTGACGCGGCTGAAGTCCGAACGCAACCAAAAGGACGTCGAGGCCGCGCTCGCCGCGCTGACGCGCTCGGCGGGCGAAGGCAACGGCAATCTGTTGGCGCTGGCCATCGACGCTGCGCGCGCGAAGGCAACCGTCGGCGAGATCTCGGACGCGATGGAGAAGGTGTTCGGCCGGCACCGCGCCGAGATCAAATCCATCACCGGCGTCTACAAGCGGGAGGCGTCCAGCATGGGTAACCGGGTCGAGAAGGTTCAGGCGCTGATCGACGCCTTCGAGGAGGCGGAAGGCCGCCGTCCGCGCATCCTGGTCGCAAAAATCGGTCAGGACGGTCACGACCGCGGCCAGAAGGTGATCGCGTCGGCCTTCGCCGATATCGGCTTCGACGTCGACATTGGGCCGCTGTTCGCGACCGCCGACGAAGCCGCGCGCCAAGCGGTCGAGAACGACGTCCACATCCTCGGCGTCTCCTCGCTTGCCGCCGCCCACCTCACCGCAGTGCCGGAGCTCAAGGCCGCGCTGAAGAAGCAGGGCCGCGACGACATCATGATCATCGTCGGCGGCGTGGTGCCGCCACAGGATTACGATGCGCTCTACGCGGCCGGCGCGGAAGCCATCTTCCCGCCGGGCACGGTGATCGCGGACGCGGCCGAGGAGCTGATCCGCAAGCTGAACGCCCGGCTCGGGCATAGCGAGGCGGCAGAGTAATTCGGCCGCCGCTCGGCAATCCGCCCATTCTTCACCGAGACCGCCGACAACGACGCCGCCATGACCGCAATGGTGAAGGGGGTGACTGCATCGCTCATGGTCGCAAAGATGAAGCGCGATGCGAGCGCGACTGCGACGACTGGTTCGCGGAATTGAAGCGGAGCCTGCTCAGATGGGCGCGGTGACGTTTGCGTCCTCAACCGAGGCGGGCAAGACTCCCGGCCTCGCCTTCCACTATTCCACGCATGAGGGCCGCGTTGCCCGCAGAGCGCTGGTAGCGCTACCTTGCAGCCGCGCTGCAAAGCCGACTAGAATGTCGCCATAGACAAGAGCGCCCGACGTCGTGGGCGCCGCTGGGAGGCATTGATGTCCAAGATTACGCGCCGCAGCTTTGCGGCTTCATCTGCCGCAGTCGCGGCATCCGCCGCATTCGGTCTCACACCCGTACGCGCGCAAGCCTATCCAGCGCGGCCCGTCACCGTGATCGTTCCCTGGGGCGCGGGCGGCGGCACTGACGCGACCGCGCGCATTGTCGCAGCGCTTCTGGAGAAGGATCTCGGCCAGCCCTTCAACGTGGTCAATCGCACCGGCGGCTCCGGCGTCGTCGGCCATACCGCGATCGCGACCGCGCAACCTGATGGCTACACCATCGGCATGCTCACCGTCGAAATCTCGATGATGCACTGGCAAGGGCTGACCGAGCTGGCGCCGAAGAGCTACACCCCGCTGGCGCTGATGAACGAAGACCCCCCGGGCATCCAGGTCTCCTCCTCCTCGCCCTACAAGACGGTGAAGGAGCTCGCGGAAGCCATCAAGGCGGCCCCTCCCGGCAAGTTCAAGGCCTCCGGCACCGGCCAGGGCGGCATCTGGCATCTGGCGCTGGTCGGCTGGATGCAGGCGATGGGCCTGCCTGCCAACCAGGTCGCCTGGGTGCCGTCCAACGGCGCCGCACCCGCGATGCAGGACCTCGCCGCCGGCGGCCTCGACCTCACCACCTGCTCGGTGCCGGAAGCCCGCGCCATCATCGAGGCCGGCAAGGCCAGGAGCCTTGCTATCATGGCGCCGGCGCGCAATCCCATCTTCAAGGACGTGCCGACGCTGAAGGAGGCGATGGGCATCGACTACGCGACCGGCGCCTGGCGCGGCATCGCCGGGCCGAAGAACCTGCCGCCGGAGATCGCAACGAAGCTCACCGCGGCGCTGCAGAAGGTCTACGACTCCGCCGAGTTCAAGGACTTCATGAGCAATCGCGGCTTCGGCACCGTGTGGGGCGATGCCGGCCAGTTCGCAAGCTTCATGGACAAGGGCGACGCCCAGATGGGCGAAGCGATGAAGGCGGCGGGTCTGAGCAAGGCGTGATCTTGTCACCTCTCCCCGCTTGCGGGGAGAGGTCGAATTTGAGCGCAGCCCAAATTCGGGTGAGGGGGAGTCTCTCCAAGTCCAGCTTTCACCGCCAACGCGGACGCAGCCCCGGACTCCACCCTCTCTCCGTAAGAACGGGGTGAGGGATAAGAAATCTCATAGGATCCTCCCATGCG
>NZ_JADPJF010000148.1:379288-396074 GCF_023073295.1 Bradyrhizobium sp. 23 | reverse complement strand
GTGCTCGGCACCGCAGCCGCCTATGGCGGCTGGCTGCTGCCGCCGGTACCCGGGCAGCCGGTCGGCCCCAACGTATTTCCGCTCGTGATCGGCATTGGGCTTGCGCTGTGCGGGCTCGCGATCGTGTTCGGGATCGGTCACACCTTCGAAGAGGCGGAAGAGCTGATCCCGCTCGAGGATGGCCAGGCAGCGGCTGCCCCGCCGCCTCAGGGAAAGTTGTACGGCCTGCGCGCGCTGCTGCCGCCGGCGCTGTTGCTGTTCTACGTGGTCGCGGCCGACCGGCTCGGCTTCATCATCACCGCGGCGATCATGGTCTACGTCACCTCGACCGCGTTGGGGGCAAAGTGGAAGCTGGCGCTGCCGCTCGCAGCGCTGGCGCCGTTCGCCATCCACCTCATCTTCGGCAAGCTGCTGCGCGTGCCGCTTCCCGCCGGCCTGTTGCCGACACCCTGGTGACCCCATGCTGAAAACCCTGATTGAAGCGTTCGCACTGATCTCCACCTGGGAGGTCATCATCGCGATGTTCGCAGCCTCGGTGTACGGGCTCGTGATCGGCTCGCTGCCGGGCCTGTCGGCGACGATGGCAACCGCCCTGCTCGTCCCCGTCACCTTCTATCTCTCGCCGATCGCGGCGATTGCGACCATCGTGGCGGCCTCCTCGATGGCGATCTTCTCCGGCGACATCCCCGGTGCGCTGCTGCGCATCCCCGGCACGCCCGCCTCCGCCGCCTATGCCGACGAGGCTTACGCCATGACCCGGAAGGGACAGGCCGAGTTGGCGCTCGGGGCCGGCGTGTGGTTCTCGGCCGTGGGCGGCATCGCCGGCGTGCTGTCGCTGATGATTCTGGCGCCGCCGCTAGCCGAGATCGCGCTCTCGTTCTCGACCTTCGAGTATTTCTGGCTGGCGCTGCTCGGCCTGATGTGCGCGACGCTGGTGGCGCGCTCCTCGCCGGTGAAGGCGATCGCCGGCATGTTCCTCGGTCTGCTGGTCTCCTGCGTCGGCATCGAAAATCCCGGCGGCGTGCCGCGCTTCACCTTCGGCCTCACCGATCTGTTCGGCGGCATCGAGCCGATCCCCGCGCTGGTCGGCGTGTTCGCGGTCGCCCAGGTGATGCGCGCGATGCTGACGCCCGAGCCGCCGCCGCTGCCGCGGCGCAAATTCGGAAGCATCATGGCCGGTCAGTGGAAGCTGACCAAGAAATACCATTGGCAGATGACGCGCGGGAACATCGTCGGCATCATCATCGGCGTGCTGCCCGGAGCCGGCGCCGACATGGCCGCCTGGGTGTCCTATGCGATGTCGAAGCGCTTCTCCAAGGAACCGGAGAAATTCGGTACCGGCCATGTCGAGGGCCTGGTCGAGGCCGGCGCCAGCAACAATGCCAGCATCGCCTCGGGCTGGGTGCCATCATTACTGTTCGGCATTCCCGGCGACACCATCGCTGCGATCGCGATCGGCGTGCTCTACATGAAGGGGCTCAACCCCGGACCGACGCTGTTCACCGAGAAAGCGTCGAGCATGTACGCGATCTATCTGATGTTCATCATCGCGAACATTTTGATGATCCCGCTCGGAATCGCCATGATCCGGGTTGCCGCCTACATCCTGCTGGCACCGCGCTCCGCCATCATGCCCATCATCATGCTGTGCTGCGCAGTCGGCTCGTTCGCTATCGGCAACAACATGTTCGGCGTCGTCACCGTCGCCGCCTTCGGCGTGATCGGCTATGTCATGGAAGCCAACGGTTATCCCGTCGCCGCGATGGTGCTCGGCATCGTCATGGGCACCATGGTCGAGCAGGCCTTTGTCACTTCGCTGATCAAGTCGGACGGCAGCATTTTGCCGTTTTTCGAGCGCCCCGTGGCCGCGATCCTCGCCGCCATGGCGATCGGGGCGCTGCTGTGGCCGGTGATGGTCTGGGCGTGGCGAAAGCTGAAACCGGTGCGGACCGGAGTGGCGGCGACATCCCGGTGATATCGGGCGGGCGGCCCTCGCCTGCCCCACGCGGGCGTTGTAAAGCAGGGCATGGTTGAGAAAAAGCCTTCACTGGACATCAAATCCCTCGCCCATGACCTTCGCGCCGGCAGCCGCGCGGCGCTGGCGCGGGCCATCACGCTGGTCGAGAGCCGGCGCAGCGACCATCAGGCGCTGGCGCGCGAGCTGGTGCAGATGCTCTTGCCTGACACCGGCAGAGCGCTCCGCGTCGGCATCACCGGCTCGCCCGGCGTCGGCAAATCCACCACCATCGACGCGCTCGGCATCCATCTGATCGAACAGGGTCACAAGATCGCGGTGCTCGCAGTCGATCCGTCCTCAGCCCGCAGCGGCGGCTCGATCCTCGGCGACAAGACGCGGATGGCCCGGCTCTCGGCTTCCGACGATGCCTTCATCCGACCCTCGCCGTCCTCGGGCACGCTCGGCGGCGTCGCGGCCAAGACACGCGAGGCGATGCTGCTGTGCGAGGCGGCCGGCTTCGACGTCGTGCTGGTCGAGACCGTCGGCATCGGCCAGTCCGAGACCGCGGTCTGCGACATGACCGATTTCTTCCTGGCCTTGATGCTGCCAGGCGGCGGCGACGAATTGCAGGGCATCAAGAAGGGCCTGGTCGAACTCGCCGACATGATCGCGATCAACAAGGCCGACGGCGACAATCTCAAGCGCGCCAACATCACCGCCGCCGATTATCGCGGCGCGCTGCATATCCTGACGCCACGCTCCGAGCACTGGCATCCGCCGGTCGAGACCTATTCGGCGCTGACTGGCGACGGCATTGCGAAGATCTGGCAGAAAGTCCTCGATCACCGCAAGGCGATGAATGCCTCCGGCGACTTCGCCGCACGGCGGCGCGAGCAGCAGGTGAAATGGATGTGGTCGATGCTGGAGCAACGCATGCTGGCGCGGTTGCGCAGCGAGGCGTCGGTGCGAACCAAGGTCCGGAAGATCGAGACCGAGGTGGCCGACGGCCATCTCACGCCGGCGCTCGCCGCCGAAAAGATCCTGGAGTTGCTGCAATGAGCGACAAGCTCCGCGTTCTCCTCACCGCCTTCGGCCCGTTCCCCGGCGCGCCCTACAATCCGACCCAGCCGCTGGTCGCCCGGCTGGTGCAATTGCGCCGTCCCGCACTCGACGATGCCGCGATCTCCAGCCACATCTTCCCAGTCACCTATGCCGCGGTGGACCGGCAATTGCCGGAGGTGCTCGCGAAAGAGAAGCCCGACGCGCTGCTGATGTTCGGCCTCGCCGCACGCACGCCCTATCTGCGCATCGAGAGCCGCGCGCGCAACGCCGTCACCATGCTCTGGCCCGATGCCGCCAACACCCGCTCGAGCAAGCGCGGCATCGCCGGTAATGCGGACGCGCTGATTTTCGGCCCGCACACCGCAAGGCTGCTGCGCGCCGCCCGCCTCACCGGCATCGACGCGCGGCCCTCGCGCGACGCCGGCGCCTATCTCTGCAATTACCTGAGCTGGCGCGCGATCGAAAACGTCAGGGGCGGCGGGCCAAAGCTCGCCGCATTTATCCATATTCCCCTGCTCGCGCGCAGTGGCGCCGTGCGCCGCAAGGGCGCGCCGCGGATCACGCTGGAGGAACTGGTGGACGCCGGGGAAGCGATGCTGATGGAGATGGTACAGTTGGCACGGAAGGCTCGGAACACGACTGTGTAAACATTTAACCCTACCGCGAACAATCCTCACGGCCCCAGCCGCGCGGTCCCGTTTTTGCGCTACCTAACCGCTGCGGACCCCCGCGTCCGCCGGAGGACGCGTCATGGACCTCAATCGCCGCCATCTCATTGGAGCATCGACCGCAGGCCTCGCCGGCGCGCTCGCGATACCAGCCGACGCCGCGCGTGCGGCGCCGCTGACGTCGCTGCTCGGCCGCGATGCCACGCAATATGGCGTGCGGCCCGGCAGCAGCGAGGATCAGACCCGCGCGCTCCAGCGGGCGATCGACGAGGCTGCGCGGGCGCAGATGCCGCTAGCGCTGCCACCCGGCATCTACCGCAGTGGGTTGCTACGCTTGCCAAACGGCGCGCAACTGATCGGCGTGCGCGGCGCGACAAAATTCGTCTTCACCGGCGGGGCCTCGGCGATCCAGAGCGACGGCTCCGATGCAATCGGCCTTTCCGGCATCACCTTTGACGGCGGCGGCATTCCGCTGCCGACGCGGCGCGGGCTGATCCAGATCCTCGGCGGACGCGACGTCCGCATCACCGATTGCGCGATCACCGGCTCCGGCGGCAGCGGCATCTGGCTCGAGCAGGTCTCCGGCGACATCTCGGGCAACATCTTTACCAACATCGCGGTGACGGCAGTGGTGTCGTTCGACGCCAGGGGTCTCAGCGTCTCCCACAACACCATCACCGGCACCAACGACAACGGCATCGAGATCCTGCGCACGGCCATCGGCGATGACGGCACGCTGGTCACCGATAACCGCATCGAGGACATCAAGGCCGGCCCCGGCGGCTCCGGCCAGTACGGCAACGCCATCAACACGTTCCGCGCCGGCAACGTCATCGTGCGCGGCAATCGCATCAAGAACTGCGATTACTCCGCCGTGCGCGGCAACTCGGCCTCGAACATCCACATCACCGGCAACAGCGTCAGCGATGTGCGCGAGGTCGCGCTCTATTCGGAATTCGCTTTCGAGGCCGCGGTGATCGCCAACAACATTGTGGACGGCGCCGCGGTCGGCGTCTCCGTCTGCAATTTCAACGAAGGCGGCCGCATCGCCGTGGTCCAGGGCAACATCATCCGCAATCTGATCCCGAAGCGGCCGATCGGCACCGCGCCGGATGACGATGCCGGCATCGGCATCTACATCGAGGCGGATTCATCTGTCACCGGCAACGTGATCGAGAACGCGCCGTCCTACGGCATCGTCGCCGGCTGGGGCAAATATCTCCGCGACGTCGCGATCACGGGCAACGTGGTCCGCAAGGCACTGGCCGGCGTCGGGGTGTCCGTCGTGCCCGGCGCCGGCACCGCGCTCGTCAACAACAACATGATCTCGGAAACCCCGCGCGGCGCCGTGGTCGGGCTCGATCATGCGCGCGCCGTGACGTCCGATCTGTCGGTGGACGGCGCCCAGCGGTTTGCGCAATTGGTGGTCGGCGGGAATGCGGTGCGGCGATAGCTGCCGCTGCTCGCCTCCTCCCGAACGCTAGAACGCGTTCCGCAGCAGTGGATACTTCGCTTCGAGCCCGTCGAGGCTGAAGGTGAACTCAACCAGGCGCTCGGGGGCTGCGACAATTTCGGCTGCCGGCGGAGAGAACTGCGGCAGAAGCGCCGCCATCGCAGCCAGCGCCTTGGGCGCTGCCGTCGCGGCCGGCACCTTGGGCCCCGTCATCGCGACGGGCGCGGTGGGCGGCGCCATGGCAGCCGGCACTTGGAGCGGTGCCATCGGGGCAGGCGCGGCGACCCGCGCGGCCGGGGCTTCGGAGATGTCGGCGAGAACGCCCGGCTTGGGATCGAGCCTGACCGGCACGGCGGTCTCCGGGACGATGTGCACGGCCTTCGGTTGCACTGTCTGCGCCTGCTGCTCGCGCGGAAACATGCGGGGCATGGTCGCCGGCGACCAGCCGAATGCGGGCGACACGCTCGCGGCCGCCGTGGCGACGTCAGCGCCGGTGGCAAGGGCGCGCCAGGTCTGGACGGCGAGCTTCGCTTCCTGGATGTTTTCGAGAAATGCGATCTCGGAGTGATAGCGGCGCCAGCGCCCGGTCTCGAACATCTCGGAGAGATGCACCAGCCGCTGCTCGGCGAGAGCGCACCAGCGTGCCGCAATGTCGCGGCCAATAGCCACGTCGCGAATAGCCTCTTGGCGATGTGTCATAAATCAGCCCGTCAGGAGAAAATACGGACGCGACGCAACGCACACGAATCAATTTAGACGCGACGTGAATATTTTGTGGAAAAGTTTTGACTTGTCCAGCAACGACGATGTTTTCGTCGCCAAACTCCGTAGTCGTGCGGAGATTCAAGCGGTTTTGGAGTCAAGCTTCGCACAAGCATAGCGCGCTTGCGGCGTGCCGGCGGAGCAGTGGCGATGAGTGAGCCACGATCTCTCAACCGGAAGCTGATCTCGCGCAGGCTTCGAGGGATTGGACGCCCAAAAAGAAAAGACCCGTCCGGGGGGACAACCGGACGGGTCGAGCCATATGGGCGCTTGGGGTGGATGGGCGCTCGCGCCTGATATGACTTATGGGGAGGGATAACCGCTCCCACATAATTTGGTCGTGGCAGCGGGCCGAACGTTCAATGCGGCGTTTGATTTTTCAACCTTCGCGCCGCGCGCAAAGTTGTCGCAGCCGCTATCGCGTCGCCGGCCTATCCGCCTGAGAAACCGTGGCTTTATCCTCGGTGCTCGACAACGAGGGTTGCTCTAATGCGCGGATGCCAGGCTCGTCGCGACGCTTCTCGATATCTTCACGTTTTGTTGTACCGGATGCGGCCGCGACCGGCGTCGCGCCGGCGGCGGGAACGGCCATGACCGCGGCAAACGCGTCGGCCCCGCCATCGCCGAACAGATCATCACGCCCGGGTGAACCGAGGTCACGCGCCGTCTTCGCCAGCGTCGTGCGCAGCGCTTCCGGCTTCAAGGCGGAGTTGCGCTCGAGCAGCAGCGCTGCGACGCCGGAGACATACGCGGCCGAGAACGAGGTGCCCGACGTCATCTGGTATTTGCCGTCAGGCGCTGGCAGGAAGATATCGACGCCGGGAGCCGCGACCGCGATGTAGTTGCCACGGTTGGAGGCGGTGAACAGCCGGTCCTGCTGGTCGGTTGCGCTGACCGCGATCACGTTGGGATTGGCGGCCGGATAGAGCGGCGGCGACTTCGCGCCGGCATTGCCGGCGGCTGCGATCAGCACCAGGCCACGCGCGGCGGTCGCCGCGATGGCCCGCTCGATCACCGCGTCTTTGGGACCGGCAAAGCTCATGTTGACGATCTGCGCGCCGTGCTCGGCGGCATAGTTCAGAGAGCGCAGGATGATGTAGGACGAGCTCTCGGCCCCGCCGGTGGTGCCGCCGAAGGCGCGGATGGCGATGATGCGCGCCTCGGGCGCGCTGCCCATCAGCTTGGCATGCGCCACGATGGCGCCTGCAATGCCGGTGCCATGAATGTGCGGGCCTTCGGCGCTACCGAGCGCATCGAAATTATCGGCAATGGAATTGGCAAGTTCCGGATGTCGGGCGTCGATGCCGGAGTCGATCACAGCAACCGTCACATTGGCGCCATGCGCGAGAGTATGTGCCTGCGGCAGGCGGAGCTTGGCCAGCGCATATTGCGCGGGATCTCCCTCGGTCGGCACCGACGATTTCTGGTCCTGAAGCAGGTAGCGGAAGTTCGGCTGGACCGAACGCACGCTGCCGTCGGCCGCGAATTCACGCCGCACCGTCGCGGAGGGCCGGCCGTCGGTGATGCGGAACAGTCCGAACGTCGCCCCGATCAGCGGAAAATTCTCGGAGGACACGCGCGTCAGGCCATGGCGACGCGCAAGCTCGTCGGCCTCGGTCGACGACAGCCCGCCATCGATCTCGGCGACGAATTCGTCGGCGAAGGTACGCAAATCCGCGGCGACGGGCGCGTTGTTGCCGCGCCGCTTTCCGGCGGTCTTCTTGCCCGATTTGCCCGAGCCATCGCCGCCTGCGTTCTGCTGCGCCAGGCATTCGCCGGCGGCGTCGCGATCGGGCGCGGTACAGGCGGGATAGAGGTTCGGGGAGTAGCGCGCATAAGGCAGCACCGGCGTCGGCCCCATCCGCGCCGAAATCCTCGTCGTCACGATCGGACCGGGACCGCGGCCGACGGCCACCGCTCTGGCTGCAACGCCCGGACTGACGCGTGCGGCGATGCCAGGAGAAATGGTCGGCATTCGGGAGGGGACGCTGATCGTCGGCGTGCGCATGATCGCCTGCGCCTGCGCAACCTCGACGCCGAGACAGGCGGCGAGCAAAAGCGCGGCTGCGACCGACGAAGCGCAGACCCCGGCTCTTACTCCACTTTCGGACTTGCGCGTCATCAGCTTGGAAGCGCCTTACGGCGCCGCGACGGCGAGGTTGACGAACTTCTCGCGCTGCATCTTGCCAAGCAGCGAGTTGAGTTCGTCACGGCTCATCGCCTTGTCGAACTGGAGGCGGAACATGCCGCCCTTGGCATCACCGATGATCGAAGCCTGGTAGCCGTCGAGCAATGCGGTGATGTCGGCGACGCGCGCCTCGGGCGTGAAGCGTACCAGCGCGCGCGCTGGCGGGACGGTCGTGCCGAGGTCGCGTGTGATCGGAGCGCTGGTCGAAAGCGAAGCAGTCTGGAAGGTCGCAGTCTGGGTCTGCGTCAACACCGCGCCGATGATTCCGGCTTGCAGCACGAGGGCCATGGCGCCAAGGCTCGCCGACCAGGCGAGAGTGCGCGGCGACAGGCTCGCAAAGAAGGTGGCGATGCGCGCCGACAGCGGCAGCGAACCGGCCGCCCGCGCGGGCTCGGCGTCGATCGCCGCGAACAGCTTCTGCATCGCGCGCGCCGACGGAGCACCCAGGCTCTCGTTCAGATGAATGGTCTCTTCATACTCGCCGCGGATCGCGGCATATTGCTTCGCGAGCTCGGGATCGCGCGCTAGCGCCTCGTCGACGCGGCGCGCATCGCGCGGGTTCAGCGTGCCGGCGGCGTGCCACGGCAGCAGCAGTTCAATTTCACCGGGCTCTTGCTCCAGCATCTTCTTGCTCAAAGCCATCATGGCCAGCCTCGCTCAATGCCGGCTGCCTTCAGCAGTTCGGCCAATTTCTTGCGCGCATAGAACAAGCGCGTCTTCACAGTGTTCTCCGGGATGCCAACGATTTCGGCCACCTCTTCCACGGATTTCTCGTGGTAGTAGACGAGATCGACGATTTCCCGATGATCCGGCGAGAGGCCCGTCAGACACTCCCGCAACGCTTCACTGGTATCCTTCTTCTGCACCGCCGTTTCCGGATTGTCGGACGTGTCCTCGATCGCGTTCGCGGCGTCGTCGTCCAACTCAAAATCCTTCCTGCGCCGAAGCGCAGACAGGGCCTTGAATCGGGTAATGGCCAGCAGCCAGGTGGAAACGGCGGATCGGCCCTCGAACTTGCCGGCTTGACGCCAGACGTCGAGAAATACCTCACTGATGAGGTCTTCCGCCGCCTGCTCGTCCCGCACGAGCCGAAGGCCGAACCGATACACCCTTACATGGTGCCGCCCGTACAGCACCTGCATGGCGAGCCGGTCGCCTTGAGCGATCCTGGCGATCAGGATCTCGTCCGAAGCCGCTTGTGTCACGCTCAAAGGCCGTCTCGCAAGATTGGTCGGGTCGATGCGGCAGACGGTTCGACGGGAGGGGTAAAATTGTTCAGCCTACCGCAGTCATACGGGAGGCTGTGTGATCTACCCCACATACGCGAAATTTCCTTTTGCCACCCGCGGCTGGGCGCCGCGCTCAAGAACGGTAACATAGTAATGAAGCACTTTCCTGAGCAATGCCGTCCAGCATAGAGAAGCCGACGTGCATGGAACCTTAGCAGCCTAGCACGACATATGTCTTCCGAAGCCCTGCTTTGGCTCGACCGCGTCGCACACGACGCCTCACGGCCGGCAAATTCCTCGGCCGCTCGACGTCCCCGCTCCTGCGCTGCACAGCGTGGATTCGGTTTCGAAGGATACCAAACCTAAAGGCTTGCCACGTAGATTTTTGGGCTGACATCCACCATTGGGCGGGACCATGAGCACGGCTGCGACGTCCTTTCCCGAGAGGAATGCCGCTGAGGCCGCGGATCTCGCCCTGACGACCGCGGCTGCGGCACCCGAGGTCCTGGCGCGCCGGATCCGGCAGCGGCGCCAGATGTATGTCGGCCAGGTGGCGAGCTACTCGCTCGGCGCCTCCGTCCTGCTGCTCTACGCCTATGACGGCGTCATCTCCATGGGCGTTCCGTCACTGTTCTGGCTCGGCGGCCTTCTGACCATCGGAACCTTCACCGTGCTGTCGGAAGCGGGCTTCGGCGACCGGTTCGAGGATCATTACCTCACCGTCTTCCAGATCTCGGCGCATATGTCGCTGCAGCTGCTGTTCCTGCTCGCGGTGCCGACAGTCGGAGTTGCGTTCCTTGCCGTGCTGTTTCTGATCTTCGCCTTCGGCACGCTTCGTATGACATCGAGCCAGGCGATGCTCACCTGGGGCCTCGCCACTTGCGGGCTCGCCTTGGTCTTCCTCGCCTCGGACTTGCCAATCGGACTGCCGGTTACGACCCAGCTGCAACGGGCCGCCTCGATGCTGTGCTTCGTGCTGGTGATTGGCCAGTGCGCCTTCCTCGGCCTGTTCGGCGCCACGCTGCGCAAGATCCTGTACCGGCGCAGCATCGAGCTGAAGGCCGCCTATCAGCGCATCGAGGAGCTGGCGGAGCTCGACGAACTCACCGGCTCCTACAACCGCCGCTGCATCATGCGGCTTCTCGACGCCGAGATCGAAAAATCGCGGCAGACATCGACCCCTTGCGCGATCGCACTCATCGATCTCGACTGGTTCAAGCGCATCAACGACGCCCATGGCCATCCCGTCGGCGACGAGGTGCTGCGCACCTTCGCAATCACCATTTTCGCCAACATCCGCCCGGCCGACTGCTTCGGCCGCTACGGCGGCGAGGAATTCTTGCTGCTGCTGCCGGGGACGGACGGCGATGCGGCATCGCGCACGCTCGATCGGCTGCGCGGCATCGTCGCCGATCTGGACTGGAGCGCATTCTCCCCGGGCATGCGCGTGACCATTTCCGCGGGCGTCGTGACGCTGCGCGACAACGATACCGCCGACACGTTTCTCGTGCGCGCCGATAGCGCGCTCTATTCCGCCAAGGCACAGGGGCGCAACCGCATTGCAACCAGCTGATCAATCCATTTTCTCCCGGCGCGACCGAAGCCGCTGCCGGGCCGAACGCGCCAGGACAGGGCAATGAGATCTAAATCCGCCAAATCATCCGAGAATCTGCTCGAGGAATTGCAAACCGCGCTCTCGCACGGCACCGTCGCGCACCGGGTCGAGACGCTGCGCCGCGTCACAGATCTCTTCGTGGGCAACGCCTCGGACTATTCCGACGACCACGTTCGTGTGTTCGATGACGTGTTCCAATGCCTGATCGAGCAGATCGAGACGTCCGCCAAGGCGCTGCTCGCCGACCGCCTCGCACCGATCGCGGCTGCGCCGCCGAAGATCATCCGCACGCTCGCGCTCGACGAGGTGATTGAGGTTTCCGGCCCGGTGCTGTCGAAATCCGAACGGCTGGACGAGGAGATCCTGATCGAGATCGCGCGCACCAGGGGTCAAGCCCATCTCAAGGCGATCTCGCTACGGCGGGTGCTGTCGGAAGCGCTGACCGACGTGCTGGTGACCCGCGGCGACGAGGACGTGGTGCAATCGACCGTCAGCAATCCGGGTGCGCAACTGTCGGAGGGAAGTCTCGCCGACCTCGTGACCCGCGCCGAGCGTGACGACGACCTCGCCAGTTGCATCGGCCTGCGGCCCGACTTGCCCCGCCATCATTATTTGAAGCTGGTCGCAAAGGCCTCCTTGGCCGTGCGCAGGAAGCTGGAGGCCGCGCACCCCGAGTTCGCGGACGACGTGTCCAGCGTGGTCCAGGAAGCGGCCCAGCGAATCCGCGCCGCCAGCATGACCAGGCAGACCGAGAGGGCGCGCGCGCTGGTGAAGTCGCTGCATGAGGACGGCCGCCTCACCGAGCTCCAGGTCGCCACCTTCGCGGAGCAGGGCAAGTTCGACGAGACCAATGCGGGGCTCGCGGCGCTTGCGGGCGTCGCAGTCGAGACCGCCGAGACCATGATGATCGAAAGCCGGATCGAGGGCGTGATGATCCTCGCCAAGGTCGCGGCCATGCAATGGTCGAGCGTCCGCGCCATCATTGCCCTGCGCGAGAAGCTCTCAGGCGGCTCGCAGACCGACATGCTGACGCTACGCGACGCTTACGAGGCGCTGCGCAGCTCGACCGCGCAGCAGGTGCTGCGCTTCCACCGCATGCAGCAGGGCGCGACGCCGGCGGCGTGAAGCCGGCGAGCTAGTAGCGTAGGACCCTCGCCCCCACGAGCGCGCCAATTGCCGCCACCAACGCGGTGGCGAGCGTGTACCAGGTCGCGACGAACAGCGGCGAGTCGTCGGTGCAGTGTGAAGCGTACAGCGTCGCGGCGAGCCCGGCCGACACCAGGCCGGCGAGAGCCCCGGCGAGCGCCGGATGGGACGGCGCGCCGTGACGCAGGCCGAACAGGGCCCCAGCAAGCAGCGGCAGCGACATCGCAGGGATTGCGAACAGGCATACCCTGGAATTCTTGCCCACCAGTCGCATCGTCATCGGCATGGCCGGCGCCATCATCGCCTCGCTGCCGATCGCCACCGCGAGCAGCCCGACCGGCAGCAGCAGTAGCCAGCCCCAGCCACGCAGCAAGGCCTCGGGACGCGACAGATGCAGGCTGACGATGATCGCCGGGATCGCGAGCGACAGCGTGACCGCGAACTTCATGTCGAAGAACGGGTTGTGCATCGCGCTCATCACGTCGTGACGCACACCGAGAAAGGTGGCGAAGATCAGGATCGACAGCGGCGCAGCGACCAGCAGCGCCATGGTCAGCACCGCGCCGACGCGCGGCGGACGATGGGCGTTGTCGGCCGCGAGCGAGCGAATGAGTTGATCGGTGTCCATGACTACTGGTCCCGCAGTTTGGCAGTCAGCGCGGCAAGTCCGCGATGTAGCGCGACCCGCACCGCGCCCTCGCTCATCGAATATTTCACCGCCGTGTCCTTGATCGACGTGCTGTCGACCGCGATCGACTGCAACACGTCGCGCTGGCGCTGCGGCAGCGTATTGAGCTGGCTGGCGACTTCGCCGGCCGAGACCGTCTCCTGCGGCGCCTCGCCCGGCAGGGTCTCGGCGAAATCGTCGATGTTGACGAAGATCCGCCTGCCCCGTCGCCGCAGCATGTCGATCAGCTTGTTGCGGCCGATCGCAAACAGCCACGGGGCGAAGGGGGCTTCGCTGTCCCAAGTGTGCCGCTTCAGATGCACCGCCAACAAAATCTCCTGCACGATATCCTCGGCCTGGTCGGGAGGCTGCCCGGCCCGAGCCAGGCCGCGCCTCGCGGCAGCGCGCAGCACAGGCGTGACCGCCTTCAACAGGCGATGATACGCCGCGTCATCGCCTGCCATGGCCGACCGCATCAGGCCGGTCCACTCGTCCTCACGTCCGCGCACGCGCGCCCCTCACCATGCAATTCGGCCGCTCTTTCAGTTTGTTACGCTGGCATCAGCCAGATCACGAATTCGTGATCTTGCTTGGCCACGCGACCGATGCGGCCGTCAGGATCTGCGACGGCTCATAACACCGATCGGTCCAGTCCGCACCCCGCGGCCGGCTGCGAAGGCAGCGGTTTTGCCGCGCTTTTGCCCGGTGTGGCCCGAAGATTCCCATTTTCTGCCCCGCTGTGGTCACGCCCCAGGGTCTCTGTTCAGTCCCGGGACGGGCGGAATTTGGGGAGATCGTCAACATGATGAAAGCCAGCGGGCGCGCGGCCCTGATTCTCCTGGCCGGGCTTTTCTTGCTGTTCGGGGGCGTTGCACAGGCGGCGCCGAATTCAGCCGCAAGCAGCAAGTCGGACAGCGCGGGCAAACAGGCCGACACGGTCAAGCCGACCAAGCAGCGGCATCACACGTCGCGTCACCGCGACAACACCAAGACGGCAGAAAAATCCGACGACAAGGCCGACAAGAAGGACGCCGCGGCAACGGCCGATGAGACGAAGGCCGACAATCGTGACGCGCCGACCTCGAGCCAGATGCCGCCGGAAATCGCCAACGCCAACGCGCAACTCGCCGCCGCCGATACGCCGACCGCGGCTGCCGCTTCCGCAATGACGGGCCGGGCCAACGACAACGTCCAGGCCGCGGCCGATAATACCGCCGCCCCGAACGCCGAGAGCCAGGTCGTCGCACCCGATCAGCTCAACGACATCGACCGCGCCCTGCAACAGGACAACACGCCGGCGCAGAGGGCGGTGATCGACGCGCAGCCGCGTCCGGCGCCGGTGATGGCAAGCAGCCAGCAGAGCTCGGCCTGGGACCAGAGCTCCCTGATCGGAAAAATCTTCATCGGCGTCGGCACGCTGCTGACGCTGGCCTCCGCCGCGCGTATGTTCATGGCGTGATTTTGGCCTGATCGCCGGCCCGCGGGACCTGGTCCGGAACGCGCATCTGGCCGCGTGTTCCGGCCGTCCTCGCGCCGATGGCTTTGCGGCCTCTTGAAGCCCACCGCGCGAGCGGGCACATTGCCCGCTCAACCAAAAGCGTGGGTGGAGCATGAGCACGTTCGAACACATCATCGTCGAAAGCAAAGGCGCGGTCGGCATCATCAAGCTGAACCGGCCGAAGCTGCTCAACGCACTCTCCTTCGGCGTCTTCCGCGAGATCGCCGCGGCCGTCGACGATCTCGAAGCCGATAACGCCATCGGCTGCATCGTCGTGACCGGCAGCGAGAAGGCGTTTGCTGCCGGCGCCGACATCAAGGAGATGCAGCCGAAAGGCTTCATCGACATGTTCTCGGAGGATTTTGCCGCGATCGGCGGCGATCGGGTCGCGCGCTGCCGCAAGCCGACGATCGCCGCGGTCGCAGGCTATGCGCTCGGCGGCGGCTGCGAGCTCGCGATGATGTGCGACTTCATCATCGCCGCCGACACCGCCAAATTTGGTCAACCCGAAATCACGCTCGGCACCATCCCCGGCATAGGCGGCACCCAGCGCCTGACCCGTGCGATCGGCAAGTCCAAGGCGATGGACCTTTGCCTCACCGGCCGCATGATGGATGCGGCCGAAGCCGAGCGCAGCGGCCTGGTCAGCCGCATCGTTCCCGCCGACAAGCTGATGGACGAGGTGATGGCCGCGGCCGAGAAGATCGCCGCGATGTCGCGGCCCGCGGTCGCGATGGCCAAGGAAGCGGTCAACCGCGCCTTCGAGACCACGCTCGCCGAGGGCATGAGCGTCGAGCGCAACCTGTTCCACTCGACCTTCGCACTGGAGGACCGCTCCGAGGGCATGGCGGCGTTCATCGAGAAGCGGAAGCCGGTGAACAAGAACAGGTAAAGGCAGGCGAGCGGTCAGCCTGGTGTAAGGCTCTGCCGCTTTCCCGCAGAATCCCTGTGACGTGCCTGCAACAAGCACGGAATACATGGGGGTTTCCCCCGCGGCAGTTTGCCTGCGGGACCTCGGCTGGTTAAACAGCTAAGAGAGCCGCCGTCGGCGGGGGCGGACAGCCGGGATTTGCGGGATTACATGATTGGGCGTGCCGCCAGAGCTGGTCGCGTGATGACGCGGCATCGATCGGGCGTGGCTCCTGTGCTCGCGACATGGACCACGCTGGCGCTGTGTTGCGCCCTGCCCTCGGCCGCACGGGCGGAAGCGCTGCCGGAGGCGCTCGCCAAGGCCTACCAGACCAATCCGCAACTCAATGCCGAGCGTGCGCGGCAGCGCGCCACCGACGAGAACGTGCCGCAGGCGCTCGCCGGCTACCGGCCACAGATCGTGGCAAGCCTCAGCGCCGGGTTGCAGTCGGTGCGCAACCTGCTGCCCGACAACACCATCCAGACCGCCAATCTGAAGCCATGGATCATCGGCGTCACCGTGTCGCAGACCCTGTTCAACGGTTTCCGCACCGCCAACAACGTGCGCGCCGCCGAACTCCAGGTGCAGTCTGGCCGCGAGGCGCTGCGCAACGTCGGCCAGGGTGTGCTGCTCGACGCGGTCACCGCCTACACCAATGTCCTCGCCAACCAGTCGCTGGTCGAGGCGCAGCGCTCCAACGTCGCCTTCCTGCGCGAAACGCTCTCGGTCACCCAGCGGCGCCTCAACGCCGGCGACGTCACGCCGACCGACAGCGCCCAGGCCGAGGCGCGGCTCAACCGCGGGCTTTCCGATCTCAACGCCGCGGAAGTCGCGCTGGCGGTGAGCCAGGCGATCTACGCGCAGGTGATCGGCAATGCGCCGTCGCAGCTTCGGGCCGCCGAAGTCGTCGACCGCTATCTGCCGAAGAGCCGCGAAGACGCGCTGACGATGGCGATCCGCCAGCACCCAGCGGTGATGGCGGCGGGCTTCGACGTCGATGTCGCTTCCACCAACATCCGCGTCGCCGAAGGCGCGCTGCTGCCGAGCGCCAGCGTCCAGGGCAGCGCCAGCAAGAGCCGCAACAACGACCCGACGCTCGGCACCTTCGCCGAAGATCAGGCCTCGATCGTCGCCAATGTCACCGTGCCGATCTACGACGGCGGCCAGGCCGCCGCACAGACCCGGCAGGCCAAGGAAATCAGGGCGCAGAGCCGGCTCGTGCTCGATCAGGTGCGCAACCAGGCGCGCACGGCGGCGGTCAGCGCCTGGGTTGCCAATGAAGGCGCCAAGATCGCGGTCTCGGCTTCGGAGTCCGAAGTGAAGGCGGCGACCGTCGCGCTCCAGGGCGTGCAGCGCGAGGCCGCCGGCGGACAGCGCACGACGGTGGATGTGCTGAACTCGCAGGCCGATCTGATCCAGGCCAAGGCCCGCCTGATCGGCGCCAATCGCGACCGCGTGATCGCTTCCTACACGCTGCTCAGCGCCGTCGGCCATCTCGACGTCAAGACCTTGAGCCTGAACACGCCGGACTATCTGCCCGAGGTGCACTACCAGCAGGTCCGCGACGCCTGGCACGGCCTGCGCACGCCATCGGGGCAGTAGTTTCAATCGTCTGGCTTGGTGCCGATGAA
>NZ_JADPJF010000148.1:342843-379153 GCF_023073295.1 Bradyrhizobium sp. 23 | reverse complement strand
GAGCCGGCTTGCGCTGCCGCATCACGACAGCGATGATTATTTCTGGCTGCCGACGGCGCCGCCCTACCAGACCACGCGCCCCGCTGCCGAGCGTCTGCGCCTGATGCGCGAGATGTTTCTGCCGCGGCTCGATTGGGTGCTGAGCGGAACGGTCACCGGCTGGGGCGACGAGTTCATCCCATTCTTCGATCTCGTCGTCTTTGTGACGACGCCGCGCGAGCTTCGCTTGCAGCGCCTGCGTGACCGCGAGGCTACGCATTTCGGAGCGGATGCCGTCGCACAGGGCGGCTGGCGTCATGAGGAGGCGGAGTCGTTCGTCGACTGGGCCTCGCACTACGAAGCCGGCGATCGCGAGGGTCGCAGTCTCGCAAGAGATGAGGCGTGGCTCGCGAAGCTGCCCTGCCCGGTCGTGCGCGTCGACGGCTCACGCCTGCTTGCGGACCTCGTCGAGCAGCTATGCAGCGAAGCGCAGCGGCTGCCGGGCTGATGTGATACTGTCACGATGCCACTGCCAAATAATAATACAGGGAGAGAAACCATGCTCAGCCGACGCAGCGTCCTGCTTGCCTCCCTTGCCGCCGGAGTTGCCATGTCGAACAAAGCCCACGCACGTGCCGCGCAGCCCGCCACTCCGGTCAATTTCGACGTCCCGGCCCATGCCTGCGACTGTCACACCCACATCCATGGCGATGTCGAAAAATTTCCGTTCTTCGCGGGCCGCGTCTACACGCCGGAACCGGCTTCGCCGGAGGAGATGGCCGCGCTGCACAAGGCGCTGCATATCGAGCGCGTGGTGATCGTGACGCCGAGCGTCTACGGCACCGACAACTCGTCGACGCTGTTCGGCATGAAAGCGCGTGGCGCGGCCGCGCGCGGGGTGGCCGTGATCGACGACAAAACGACCGAGGCCCAGCTTGACACGATGCAGGCAGACGGCTTTCGCGGTGTCCGCCTCAATCTCGCGACCGGCGGCGTCAACGACCCCAATGTCGGCCGGCCGCGCTTCACCGCCGCAGTCGAGCGCATGAAGGCGCGCGGTTGGCACGTGCAGCTCTACACGACGCTTCCCATGATCTCGGCGATCAAGGACCTCGTCGAGACGGCGCCAGTACCCGTTGTATTCGACCATTTCGGCGGCCTTGAGGCCTCGCTTGGGCTGGAGCAGCCGGGATTTTCCGACCTGGTCGCGCTGGTGAAATCCGGCAAGGCCTATGTCAAGATTTCCGGCGCCTATCGCTCCTCGAAGCTCGCGCCCGATTATCAGGACATGGTGCCCTATGCCCGCGCACTGATCGCGGCGAATGCGGACCGCATCGTCTGGGGCACGGACTGGCCGCATCCGGATTCGAGCCGTGTCGAGGGACGCAAAGCCACCGACATCGCGCCGCTCTACCAGATCGACGACGGCCGCCTGCTCAACCAGCTTCCGGTGTGGGCGCCGGATGCAGATGTGCGCAAGAAGATCCTGGTCGACAACCCGGCGCAACTCTACGGGTTCTGAGTCGCGCCAAGCGCAATTCGGTTCAACGACCGCGACACGGTTCCACAATGAGGCGTGGAACTGTTGTCGCGAAGGCACAAACTCGTTGGACTCACACGAACGTGTTTGTGCTCTCGTCCGTTTCTCACCCTTCTGGTTGAGGCGGCGATTCTTTTTCGGGGCTACGCACACGCACAGATTTCATTTGTTCGTGCGGGTGCATGCCTTTATCGCATTATCTTGCCGCGCTTTTTTCCGGCATTGGAATTGGTTTCACCGTGGCCGCCCCCATCGGACCGATGGGCATGCTGTGCATACAGCGCACATTGGCATCCGGCATGGCCACGGGCCTCGCAACCGGCTTCGGCGCCGCGACCGTGCATCTCACCTACAGCGCTCTCGCGGTTTTAGGACTGGGCTCGCTGGCACAGCCCCGGGTCGAGGCCAATGCCGCCGGCTTCGGCACCGTCTCGGCGCTCACGCTGCTGTGGTTCGCGATCCGGACCCATCGCGGCTCGGTCGCGCTCCAGACGACCGACGTCGTCGACAACGTGCATCTGGCGCGGGCCTATCTCAGCGCCATCGCGCTTGGGTTCACCAATCCGCTGACCGTCATCCTGTTTCTGGCTGCGCTGCACGCCTTTTCAATGCAGACCGCGGCAGCCCCGCTGATCGCCGGTGTCTTCGTCGGTTCCGCGATCTGGTGGACCGTGCTCAGCACGATCGTGGCAATGGCGCGGTCACGGCTGACGCCGCGCATGCTGTCGATGAGCAGTCGGTTGGCCAGCTTGATGCTGCTGGGCCTCGGCACCATGATGCTGGTGCGGATCGCGCAGCGGATGCTGTGATTGGCGGCGTCAGCGTGCGCGGCGGGAGAAGAAGGAGATCAACACCGGCAGCGTCACCAGGATCACGATAGGGGCGAGCATCATGCCTGTCACCACGACGACCGCAAGCGGCTTCTGCACCTGCGAGCCGATGCCTTCCGACAGCGCGGCCGGCAACAGGCCGATGCCGGCGACGACGCAGGTCATCAGCACCGGCCGAAGCTGCAATTCGCCGGTGCGTATCACCGCGGTCATGCGGTCCATGCCCTCTTCGATGAGTTGGTTGAACTGCGACAGGATGATGATGCCGTCCATCACGGCGATGCCGAACAGCGCGATGAAGCCGATCGCCGCCGAGACACTGAAGGCGGTACCTGTGATCAAGAGACCGAGCACGCCGCCGAAGATGGCCATCGGAATCACGCTCATGGCGAGCAGCGTGTCGGTCATCGAGCCGAAATTGAACCAGAGCAGGACGCCGATCAGCGCCAGCGAGATCGGCACCACGATCGACAATCGCCGGATCGCGTCCTGGAGATTGCCGAATTCGCCGACCCAGTCCATGTGCGCGCCGGGCGGCAGTTGCACCTGAGCGGCGATCTTCTGCTGCGCCTCGCGGATGGCGCTGCCGAGGTCGCGTTCACGTACCGAGAACTTGATCGGCAGATAGCGCTCCTGCTGCTCGCGATAAATGTAGGCCGCACCCGAGACGAGGCTGATGGTGGCGACCTCGCTCAGGGGGATCTGCGTGACGGTGCCGTTCGGTCCGGGCGCACCGATCCGCAAATTCTGGATCGCCTCGGCGCTCCTGCGGAATTCCGGCGCAAGACGAACGATGATCGGGAAGTGGCGGTCGCTTCCTGCCTCGTAGATGTCACCGGCGGTGTCGCCGCCGATCGCGACCTTGATGGTGGCGTTGATGTCGCCCGGCGCGAGGCCATAGCGCGCGGCCTTGGCACGGTTGATATCGATCTGGATGGTCGGCTGCCCCAGTGAGGTGAACACGGCAAGGTCGGTGACGCCCTGCACGGTTGATAGCACCGACTTGATCTTGTTGGCGGTGTCGGTCAGCGCCTGGAGATCGCTGCCGAACAGCTTGATCGAGTTCTCGCCCTTCACGCCGGAAACGGCTTCGGAGACATTGTCCTGGAGATATTGCGAGAAGTTGAACTCGACGCCGGGGAAGCGATCGTCAAGCTGCTTGAGCAGTTGCGCGGTCAACTCTTCCTTGTCGCGGGTGCCGGGCCATTGGCTGGCGGGCTTGAGGGGCGCGAAGAACTCGGCGTTGAAGAAGCCGGCGGCGTCGGTGCCGTCATCGGGGCGGCCGTGCTGCGACACCACGGATTCCACTTCAGGCCGCGCGCGGATCACCTTGCGCATTTCGTTGACGTAGGAGTTGCCTTCCTGAAGCGAGATGGTCGGCGGCAGCGTGGCGCGGATCCAGAGATTGCCCTCCTCCAGCTTCGGCAGGAATTCGAGGCCAAGCAAGCGGCTGAGCGCAACCGTCATCAGTACGAGGCCGAACGCGCCACCGAGCATGATGCCGCGGTTGGCGACCGCCCAATGCAGCACCGGCATGTAGATCCGATGCAGGATCAGCATCACCCTGGTCTCGGTCTCATGAACATGCGCCGGCAGAATGATCGCCGACAGCGCAGGAGTGACGGTGAACGTCGCAAGCAGACCGCCGGCCAGCGCGTAGGCATAGGTCCGGGCCATCGGTCCGAAGATGTTGCCCTCGACGCCGGAGAGCGTGAACAGCGGCAGGAAGGCCGCGATGATGATGGCCGCGGCGAAGAAGATCGAACGAGAGACATCGGCCGCCGCGCTGAGAATGGCGTGGCTTTTCATGCCGAACAGCGTCTCGGACGACATCTGCTCGGATTCCGACATCGGCGTCGTCTGCGTCAGGCGCCGGAAGATCGCCTCCAC
Source organism: Bradyrhizobium sp. 23 (assembly GCF_023073295.1). Classification (NCBI taxonomy): domain Bacteria; kingdom Pseudomonadati; phylum Pseudomonadota; class Alphaproteobacteria; order Hyphomicrobiales; family Nitrobacteraceae; genus Bradyrhizobium; species Bradyrhizobium sp. 23. The sequence continues at coordinate 374,914 of NZ_JADPJF010000148.1, read as the reverse complement.
CATGATGACGGTGGCATCGACGATCAGGCCGAAATCGATCGCGCCGACCGACAACAGGTTCGCCGATTCCCCCCGTAGCACCAGGATGATCACCGCGAAGAACAGCGCGAACGGAATGGTGGCGCCGACGATCAGCGCACTGCGGAGATCGCCGAGGAATATCCACTGCAGCAACACGATCAGCAGAATTCCGATCACCATGTTGTGGAGCACAGTGTGGGTCGTGAGGTCGATCAGGTCGCCGCGGTCATAGATGCGCTCGATGCGCACGCCGGGCGGCAGGATGCTGGAGTCGTTGATGGTTTGAACGAGTTGGTGGACGCGCTTGATGGTTGGCGAGCTCTGCTCGCCGCGGCGCATCAGGACGATGCCTTGCACGATGTCGTCGGACTCATCGAGGCCGGCGATGCCGAGACGGGGCTTCTGGCCGACGGTGACGGTGGCGACGTCCTTGACCAGCACCGGATTGCCGTTGGTCTGCGAGACCATGGTGTTGGCGAGGTCGTCGATCGAGCGGATCAGGCCGACGCCGCGCACCACGGCCGATTGCTGACCGATATTGACGGTGTTGCCGCCGACATTGACGTTGGAATTGCCGACCGCCTGGAGCAATTGCGGCAGCGTCAGGCCGTTGGCGACCAGCTTGTTGAAGTCGACCTGGAGCTCGTAGGTCTTGCTCTTGCCGCCCCATCCGGTGACGTCGATCACGCCGGGCACGGCACGGAAGCGCCGCTGGAGGATCCAGTCCTGGATGGTCTTGAGGTCGAGCACGCTGTAGTTCGGCGGGCCGACGAGACGGTAGCGGAAGATTTCGCCAATTGGACTGAGCGGCGAGATCTGCGGCTGCACATTGCCGGGCAGCGGCGCGAGCTGCGCCAGGCGGTTCAACACCTGCTGCAATGCCTCGTCATAGGTGTAAGCGAACGAGAACTGCAGTTTGACGTCGGAGAGGCCGTAGAGCGAGATGGTGCGAATGGTCGTCACGTTCTTCAGACCCGCGACCTGGGTCTCGATCGGAATCGTGATGTAGCGCTCGATCTCCTCCGCCGACAGGCCCGGGCTCTGCGTCACGATGTCGACCATCGGCGGGGTCGGATCCGGATAAGCCTCGATGTTGAGCTGGTTGAACGCAATCAGGCCGCCGATGAGCACGGCGACGAACATCCCGACCATCAGGAAGCGCCGGTTGACGGCAAGGGCGACGAGGCGATCCATTCAGGTCTTCAGCTTGTCTTTTTTTCCCGGCCCGTCGATCAGCTGCCGGACGCCGCGCGGTCGATGAACAGGCTGCCTTTGGTGACCACCTGCTCGCCGGGCTTCAGATTGCTGGTGACCTCGACGAGATTGCCATTGATGAGACCGATCTTGATCTCCCGCAGCTCGACCGACTTGTCCTCGCGTGCCACCCAGAGCCGGACCTTGTCGGCTTCGTAGATCAAGGCCTGCTTCGGTACCGCCGGCGCGGCGCGGTCGCCGGACGAATAGATCGTTACGTTGGCGAACATCTCCGGCTTCAGCAGACCGTCCTTGTTGTCGATGGTGGCGCGGACCAGCAGGCGACGGGTGTTCGGATCGATCGCGGCGGCGACGTAGTTGACCTTGGCGGTCAAGGGACGGCCCGGGAGCGCCATCACGTTGACGGTGATGTCCTGCCCGATGCACACGGCAGCCGCATCGCTCTCGCGCACGAAGGCGGTGAGCCAGACCGTGGAGAGGTCGCCGACGACGAAGACCGGATCGCTGGCGCCCGAATTGACGTACTGGCCGGGGCCAATTTTACGCTGCACGACCGTGCCTGCGATTGGCGAATAGATCGTGACTTCCGGATTGATGACGCCCTTGTCCTGGAACGCCTTGATGGTCTCGTCGGTGAAGCCGAGGATCCGCAGCTTGTTGCGCGCGGCTTCCAGCGCGGTCGCCGAGGAGCGCATGTCGTTCAGCGCTTGAACCTGGGTCGCTTCCGCCTGCTGATAGTCCTTCAGTGGGATGGCATGGCCCTCGTAGAGGTCCTTGGCGCGCTTGAACTGGATATCGGCAAGATCGATCGCCGACTTGGCCTTGTTCTGCGAGCTCATCGCCGCAATGAAATCGTTCTGGGCCTGCACGGTGTCGGCGGCCTCGATCGTGAACAGCGGTTGGCCTTGCTTCAGCACCTCGCCTGGCTTGGCGAGCAGCTTGGTCACCCGGCCTGCATAGGGTGAAAACACCGGCGTCGAACGGTCCTCGTCGACTGCGACCTTGCCCTCGGTGACATACTCGGCGCGGAAGGTCTTGGCCTTGACCGGCTCGATCGTCAGCGTCGCCCATTCGGACGGCGTCGGCGTGAAGTTCTGCGCATTTCTGCGCGATTGGCTGGAGATCTCGGAGTGGCTCTTCTCCTTGGCTCCCGCATAGAGGAAGCCGTAGGCCCCGGCACCGGCAAGAGCTAGTAAAACTACGGATGTAATTACCCGTTGTTTTGTAAGCACCTGCAAACGCTTGGTATTTTCAACTACCATGGGGCCCGGTCATGTCTGCGATGATACCAGCGGATGCCAGCGTCATCGGTCGCGCTAATAGTGCCGAATTGTGATTTCAAACAACCTAAAAAACGCCGGCCGCCTTTCGGTTTGCGTTAAAAATTTGCGACACGTCAGCTTCACGTCAGTTTGTCACCGGCCACTCTGCCGGATGACTGCCGAGCGGCATCGCCGGACGGCTCCATTGCGCAGGCGTCTTCGACAGCAGCGCTGAATGGCGCACCGCCTTCAACGTGCCAAAGCCAGATGGCATGCTCTCGATGAATGCAGCGTGTACGGCCTCGCCCGTAATATCCGGGGTATTCAGGCCCTTTTCGAGCCGTCCGAGATTCCACAGCCAGCGCCCGGTCTGCGCCAGCGACACGCGCACGTGCCAGCTGCCGCCTTCGCGGGCCTGGCGGGCCTTGGCCATCATCGCGCCGAACGCCATCAGATAGCCGGTGGCGTGGTCGAGCATCTGCGCCGGCAATTCCTTCGGTCCATCGATGCCGGCAGCCTGTCCTTCGGCATGGTTGAACCCGGTCGTGGTCTGCACCAGCGAATCGAAGCCGCGCCGTTCAGCCCAGGGACCGGCATGGCCATAGGCTGACAGCGTTAGGTAGACGATGCCGGGGTTGATTGTCGCTGCGTCCTCCGGCGTGAAGCCGAGAGCGGCAAGCGCGCGCGGGCGATAGCCTTGCGAGAAGATATCGGCGTCTCTCAAGAGCTCGCGCAACTGCGCACGCCCGGCCTCGCTTTTCAGCTCGATGAAGGTGGTGAGCTTGCCGCGCCCGGTGTCGATGGTCAGCCACGGAATGGCCGGCAGTTCGGGGCCTGACACGAGCAGCACATCCGCGCCATGCGCGGCGAGCGTGCGGCCGGCGACGGGCCCCGCGATGACGCGAGAGAGATCGAGCACGCGCAGGCCTGCGAGCGGGCGATCGCCTTTTGGCAATCGTTGCGGCCATGGCTTCGGCGGGGCCTCGCCGATCTTCTCGATCGAGACCAGCGGCAATTCGGCGAGCGCGCGGGCCTGCGGCAGCGCCGACCATTCGTCGTACGAACGCATCAGGGCAACGACGCCGCCCGCGGCGTAGGTCGCAGTCTCGAAATCCTCGCTCTTCCATTGCATCAATGCGGCCTGCACCTTCTCGCGCTCGGGTTCGCAGCCGAGCACCTTGCAGACGGCGTCGCGATGATGCGGGAAATTGGTGTGGCAGCGGACGAAGCGGTTGTCGCCGGTTCTGTAGACGCCGGCGATGGCGTCCCAAGCGGGCGGCGGCGGCTTGTCGTCGACGCGCAAGTAGCGCTCGGAGCGGCATTCGGCGACGGCATGGCGCAGGTCGACGCTGACGTCCTGCGCTTCGCCGCTGCGCAATCTCCAGATTTCGGCGGCGGCAAGGCCGGCGGCGGCGATCGTTGTCTGGCCGGCAATTGCGACGCGAAATGAGGACGGGATCTGCGGCTCCTCGCCCGTCAGCCGGACGCGCGCGAGCGCGGCGGCGTCACCGCCAGCGGAGGTCCAGATGTTGCTGAGAATCTCGGTGGGGCTTTGCATGACCCTTCTCTCCCTTTAGTTTGCGACCATCGCATTAGCACACAAGGACATGCAATGGCCGCCATCGATCCTCTCACCGCAGGCGCCGTGTTCATCGCAACGGCGGCCACCGACGCGGTCTATGTCATGTTCACCTCGGCCGTGATCGCGCGCAAGCGCGTGCCCGCGGCGAACTGGAGCGCGGTCTGGTACATGCTCTCCTCCTATGCGGTGATCAGCTACACCGAAAACGCTTTCTATGTGGCTTTCGCGGCGATCGGCTCCTGGGCCGGCGCCTACGTCTCACTGACATTCCTGCACCGCCCGCCCGGCGGCCCGCCGGTGGGGGCGGCACCGGAGTGAGGGCCGCTGTTTCCACACGGTCATTGCGAGCGAAGCGAAGCAATCCAGAGTCTTTCCGCGGTGGCAGTCTGGATTGCTTCGTCGCAAGAGCTCCTCGCAATGACGATGTGGAGGCTTTTGGGCATCTCTCGAAACAGCTACACTAGCTGCGACCAACAAAAAAGGAAAACCAACCAATGGATCTCGGTCTCAAAGGCAAGAACGCCATCGTACTTGGCGGGACGCGCGGCATCGGGCGGGCGATTGCGGCGACGCTGGCCGGCGAAGGCAGCAATGTCGCGGTGTGTGCACGCAACGCGGACCAGGTTGCCGCCACGGTTACGGAGTTGAAGGCCAGCGGGATCCGCGCGACCGGCGGTCCGGTGGATGTCACGGACGGCGCGGCACTGAAATCCTGGATCGAGAATGCTGCAAAGGAGCTTGGCGGCATCGACATGCTGTTCTCTAACGCGGGCGCAATGGCACAAGGCCATGATGCCGCGTCGTGGGAGCAGAATTTTCGACTCGACCTGCTCGGCGCCGTGCACGCGTTCGACGCCGCGCGGCCGTTCCTCGAGGCTAGTGGCGACAAGGGTGGCGACGCCGCCTTCGTGATCATCTCATCGATCTCCGCGGCGCAAGCGGACACGGCGAGTTCCTACGGCCCGATCAAGGCTGCGTTGATCCACATGGCCAAGGGGCTGGCACGGCAGTACGCGAAGAAGAAGATCCGCGTCAACGTGGTCTCGCCAGGCACGGTCTATTTCAAGGGCGGCGTCTGGAATACGATCGAGCATAACATGCCCGAGCGCTACAATGATGCGATGAAGCGTAACCCCACCGGCCGCATGGCGACGCCGCAGGAGATCGCGAGCGCAGCGGTGTTTCTGGCGAGCCCGGTGTCGGGGTTCACCACGGGCTCCAATCTGGTGGTGGACGGCGCGATCTCGAACCGGGTGAATTTTTAGAACAAACTCGTCATTGCGAGCGTAGCGAAGCAAATCCAGTATTTCTCCGCGGTGACAGTCTGGATTGCTTCGCTGCGCTCGCAATGACGGGGCGAGAGGGGCGCGGCCCCCACCCTCAATGAAAATCCCGCGACGGCGGCAGGATGCGGACATTGCGGGGATGACGGATTTTTTGCGCGGGCGCATCCGTGTGGGCGCGGGGGTCGTCGTTGAGCGGTTCGACCACGGTGGCGCCTGCCGGCACCGGATGCTTGCGGCCGAGGGCGTCGTTGGCAAGGCCGACCAGATCGTGCGAACGGTCGATCATCCGCTGGGCGATCAGATGCGTCACCTTTTCGGGACTGCTCTGGATGTAGCCCTCGACCAGGATGAGGCGTGCGCCCATCACCTCCTTCCGGTACTGCTCCATGATCTTCGGCCACACCACGACATTGGCGATGCCGGTTTCGTCCTCCAGTGTCATGAACACGACGCCGCTGGCGCTGCCCGGCCGCTGCCGTACCAGCACGACGCCGGCACAGCGGACACGGCGCCGCTCGTTGTCGTGATTGATGTCCTTGCAGGCGACGATGCGCTCGCGCGTAAACATCTCCCGCAAAAATTCAATCGGATGGCCTTTGAGCGAAAGGCGAATGGTCTGGTAGTCCGCGACCACCTGTTCGGCGCGCGGCATCACCGGCAACGGCCTGGCGTGCTCGTCCGGCTGCTCGCGTGCGGTGGCCACCTCGAACAGCGGCAGCGGCACATCGTCGGGCAGGCGCCGCACCTGCCACAGCGCCTCGCGGCGATCGAGCCCGAGCGAGCGAAACGCGTCGGCATCGGCAAGCAGGATCAGCGCGCGCTTGGGCAGTCCGGTGTCGCGGGCGAAATCTTCCAGCGAGGTGAAGGGCCGGCGGTTGCGCGCGGAGACGATGCGGTCGGCCCAGTCGGGCGCTCTCTCCACACGGTCATTCCGGGACGCGCCTCTTTTCAGCCTTTCCTCATCCTCATCGAGCCAATGAAAACCGTCGATCTGGCGGAAGCCCAGGCGCACGGCGCAATATTTGCTACTTCCTTCTTCCAGCGTGTTCTGCGCAAAACTGTAGGACACATCGATATCGCGCACCTCGACGCCATTCTTGCGAGCGTCGCTGACGATCTGCGCCGGGGCGTAAAAACCCATCGGCTGCGAGTTCAGGAGGCCGCAGCAGAATGCATCAGGGTGATAATGCTTCAGCCATGAGGAGATATAGACAAGCTGCGCGAAGCTTGCGGCATGGCTCTCCGGAAAACCGTAGCTGCCAAAACCCTTGATCTGTTCGAAACAGTTCCTGGCAAAATCAGGCGCATAACCGCGTGCGATCATGTTGCCGATCATCTTGTCTTCGAACTTGCCGATGGTGCCGACATTGCGGAACGTTGCCATCGCACGGCGCAGGCCGTTGGCCTCCTCGGCCGTGAACTTCGCGGCCTCGATCGCGATCCGCATCGCCTGCTCCTGGAACAAGGGCACGCCGAGGGTCTTGTGCAGCACTCTGTAAAGCTCGTCCTTGTCGCCATGCTCCGGTGACGGCGATGGATAGTTCACTTTTTCCAAGCCGTTCCGCCGCCGCAGATAAGGATGCACCATGTCGCCCTGGATCGGACCAGGCCGCACGATCGCGACCTCGATGACGAGATCGTAGAAGGTCCGTGGCTTCAGCCGGGGCAACATGTTCATCTGGGCGCGGCTCTCGACCTGGAACACGCCGAGCGACTCCCCGTCGCACAGCATGTCGTAGACTTTGGAATCATCCTGCGGGACGCTCGCCAGCATCCAGCGTTCGCCCTTGTGCTGCTCGATCAGATCAAAGCACTTGCGGATGCAGGTCAGCATGCCCAGCGCGAGCACGTCGACCTTCATCATGCTGAGTGCGTCGACATCGTCCTTGTCCCATTCGATGAAGGTGCGATCGTCCATCGCGGCATTGCCGATCGGCACATAGGTGTCGAGCCGGTCCTGCGTGAGCACATAGCCGCCGACATGCTGGGACAGATGACGGGGGAATTCGATCAGCTCGGTCGCGAGCTCGACTGCGAGGTTGATCATTGAATTTTGCGGATCGAGGCCGGCCTGCCTGACCTGCATGTCGTTGAGGCCCTTGCCCCAGCTTCCCCAGACGGTGTCGGCAAGGGCCGCGGTGACGTCCTCGGTCAGGCCCAGCGCCTTGCCGACGTCGCGGATGGCGCTGCGCGGGCGATAATGAATGATGGTGGCGATGATCGCAGCGCGATGGCGGCCGTAACGGCGATAGACATATTGCATCACCTCCTCGCGCCGCGAATGCTCGAAATCGACGTCGATGTCGGGCGGCTCCAGCCGCTCCTTGGAGATGAAGCGCTCGAACAGCAGATCGACCTTGGTCGGGTCGACCGAGGTGATGCCGAGCACGTAGCAGACCGCCGAATTCGCCGCCGATCCCCGCCCCTGGCACAAAATGTTCTGGCTGCGGGCGTAATGCACGATGTCGTGCACGGTGAGGAAGTAATGCGCGTATTTCAGATCGGCGATCAGCGCGAGTTCTTTCTTCAGGGTGGCGCGCAGCTTGTCGTCGATCTTGCCGCCGAAATATTTGTCGACACCGGCCCAGGTCAGATCCTCCAGATGCCCCTGCGCGGTCTTCCCCGGTGGCACCGGCTCATCCGGATACTGGTATTTGAGCTGGTCGAGCGAGAAGGTGATCTTGTCCGCAAAGCGCATGGTCTCCGCGATAGCTTCGGGGAAATCGCGGAACAGCCGCGCCATCTCCCTGGGCGTCTTCAGAAATCGCTCGGCATTGGCTTCCAGCTTCCGGCCGACCGCCTCGATCGTGGTCTTTTCCCGGATGCAGGTCAGAACGTCCTGGAGGGGACGGCGCGCGGGGTGGTGATAGAGCACCTCGTTGGTCGCAAGCAGCGGCACTTTTGCTTTTGCGGCGAGATCATCGAGCTGCGCGAGGCGACGGCGATCGTCGCCGCGATAGACCAGACTCGCCGCCAGCCACACGCCCTCGGCGCGACTTGCCTTCAGCTTGGCGAGGATGTCCTGCGCTTGCGCCGCATCGAAGCGATGCGGCAGCGTCAGGATCAGGAGCTGGCCTTCGGAAAACGCAAGGAGATCGGCGAAGGTGAGATGGCATTCGCCCTTCGCGATCCGCGTGATGTCGTCGCCGCGCTTGCCCCGGGTGAGAAGCTGGCACAGCCGGCCATAGGCGGCGCGGTCACACGGATAGACCAGGATATCCGGCGTGCCGTCGATGAAGACGATGCGGGTGCCGATCAGAAGCTTCGGCTTGTGCAGCACCTTGTCATTGTCGAGCTCCTTGTAGGCACGCACCACACCGGCGAGCGTGTTGTGATCGGCAATGCCGATCGCGGGAATGCCCAGGATGCTGGCCTGGTGTACATAGTCGCGCGGATCCGAGCCGCCGCGCAGGAAGGAGAAATTCGTGGTGATGCCGATCTCGGCATAAGCGGGCGTGTTCATGCGAAGAGACCGTGCACATACCAACCGGGAGGAGCGGGCTTGCCGTCGTCGTCGAAGCACTCCCCCTCGTAAAGACCGTCGCGAAAGATCCAGAAGCGTAGGCCTTCGGCATCCTCGATACGAAAATAATCCCGTGTCAGTTGCTTGCCGTCCTGCCGCCACCATTCCATGGCGATGCGCTCGGGGCCCTCCACCCGCACCACCGCATGCTGCGCGCGGCGCCAGGTGAATTGATGCGGCGGCCCGTCGGGCACGGTCGCGAACGGCACATTGATCGGCTCAGGCTTGTCGAACAACCGCAACGGACGCAGCGGCGGCTCACCCTCGGTGCGCGCGGGCCATTCGGCCTGCATGGCCACGGCGAGATGATGCTGGGCAGGCGCCGCCAGCACCGCACATTCAGGGATATGGGTATCCTCAGGCAGGTGCACGACGACGCGCTTTCCGCCGATGCGCGCGGCGATGCGGTCGATCAGCGCGGCAAGCTCGTCATTGTCGTGGACATGGGCGTCGAGATCGCGCTGCTCCTGCACCACGATCTCGGTGCGGCTTGCCGACAGCCGCACCATGTCGAAGCCGAAGCCGGGATCGAGGGGATCGGCGAGTGCATCGAGACGCTCGCGGAACAGCCGGTCGACGACCGCGCTCCGCGTCACGGGACGTCCGGTTTCGACCATGATGGCGCGCACCGCGCCGTCGGTACGGAAGAATGTGGCTTCTAACCGTCGCGCGCCCTTGCCCTGCTTCTCCATCGACGCGATCAGCGTGTCGGCGAGGCGCGACAGCGTCATCGCGATCATGGTGTCGGTCGCGATCGGCTCGGCAAAGCGTTTCTCTACGATGTAATCGGGCAGCGGCTTTCGTGGATTGATCGGCGCATCGCCCTGTCCCAGCGCGTGCGCAAGCAGCGTGGAGAACCGCGCACCGAACCGCGCCGTGATTTCGCTCGGCGTGCGCGAGGCGACATCGCCGATGGTTTTCAGGCCGGCGCGGCGCAGGCCGGTGCTGATGGCCTCACCCGCACCAAGCGCGGACACTGGAAACCGGCTGATTGCCGCCGCCTCCCCGCCATTGGCAACGATGCTACCGGATGCCTGCCGCGTCAGCGTGCGCGCGCAGACCGAGGTGCCGGCGATCGCCGCGCTGACGGCAAAGCCCTGGCGATCGAGGGCACGGACAAGGGTTTGCAACAGCGTAGCCTCGCCGCCGAACAGATGCGCGCAGCCGGTGATGTCGAGGAACAGCCCGTGCGGCGGATCGAGCGCCACCAGCGGCGTGAAGCGGTCGCACCAGTCGGCGATGTCGCCGATCGTCTTGGCATCGGCCACGGCATCGGCATCGAACACCTTTAGATCCGGACACATCGCCCGGGCATTGGCCAAGGGCTGGCCGATATGCAGCCCGAGGCGCTCGGCGGCCTCGTCCAGCGCATGGATCACCAGCGCGTTGCTGTCCTTGGCGACGACGATGCTGGGCTCATTGTTTTTATGCAGTCCGACGTTGCCGAAGAACCGCTGGATCCGGTCGATAGGCAGGCGCGGCAGCCACAGGCTGAGGATACGTCGACGATTCAGAGAACTGGCACTCATCACATTTCCATTCCATGATCCACCGGCCGCACGGGCCATGACGATTGCGCAAGAGCTCGGCATCGAAGCGCGGCGCGCCCCAGGCGCTCCACATCGCGCCCGGCGGCGAATGCGCCGCGCGCAGCATCCATCTGGTCTCCGCGGTCGATGGCAAAGGTTGTGCGGCCATCCGCAGCAGCAAGCCGGTGACACCGGAAGACTGCGCAGCCAGCGTCAGCTTGCGGCTCGCCACAAGATCGAACTGCCTGGTCTCACCCCAGAGCTCGAGCACGACGGCGCCCAGCGCGTCGCAGGCGAGCGCATCGGCCGACGTGCGCAACGCACTCTCCACGTCGGCGGCGCGCACCATCACCATACGGCGCGGATCGAGACCGATCTCGGTGAGCCCGCTCATCGACAGCGCACCGGTTTCAATTTCTGAAAAATCCTGCCGCACCCACAGCAGCGGTTTGCGTGCCGTCATGCGCCCCGCAAGTCCGGTGACAAAGCCGGTCGCGGCCGCGCCCTGACGTCCTTCGCAAAATACCTCGTGGATTGCCGCGCGTGCGAGCCCGCCCTTTAGCGCGCTGTCGGCCTCGCGATGGCCGAGCGCGACACGGTCGCGATGATGCACGACCTCCGCCGTCTCGATGCGCTCGATCTGGCCGCGCAAGGCTGCAAGCGCGCTTGTTCGTGCGCCGCTCATATACGCCGCTCCTCAGGAGTGATTGCCGGTGGCTCTCAAAAAGAGAACCAGCGGCTAGCTCATTTGTTCATGATATGTTCTAATATAAAGCTAACGACGCCCCAGGAGTCAATCGAATTGGCGGGCCTTGGGATTCATGAGCTGAATCAAAGGGATCCAATATGGACGTGCAACGCAAGCTGGAAATCCTGGCCGACGCCGCCAAGTACGACGCGTCTTGCGCCTCCAGCGGCACCGAGAGGCGGGATTCCAGCGACGGCAAGGGCATGGGATCGACCGCGCCCGGCATGGGCATTTGCCATTCCTACGCGCCGGACGGTCGCTGTATCTCGCTGCTCAAGGTGCTGCTGACCAACGCCTGCAATTACGACTGCCTCTATTGCGTCAACCGGGCCTCTTCCAACGTGCCACGCGCCCGCTTCACCATCGACGAAGTCGTCAAGCTGACGCTCGACTTCTACCGGCGCAATTACATCGAAGGACTGTTTCTCTCCTCCGGCATCATCCGCAACCCCGACTACACCATGGAGCAGGTGGTAAGCGTCGCGCGCAAACTGCGCGAGGAGCATCACTTCCGTGGCTACATCCATCTCAAAACAATCCCCGAGGCCGACGATACATTGATCTCCGAGGCCGGCAAATATGCCGACCGTCTCTCTATCAACATCGAGATGCCGCAGGAGACGAGCCTGCAGCAATTCGCGCCCGAGAAGGACGTGCGCGCGATCCGCCGCACAATGGGCCGACTGCGGCTGAAGCTGGACGAGGCCGAGGAAAGCCGTAGCGCGAAGACGAAAGCCAAGCCGCAGCGCTTCGCACCGGCCGGCCAAAGCACGCAGATGATCGTCGGCGCCGACGCGGCCTCCGACCACACTATCCTCCACACCAGCGCCAATCTCTACAGTTCATACAGGCTGAGGCGCGTCTATTATTCCGCGTTCAGCCCGATCCCCGATGCCAGCCGCGCGCTGCCTCTGCGCGCGCCGCCCTTGCTGCGCGAGCACCGACTCTACCAGGCCGACTGGCTGATGCGGTTCTACGGCTTCGACGTCGGCGAGATCGTCGACGACAGTGCGATGCTGCCGCTCGACATCGATCCAAAACTCGCCTGGGCGCTGCGCCACCGCGACCGCTTCCCGCTCGACGTCAACCGGGCCAGCCGCGAGGAATTGTTGCGCGTGCCGGGCTTCGGCACCAAGGCGGTCGAGCGCATCATCGCGGCGCGCCGCACGACCACCATCCGCGTCGCCGATCTCGCGCGGCTGCATGTGCCCCGGAACAAAGCGCTGCCGTTCATCGTGCTGAGCGATCACCGGCCCGCGACGCACCGCCTCGACGAGGCACGGCTGATCGAACGGTTCAAGCCGAAGGCCACACAACTGGGATTTGGCTTCTGATGCAGTACATCACCCTCGAGAACGAAACCGATTTCGACGGCTGGCGCAAAGCCGCGCGTAGCCTCGTGCTTCACCAAATGAAACCGGTCGATGTCACCTGGACCGTGCAGGGCGGCGAAGCGGAGCTGTTCGCGCCACCCTCGCCGTCTCCGCTGCCGGCCGGTGGCGATAGCACCTTCAACGTGCCAGCAAAATTCGTCGAGCTCGCCAAGGCCGCGATCCTGCATCGCGATCCCGAGCGTTTCGCGATCCTCTATCGCCTGCTGTTTCGGCTGAACGACAATCACGACCTCATCGAGGTCGCGACCGATCTCGATGTCGCGCAAGTCACGGCCATGGCAAAGGCGGTCTACCGCGACGAGCACAAGATGCATGCCTTCGTGCGCTTCCGCGAGATCGGCAGGGAACGCGAAGCACACTACGTCGCCTGGTTCGAGCCGGAGCATCATATCGTCGAGCTCGCCGCGCCGTTCTTCGCCAAGCGCTTCGCCGATATGCCCTGGTCGATCCTGACGCCGGATTTGTGCGCGCATTGGGATGGCCACGCGCTCTCGTTCACGTCAGGCGTCGGCAAGAGCGAGGCGCCGAACGAAGACCGGCTGGAGGAAACCTGGCGGCGCTACTATGCCAGCATCTTCAATCCGGCCCGCCTGAAGGTGAAGGCAATGCAGACCGAGATGCCGAAGAAATATTGGAGGAACCTGCCCGAGGCTTCGATCATTAAGCCCCTGATTGAGGACGCCGAGCGCATGACCGGCGCCATGATCGCCAATGCCCCAACCGATCCGCACAAGCCTCAAAAGCGGCCGGAGGCTCCGATGAAACGCAAGACCGCTGCCGACGATCTCGAAGCGCTCCGCGAGGAGGCCGCCCACTGCCGCGCCTGCCATCTCTACAAGGACGCCACCCAGACCGTGTTCGGCGAGGGTCCGAAGTCCGCCAATATCATGCTGGTCGGCGAACAACCTGGCGACAAGGAAGACCTCGCCGGCCATCCCTTCGTCGGTCCAGCCGGCCAGATGCTCGACAAGGCGCTGCAGGAGGCCGGCGTCGACCGCAAGAAGGTCTATGTCACCAACGCGGTGAAACACTTCAAATTCGTGCCGCGCGGCAAGATTCGCCTGCATCAGAAGCCGAATACGCCGGAGATAAAGGCCTGCCGGCAGTGGTATGAGCGGGAGGTCTCCGTCATCCAGCCCGATCTCATCGTCGCGATGGGCGCGACCGCCGCGCAGAGCGTGTTCGGCAAGATCACCCCGATCGGAAAGAACCGCGGCCGGCTCATCGACCTGCCCGACGGTCACAAGGCGCTGGTGACGGTGCACCCGTCCTATCTGCTGCGGCTGCCCGATCCGGAAGCCAAGGTGCTGGAATATCGGCGCTTTGTCGAAGATTTGAAGATCGTCGCCGGGTTGCAGAAGAAAGCCGCGCGCGCCGCCTGAATACGGGCGGGAAAACCCCTTTCATGCCTCGCCTGTCATCCAGCCTTCAAATCCATCGCGGACAATAGCCCCTACAGAAAGTTAAGGGGCCTCCAGACATGACCGATGTTGCATTCGACCGCGCGGTAGCCGATCCCGCGCCGATCCAGCCGGCCTCGCGGCCAAATCTCGACAAGGGCTTCAATCCGCTGACGATGATCCTGTTCTTCGGCATCCTCGCCGCGGGCCTGCTCTATGTGGCCTACAGCATCTATTCGGATGTCGATGCGACCGGCACGCGGGTCACGAGCTATCTGCCCTACATCCTCTTGTTTGTCGCGCTGCTGATCGCGCTCGGCTTCGAATTCGTCAACGGCTTCCACGACACCGCCAACGCGGTAGCGACCGTGATCTACACCCATTCGCTGCCGGCCGAAGTCGCGGTGATGTGGTCGGGTTTCTTCAACTTTCTCGGCGTGCTGCTCTCGTCCGGCGCGGTCGCCTTCGGCATCGTCTCGCTGCTACCGGTCGAGCTGATCCTGCAGGTCGGCTCCAGCGCCGGTTTCGCGATGGTGTTCGCGCTGCTGATCGCCGCGATCCTTTGGAACCTCGGCACCTGGTATTTCGGCCTGCCGGCCTCCTCCTCGCACACGCTGATCGGCTCGATCATCGGAGTCGGCGTTGCGAACGCGCTGATGCGCGGCCGCGACGGCACCTCGGGCGTGGACTGGGGCAAGGCTACGGAGATCGGCTATGCGCTTCTGTTGTCGCCACTGGTCGGCTTCATCTGCGCCGCCGGCCTGCCTCTGCTGCTCAAGCTGATCATCAAGAACCCGGCGCTCTATGCCGCCCCTGAGGGTCACAAAGCCCCGCCGATGTGGATTCGCGGCCTGCTGATCCTGACCTGCACCGGCGTCAGCTTCGCCCATGGTTCGAACGACGGCCAGAAGGGCATGGGCCTGATCATGCTGATCCTGATCGGCACCGTGCCCACAGCCTATGCGCTCAACCGCGCATTGCCGGAGTCGCAGGTCGCCCAGTTCGCGAAGGTCTCGGATGCCGCCTCCAAGGTGGTTGCGGCCAAGGGCGCCGGCCATGCGATCATCGGCGATCCCCGTCCTGCGGTGACGCAGTACGTCACCTCGCATCACATCAGCGAAGGCACCTACCCTTCGCTGTCAGTGCTGGTGAAGGATGTCGGCGAGCAGGTCGCGAAATACGGTTCGCTGAACAAGGTGCCGGCGGAAGTCGTCGGCAACACCCGCAACGACATGTACCTGACTTCGGAAGCGATCCGATTCCTGATGAAGGACAAGGAAAACGACCTCAGCAAGGAAGAGGTCGCGACCTTGAACGCCTACAAAGGCGGGCTAGACAGCGCGACCAAGTTCATCCCGACCTGGGTGAAGGTCGCGGTCGCGATCGCGCTCGGTCTCGGCACCATGATCGGCTGGAAGCGCATCGTCGTCACCGTCGGCGAGAAGATCGGCAAGACCCATCTCACCTACGCGCAGGGTGCCTCCGCCGAGCTCGTCGCCGCCGCCACGATCGGCGCCGCCGACGCGTTCGGCCTGCCGGTCTCGACCACCCACGTGCTGTCGTCCGGCGTCGCCGGCACCATGGCCGCGAACGGTTCGGGTCTCCAGGTCGCCACCATCAGGAACATGGTGATGGCCTGGGTGCTGACCTTGCCCGTCGCTATCCTGTTGTCGGGCACGCTGTACGTGATCTTCTCGCGGATCTTCTGAAGCCGATCAGTCACTCGAAGACAAAGGGCCCGTGCGATGCGCGGGCCCTTTTTCGTTTGTGCTTTCGGCTTGATCTTGCGCTTGGCCTTACGATGCCGCGAGCGATTCCTCGACCAGCTTAACCCAATACGATGTGCCGTAAACGATGGCGTCGTCGTCGAAATTGTAGGCGGGGTGATGCAGGCCGGCGCTGTCGCCGTTGCCGCAGAAGATGAAGGCGCCGGGGCGCGCTTCCAGCATATAGGCGAAATCCTCGCCGCCCATCAGCGGCGACATCTCGAGCACATTGGCCTCGCCCGCAACTTGCCCCGCGATGCGACGTGCGATCTCGGTCTCCGCGGCGTGATTGTTCACCACGGGATAATTCCGCTTGTAGTGCAGATCGATCTTGGCGCCTGTGATCTGCGCCACGCCCGCCACAACCTCGTGGACGCGCTTCTCCACCAGCTTGCGCACCTCCGGCGACAGCGTGCGGATGGTGCCCCTCAGTGTCGCGGTTTGTGGAATCACGTTACGGGCATTGCCTGCGTGGAACTCGCAGATCGAAATCACGGCCGATTCCAGCGGATCGACGCTGCGCGCAACGATCGACTGCAGCGCCGTGATCACCTGTGCACCGACCAGAACGGAATCCACACATTTGTGCGGCCGCGCGGCATGGCCGCCGAGGCCCTCGATCATGATATCGACCTCATCGGTCGCCGCCATGATCGGACCCGGCCGGATCGCGAACGAGCCCACCGGAATGCCCGGACCGTTGTGCATGCCGTAGACCTGCTCGATGCCGAAGCGCTCCATCATGCCGTCCTTGACCATGGCCAAGCCACCCGCGCCGCCCTCCTCGGCCGGCTGGAAGATCACCACCGCATCGCCGGCGAAGTTGCGGGTCTCGGCGAGATAACGCGCAGCACCGAGCAGCATCGCGGTGTGGCCGTCATGGCCGCAGGCGTGCATCTTGCCGGGAGTCTTCGAAGCGTAAGGCAGGTTGGTCTGTTCCTCGACCGGCAGGGCATCCATGTCGGCACGCAGGCCGATGGCCTTGAGGCCCTCGCCGGCCGGCTTGCTGCCCTTGATCACGCCGACCACGCCGGTCTGGCCGATGCCCGTCACGACCTCATCGCAGCCGAATTCGCGCAGGCGGTCCGCGACGAATGCTGCGGTGCGGTGGACGTCGTAGAGCAGCTCCGGATGCTGGTGGATGTCCCGGCGCCAGGCCTGAATATCGGGTTGAAGTTCGGCGACGCGGTTCACGATGGGCATGGAGGGTCTCAAGCTTTGTTGAAAATGCAGGCCTGTCTACCATGCAAGCACCAGTCCACCCAACTGGCGGGGATCTGGGGTAGCTCTGTCCTCCCGTCATGGCCGGACTTGTCCCGGCCATCCACGTCTGACTATTAGAACGGAAAGTGCGTGGATGCCTGGGACAAGCCTGGGCATAATGCCTATTGGGTGGAAGCAGAATGCCAAGGCGGCTCGAAGGTGAGTTTGACTATATTGTCGTTGGGGCCGGCACGGCGGGCTGCATCGTCGCCAACCGGCTGTCGGCCAATTCCAGCAATCGCGTCCTCCTCCTCGAAGCCGGCGGCGACGACAACTGGATCTGGTTCCACATTCCCGTCGGCTATCTCTTCGCCATCGGCAATCCGCGCTCGGACTGGATGTTCAGGACCGAGGCCGAGCCCGGCCTGAACGGCCGCTCGCTCGCCTATCCCCGTGGCAAGGTGATCGGCGGCTCCTCGGCGATCAACGCCATGATCTCGATGCGTGGACAGGCCGCCGATTACGATCACTGGCGCCAGCTCGGCATGACCGGCTGGGGTTATGACGACGTGCTGCCGCTGTTCAAACGGCTCGAGGATCACTTCCTCGGCGCAAGCGAGCATCACGGCGCCGGCGGCGGCTGGCGCATCGAGGCGCCGCGGCTGTCCTGGGACATACTCGATGCCGTGGGCGATGCGGCCGAGGAGATGGGCATCAAGCGCATCCCGGATTTCAATACCGGCGACAACGAAGGCACCAGCTATTTCCACGTCAATCAGAAGCGCGGCCGGCGCTGGTCGTCGGCGCGCGGCTTTCTCAAGCCGGTATTGAACCGCCCGAACCTGCGGCTCGAAAAGCATGTGCTGGTCGATCGTCTGATCATCGAACAGGGCCGCGCCGTCGGCGTGCGCTTCATCCAGAATGGCGAGATCATCGAGGCGCGTGCGAAACGCGAGGTGGTCCTCTCGGCAGGCGCGATTGGCTCGGTACAGGTGCTGCATCGCTCCGGCATCGGACCTGCCGACTGGCTGTCGCCGCTCGGCATCGACATCGTGATGGACAAGCCCGGCGTCGGCCGCAATCTGCAGGATCATCTGCAGCAGCGCGCGATCTACAAGGTCGAAGGCGTGCGCACACTGAACGAGACCTATTACAACCTGGTTCGACGCGGCCTGATGGGCCTCGACTACGCCTTCCGCCGCCGCGGGCCGTTGACCATGGCGCCGTCGCAGCTCGGCATCTTCACCCGCTCCGATGCGACGCGCGCACGCGCCAACATCCAGTTCCACGTGCAACCGCTGTCGCTCGACAAGTTCGGCGATCCCCTGCACCGCTTTCCCGCGATCACGGTGAGCGCCTGCAATCTCCAGCCGACATCGCGTGGCACCGTACGTCTGCGTTCGGCGGCGCCGGACGAGAAGCCCATCATCGCGCCGAATTATCTTTCAACGGACGACGACCGTCAGGTCGGCGCCGATGCCATCCGCACCACCCGCCGCCTGATGCAGCAGAAGGCCTTGGCAAAATACCGCCCAAGCGAATATCTGCCCGGCCCCGCCGTCGGCGACGACGATGCCTCTCTTGCCAAGGCCGCCGGCGACATCGGCACCACCATCTTCCATCCCGTCGGTACCGCGAAGATGGGCGCAGCAAATGATCCGATGGCGGTGGTCGACGAACGCCTGCGCTTCTACGGTCTCGGCAGCCTTCGCATTGTCGATGCCTCGATCATGCCGACCATCACGTCTGGCAACACCAACACGCCGACCGCGATGATCGCCGAAAAGGGCGCAACAATGATTTTGGAGGATTCGAAGTGAATGCGTAGCCTGATGGGGCGTAGCGAAATCCGGGAGAGGACGCTCGATTGGTCCCGTATTCCGCTACGCTCCATACGGGCTACGCGTCCAACCACCTCACGAAAACGTCATCGCGTCCGGGAATAACACCCCCGCTCCCCCAATCACCTCCCCGAAGCCCAATTCCGGGCGAAGTGGAGCTGCGCGATGAGCGGACACGATCACGGCGAGGACGGCTTAAGCCGCCGCAAGGTGTTGGAATGCATGACCTGGGCCGGCACCGGGGTGCTCTGGACCATCACCGGTGGCGTCCCGCGCTCGCTCGGCATCATCGATTCCGCGCAAGCCGCGACCGCGGCCGCGCCCGGAATGACCTTCCTCCAGATCAGCGACAGCCATGTCGGCTTCGACAAGCCGGCCAATCCCAACGCGCTCGGCACGCTCGAGGAAGCCATCAACAAGATCAACGCGATGCCGGTCAAGCCGTCCTTCATGATCCACACTGGCGACATCACGCATCTCTCCAAGGCCGCCGAGTTCGACAATGCCGATCGCATCATCTCGCAGAGCAAGCTCGACGTGCATTACGTGCCCGGCGAGCATGACTTCCTCGACGAGGACGTGAAGTTCTATCGCGAGCGCTACGGCCGCGGTACCAAGGGCGCAGGCTGGTATTCGTTCGACGCCGGCGGCGTGCACTTCATCGGCCTCGTCAATGTCGTCGACCTCAAGGCCGGAGGCCTCGGCAATCTCGGCGCCGAGCAGCTCGCCTGGCTCGAGGACGATCTGCGCGGCAAGTCGAAATCGACGCCGATCGTGCTGTTCGCCCACATCCCGCTCTGGACCGTCTACCCCGAATGGGGCTGGGGCACTGAGGACGGCGCCCGCGCGCTGGAACAGGTGAAAGGCTTCGGTTCGGTCACCGTGCTCAATGGCCACATTCACCAGGTGATGCAGAAGGTCGAAGGCAACGTCACCTTCCACACCGCACGCTCCACCGCCTTTCCGCAGCCGGCGCCGGGAGCTGCCCCCTCGCCCGGACCGATGAAGGTCGAGGACGCAAAGCTCCGCGCGATGCTCGGCGTTGCCAGCATTAACTTCAAGCAGAACGAGCAGCGGCTCGCGATCATCGACACGCCGCTCCAGAGTTGATGCAGGACTAACGGAAGCTGACAATGAAGACTCTCAATCGCCGCGACCTCGGTGTCGCCTTCGGTCTTGCTTTGGCCGCGGCCATGCTGTTACCCGCCACAACCGCCCATGCCGACGACATGGAGGTGCATATCGACAATTTCGTCTTCCAGCCGGCCGAGCTCAAGATCAAGGTCGGCACCACCGTGACCTGGACCAACCGGGACGACATCCCCCACACCGTGGTGTCGGCCGGGAAGTTCAGGTCCAAGACCCTGGACACTGACGACAAGTTCTCGTTCACCTTCACCAATGCGGGCGACTACAAATATTTTTGTTCTCTGCACCCGCACATGACGGGGATGATCAAGGTTGAGTAACACCTCGAACCAAGGCATCAACGTCTTGCCCGGCCGGTGGTCCCACACCGGCCGGGCCCGTGTGCCTTCGGTCACACTCAGGGACGAAACGAATAGGGACGAGACGAACAGCGACGAAACCAAGCAACGAGCAGAACAAGAGGCAAAGCGAGGAGCGATGCCCGCCAACGACGATTTGCAGAAGGCGCAACGCTTCCGCGAGGCGGCGCTCCCCCATCTCGACGACGTCTACACGCTCGCGCGCTATCTCTTGCGTGACCCCTCCGATGCCGAGGACGCGGTGCAGGAGTGCTATCTGCGCGCGCTGAAGCATTTCGACAGCTATCGCGGGCCGGCGATAAAGCCTTGGCTATTCGCGATCCTGCGTAACGTCTGCAATGCCGAATATGCACGGCGCGCACACAGGCACAGCGCGATCGAGGATACGCCCGGCGCTGCCGAGCAGACGCCGATCTGGCAGGAGACCGAGGCCAGCCCCGAAACCGAAGTGCTGCGCAGCCGCGATGCGGGCGCGATCCGCAAGCTGATCGACGCGCTCGCCGAGCCGTTCAAGGAAACGTTCGTGCTGCGGGAGATCAACAACCTGTCCTATCGTGAAATCGCCGAGGCCGCCGGCGTGCCCGTCGGCACTGTGATGTCCCGCCTCGCCCGCGCCCGTGCCATGCTGCGCGCGGCCTGGACGGCGGATGAGGAGCAAGCAAGATGACCTGCGACGAAGCAAGAATCCTGCTTCACGCGCTGCTCGACAACGAGCTCGATGCCGGCCACGCGCGCGAGGTCGAAGCCCATATCGCCGGCTGCCCGGCCTGCGCTGCGGAGTTCGCCGCGCAGCGCGAGATGCAGCGCGTGCTCGCAGACGCCGATTTGCGCTACACCGCACCGGCGAGCCTGCGTGCGCGTATCGAGGCCTCGCTGCCGCAGCCGCAGCATCAACAGCCGAGCCGCCGCTCCGTGCTGCGCGGCTTTGCGATGGGCTCGGCAGTCTCCGCGCTCGCCGCCTCCGGCGTCGTCGCATTGGTGCTGCGCCAGGACGACCAGCAGCGCATCCTGTCGGAGGTCGTCTCCGCGCATCTGCGCTCGCTCCAGGCCGGCCACCTCATCGACGTGGTCTCGACCGACCAGCACACGGTGAAGCCGTGGTTCAACGGCAAGCTCGACGTCGCCCCGCCCGTGATCGACCTCACCGCACAAGGCTTTACGCTGGTCGGCGGCAGGCTCGATTATATCGACGCCCGCGCCATCGGTGCGGTCGTCTATAAGCGCCGGCAGCACGTGGTGAATTTGTTCGTATCGCAGACATCGAACGCGGAATACCGCGCACCCAGGACCGAAGCCATGCAGGGCTTCAACTGCCGGCGCTGGGGCAATCGCGGCCTGAACTTCTGGGCCGTCAGCGATCTCGGCGCAGACGAGCTTGCCGAATTCGTCGACAAGTTCGAGGCGGCGATGAACGGTTAGCTTCTGCGCATGCCGTCATTCGAGCGGAGGAAATCGTTCGAAGACGGGCAGTTCGTGAGCCCGCACCATCCAGCCAATCCGCTCGGCGACCTGAATGTGCATCGTCGCCGGAACGGCATCAGGGTCATCATAGGTGCCGCTCTGGATATCGATGATATCGGGCATCAGGTTTTCGTTGATGTAGAACAGCCCCGTGCCGCAATCGGCACAGAAGTGACGTCGTCCATGTTCGGATGATTGATAGATCTTCGGCTGACCGCGCACGACTTTGACCGCCTTGAGCGAATACATCACCCAGCCAACCATCGGTGCCCCGGAGTGACGGCGGCAATCCGCGCAATGGCAGAGCGCATGCACCATCATGTCGCCGTTCACTTCATAGCGGATGGCGCCGCAATGACAGCCGCCAGTCAAAGGCATCGCCCACTCCTCTCCCGGTCAGGTCAATGCCGGGAAAAAGCGTCGATTTGGAATTTCGGGAGACGGACTGCTTCAGCAGGTCGCACGTCGCGACATCAGGCCGCAGCAGAGGCCTTACGCAGACCTTCGCACCGCATTGTCCACCAGCGTCTTGCCGAGCGACCAAATCGCGCCGGGGACCTTGTGGCTGCCGGCGATGACGTCGTCGAAGGCGCGCTCGATCCAGCCGCAATCTTCCTCGGTGATGGTGAGCGGCGGCAGAAGCTTGATGGTGTGGCTGCCATGGCCGGCGACTTGCGTGAGGATCTTGTGGTCCTTGAACAGCGGCACGGTGATGAGCTGGCAGAACAGACCCTTGTTGGCTGCCTCCAGCACGTTCCAGGACGCCCGCAGCCGCAGCGATTTCGGCGGACCGAACTCGACGCCGATCATCAGGCCCTTGCCGCGGACCTCCTTCAACAGCTCGTAGCCGGGCACCATGCGCGTGAGCGCGAGGCGCAGCTCGGCACCGCGCTTGGCGGCGGACTCGATCAGCTTCTCGGACTCCATGATGTCAAGCGTGGCGATGCCCGCAGCCATCGCCAGGTCGTTCTTGGAGAAGGTCGAGCCGTGCACGACGGCGCGGTCCATCTGGTTGAATATCTTGTCGAAGATGCTTTTGCGCGTCAGCACCGCGCCGACCGGCACATGGCCGCCGGACAGCGACTTCGACAGCAGCACCATGTCGGGCTCGACGTTCCAGTGCTCGACCGCGAGGAAGCGGCCGGTGCGGCCCATGCCGGTCTGGATCTCGTCGGCGACGAACAGCGTGCCGTATTTCTTGCAGAGCGCAGCTGCACCCGGCAGGAACTCGTCGGTGGGCATGTTGACGCCCTTGCCCTGGATTGGCTCGACGACGAAGGCCGCCACCTCGCGCGAGGCCAGCGCCTTTTCGAGCGCGGCGAGATCGTTGAACGGGATCGAAGTGCATCCCGGCAGCAGCGGCTCGAAGCCGGTGCGGAAGTTCGAATCACCGGTCAGCGACAGCGCGCCATAGGTCAGGCCGTGATAGCCGTGGGCACAATAGACGATCCCCGGACGACCGGTGGCGCCGCGGGCGAACTTGATCGCCGCTTCGACGCATTCGGCGCCGGAATTGGCGAAGAACGCCTTATCAAGATAGGGGACGTATTTCAGGAGCCGCTCGGCGAGCACGCCGGCGAGCACCGAGACGTCGAACTGGACGAGGTTGGGCAGGTCGGCATCGAGCACGCTCTTGAGCGCCTCGCGCATGACAGGATGATTGCGCCCGATCGCAAACACGCCAAAACCGGACAAGAGGTCGAGATAGCGCGCCCCGTCGCGGTCGTAGAGATACTGTCCCTGCCCCTTCTGGAAGCCGACATCGTAGCCGATGGTCTTCAGAACCCGAACGAACTGCTCGTTCAGATGCCGATTATGCAGGGCGCTGCGCTGGGCCTGGCGGTCCGCGAACAGCTGAGACATGTCTGGATTTGGGCTGTGCATCCGCTACATACTTCGGTTGAGGGCCGTCTCGTCAACTGAAAACGGAACGTCGCTGAAAACGGTCTGTGCGGCCTTTTGCCCTTTTTCGGACCATCTTCGCAAGCAGAGCTTTAGACCATGTTGCACTGCCAAGGAACTATCATGCGTTTAGCCCTTTACACCGGACTAATACTGGCTGGCGGTTACACCTGCCTGAACCCGGCGCTCGCGGCCGATCCGACCGGCGACTGGCGGGTTGCCGACGGCGTCGCCAACATTCGTGTCGCCCAATGCAATGGCAGCATGTGGGGCGCGGTTTCCTGGGAAAAACAGCCCGGGGGCCGCGACGAGAACAATCCGGACGCGTCGAAAAAGACCCGGCCCACGCTGGGCATGGCGACCCTGATCGACATGAAGAAAAAGCCCGGCGCCGATCAATGGGAAGGTCAGGTCTACAATGCCAAGGACGGCCAGCTCTACAGCGCAACCATCACGCCGGTTGGCACCGACCAGCTCGAGATCAAGGGCTGCGTGATGGGGTTCCTGTGCGGTGGCGAGACCTGGACCCGGGTCAGCCCCCCGATTCCCTTGAGCTCCGCCAACGCCATGGCCAAGGGCGCGCCGAAGCCCACCGGCGCGGCGTCGAAAGCCCCGGGAACGACCGGCGCTACGGTGGCGCAGCCTGCGCCCGCAGCCCCGAAGGCCGCCGGCACCGCCAAACCCGGTCAGAAGGGCGCCGCCGACCAGGTCGGCGACATCTGCCTACTCCCTGAGATTGCGGGGTTTGCCCATTAGGGCAGGCTGAAACAGCAGCACGGCGGCGAGCGTCGTCACCAGCGACAACGCCAGCAGCTTGCCCATGCTGGACGTGCCGGGATGGCTCGACAGCCAAAGGCTGCCGAACGCGGTGGCCGTTGTCAGCGCGCTGAAAAAGATCGCGCGCGTCAGGCTGGTCTGGAGCAGGTTTGTCCTGCCCGAGCGCCAGGCCACGACATAGTAGATCTTGAAGGCCACGCCGACGCCGAGCAGCAGCGGGAACGCGACGATATTGGCGAAGTTGAGCGGCAAGCCGATCAGCACGCAGATCTCGAGCGTGACCGCGCCTGCCACCAACAGCGGCACCAGCGTCATCAACACGTCGACGAACCGGCGCAGCGTGATCCACAGTAATAGGCCGATCACCAGCAGCGCATAGATTCCGGCATGGATGAACGCCTTCACCACGGTGTCGCCGGATTTCAGGATCGAGACCGGACCGCCGATCGCGGTCGGCTCGGCAACGAGCACCGCCGCCGCAAATTTGCGTAGCGTGTCGTTGTCGTTGGGATCACCCTTCGGCAGCGCCTCGACGCGGATGATACCGTCCTTGCTCTTCCAGGCGCTGACGAGATCTGCCGGCAATGACTTCAGGGTGACCGGCTCGGCCTGCAACGCGTTCCGGAGCTGGTCGAACACGATCTTCATCGGCGCGACGAACACGTCCTGCGCCTTGTTCCGTGTGGCTTCATCGGCATTGGCGAGCTTTTCCAGCGCATCCGCGAGCCGACGCGAGGCAACCGCACCCGGGCCCTTCGCATCGCCTGCGGTCCGGCGCAGATTGTCGACCGACGATTTCAGCGCATCGACGTTTTCCTTGTCCGACGGCGCGGCGTCGATCTGGTCGGGATTGAGCGCGGGGTTCAGCACCTTGGCGCCCTGCGCGAGCAGCTTCAGCTTCGGCGGCTGGTCTTCAGGAACGAAGCTGTTGAGCGACATCACCCGCAACACCTCCGGCACCTTCTCCAGCTTCGCCTCCACCTGCCTTGCCTGCTCTTCCGACGTGGTCATCACGTTGATGGCATTGGCGCCCGTGTTGGGATCCTTGCGCAAGTCGAGGAAGGTCGCGATCGACTCTGCCTTCGGGTTGCGCAGATTCATCGGGTTGAAGTCGAACTTCATGAAATAGAGCAGCGGCAGGCCGGCGACCGCCAGAAACATGGTGCCACCGACGACCAGCACGCGGTGCTTCTCCAGGAAGTGATCGAGCGGCGCCAGGAAGGCATAGCCGACCGGCTCTTTCTCACCGGGCGGGTTCAACAGCTTCAGCATCGCCGGGAGCACGGTGATGCTAGTGAGGAACGCGACCAGCATGCCGACGCCGGCGATCTGGCCGAGTTCGGCGATACCCTTGTAGTCCGTGGGGATGAAGCAGAGGAAGCCAGCCGCGGTCGCCATTGCCGCCAGCGACAACGGAATTGCCGAGCGCTTGGCGGCCAGGATCAGCGCACCGGAGAGATCGTTGTGCTTGTAGCGCTCGGAGCGATAGCGGACGCTGTACTGGATGCCGAAATCGACGCCGAGGCCGACGAACAGCACGGCGAATGCGATCGACAGCAAATTGAGCGAGCCCACCATCATCAGGCCGGCGGCGGTGGTCAGCGCAAGACCGACGAAGAGATTGACGAACACCGCGAAGATGATCTTCGCCGAATGCAGCGCCAGCCACAGGATGAGCAGCACGACGAGGACCGTGCCGATGCCATTGACGACGGCGCCTTCCTGGACGGTTGCATATTCCTCGTTGGCGATCGGGACCGGCCCGGTCAGCCGGACTCGCGCCTGATATTTGGTGGCAAAATCCAGATCGGCTGCGGCCTTGCGGATCGCGTCGGTTGCGCCCTTGCCGGGCTCAAGCGCGTTGTAGTCGAGGATCGGCTTGAACTCGATGAAGGCGCGCTTGTCCGAATCCGTCAGCGGCTCGTCACTGACGAGCTGGCGCCAGGAGAACGTCGCATTGCCCTTGTTGAGCACGGTCTCGACCGTTTGCGCGATCTGGTTGAAGGGCCGTTCGGTGTTGTCGAGCTTGACCTGCCCGCGCTTGACGCCGGCAAGTCCCGTCTCGAGCGCGCCGGTCAGGCCGCGGATCGAGGGATCGCCCGCCATGATCTCGATCAGGGGTGCTGCGGATTCGAACTGGCCGGTGACCTTGGCAACTTCCTCTGTCGGCAGGAACAACAGACCATTCTTCTCGAAGAACTCGCCGGTGCCGAGCTGCTGCATCGACTGGAATTCGGTCTTGTTGTCCTTCAGCTTGGCATAGAGCGCGTCCGACGCCGCGGTCGCCATCTCCGGCGTCTTGGCTTCGACCACCGCCGTAATCGTCGCATCGCGGTCGAAGGCGCGATCGAACTGCTGGTCGCGTTGGCGCCAGTCCAGGTTTTGGGCAATCAGCGAGTTGATGTCGGTGTTGATGGCGAAATGCTGGGACGTGTAATAGCCCGCCCCCACCGCCAGCAGGAGCCCGAGAACGACGACGAGGGAGGCAAACCGGGTGCAGGCCCTGACGATGGCAACGACGACGCTTTGCAGCACTACTTTTCTTTCTGCGGTTAACAGCTTGCCGGAAACGCCCGCTGTTTAACGGAGTTCCCGGCCGAAACCTATTGCTGTTTTGAGTGGTTATCGCCGTCAGAAGCTTCGAGGTAAACGGCGGAAGACCATGGCATTATCATGCGGGCCATCGGTATAGCCGAGGAGTTGAGGCGGGAAAGTGACGAAGCGTGCGCACAAATGTCGCCACGTTGCTGCCACGGGCACCCTCTACTATAATACCGCCAAACTGATCCGGCAGGGAACCAAAGTTCATTCCACCTTTCCTTACTGCCGATTTTTTGACACAAAGTACTGCACCTCCATGCACCGGGGCCCCGGCAGGGGTGGGCGGCTACCGCGTGCGCCGAACCGATGGTGCGGATATTGCAACTCATTGGTTCGTATCGGGGTGTCCCTGAACTTGAGAGCGGATTGGTGCAACTTGCGTGATGGCCGTCCAATGGAAGTTTATCTGGCGCAACCGCGCGGCTTTTGCGCGGGGGTAGTGCGTGCGATCGAGATCGTGGAACGGGCGCTGGAGAAGTACGGCCCGCCCGTCTACGTGCGCCATGAGATCGTGCACAACAAGTACGTCGTCGAGAGCCTGAAGAACAAGGGCGCGATCTTCGTCGAGGAACTGTCGGAGGTGCCGCCGAAGGCGGTGACGGTCTTCAGCGCTCATGGCGTCGCCCGCAGCGTCGAGGAAGAAGCGGCCGCGCGCGACCTTCCGGTGCTCAATGCCACCTGCCCCTTGGTCACGAAAGTTCACAATCAGGGGAAGCGCTACATCGCCAGGGGCCGCACCCTGATCCTTATCGGCCATGCCGGCCACCCCGAGGTCGAGGGTACGATGGGCCAGGTTCCCGCCCCCGTACTGCTGGTCCAAAGCGTTGAAGAGGTTAAGGCCCTTGAGCTGCCGGCGGATACGCCAGTGGCCTATATCACCCAGACCACCCTGTCGGTGGATGACACAAAGGACATCATTTCGGCCCTGCAGGCCCGCTTTACAGATATTCAAGGCCCGGATATCCGGGATATCTGCTATGCGACACAGAACCGCCAATCTGCGGTAAGGGACTTGAGCAAGCTGGTCGACGTGATCTTGGTGGTGGGCGCTGCCAATAGCTCGAATTCGAACCGGCTCCGCGAAATCGGCACTGAGGCCGGTGTCGCGAGTTATCTGATTGCCGACGGCAGCGCGCTCAATCCGGAGTGGTTGAAAGATGCCAGAACCGTCGGTGTCACGGCTGGCGCTTCGGCGCCCGAGGTACTCGTGGATGACGTGATCGAAGCAATGCGGCGGATCGGACCGGTCAAGGTCTCGGTGCTCCCGGGCCGCGAGGAAAACATCGAATTCCGGCTTCCGGCCGAACTGGCTGCGAGCTGACCCACCCGAATTTCAAGCCCAGAAAGAAACTTGTAATGGCTATCCCCTTCTTCAAGGAAATGCGTATCGGCGGCTATTTGATCAAGCAGAAGCTGCTTGGCCGCAAGCGCTATCCGCTCGTGCTGATGCTGGAACCGCTGTTTCGCTGCAACCTCGCCTGCGTCGGCTGCGGCAAGATCGATTATCCGGATGCGATCCTCAACCGCCGCATGACGGCGCAGGAGTGCTGGGACGCGGCCGACGAGTGCGGTGCGCCTATGGTCGCCATTCCCGGCGGCGAGCCGCTGATCCACAAGGAGATCGGCGAGATCGTGCGCGGCCTCGTCGCGCGCAAGAAGTTCGTCTCGCTCTGCACCAACGCGCTGTTGCTCGAGAAGAAGCTCGATCTGTTCGAGCCCTCGCCCTACCTGTTCTTCTCCGTGCATCTCGACGGCCTGAAGGAGCACCACGACAAGGCCGTGTCGCAGAAGGGCGTTTTCGACCGCGCCGTCTCCGCGATCAAGGCGGCCAAGGCCCGCGGCTTCACCGTCAACGTCAACGCCACCATCTTCGACGGCCACCCGGCCGAAGAGATCGCCAAATTCCTCGACCTGACCGTCGAGCTCGGCGTCGGCGTCTCGATGTCGCCGGGCTACGCCTATGAGCGCGCGCCGGACCAGGAGCACTTCCTCAACCGCACCAAGACCAAGAAGCTGTTCCGCGACGTCTTTGCGATGGGCAAGGGCAAGAAGTGGAATTTCATGCATTCCGGCCTGTTCCTGGACTTCCTCGCCGGCAACCAGGAATACGAGTGCACGCCCTGGGGCATGCCCGCGCGCAACATCTTCGGCTGGCAGAAGCCCTGCTATTTGCTCGGTGAAGGCTATGCAAAAACCTTCAAGGAGCTGATGGACACCACCGACTGGGAGACCTACGGCACCGGCAAGTACGAGAAGTGCGCCGACTGTATGGCCCATTGCGGCTACGAGCCGACGGCGGCGACCGCCGCCATCAACAACCCGCTGAAGGCGATGTGGGTGTCGCTGCGCGGCATCAGGACCACGGGTCCGATGGCGCCGGAGATCGACATGTCCAAGCAGCGTCCTGCGCAGTACATCTTCTCCGCGGAAGTGCAGAAGCGCCTGTCGGAGATCCGCAAGGACGAGGCCGCCGCCGCACAGGAGAAGGCCGCACGGAAGGCGTCGACCGCCGCGTAAGCGCGCTAGTCCCACCAACAAGAAAAGGCCCGATCGCCAATGGCGACCGGGCCTTTTGTTTTTAGTGATCGCAGAACCCGCTCAGGCCGCCTCGGAGACCAGCGCCTCGCTGTCGACCAGTTCGGTGCCGATCAGGAAGTCGCGGCAGCCGCGCAGGCTGCGTAGCGCGCGGTTGAAGTCGAGGCCGGTCGAGACCAGTCCGTGCAGCGCAGTCGGGTTGCGCGCGATGCCGCGCAGCACGGCCAGCACGTCGATCTGGCCATTCGGCTTGATGGCGGCGCGGGCGAGCGCCGGCAGCGCGCGATGGGCGGGATCGCTGATGACGCGGACCGCGGCGAACGGCAAGCCGGCCTCGGCGGCGTAGGCCGCCGCGATGTGGCTTTCCATGTCGACGGCGGCCGCTCCCGTCTCCGAATGCAGCGCCGCCTTGCAGGAGCGCCCCGTGACCACTTCCTCGGCACCCGCGAGGCTGCCGCGCACAACGCGGCGGCGCCCCGACGTCAGGCGGTCGATGAGGTCGTCGCCGAGCGAGAGGCCAGCGGCCCAGCGGGTATCGCCCGCGAGCACCTCGGTCGCCAGCACGACGTCGCCGGAGCGCAGCGTCGGGTCGAGCCCGCCGGCCACGCCGAAGGAGATCACACCGCGAATCGTCTCGGGATCCAGCACCGTCAACAGCGCCCGCAACTGGGTGGGGCTGCTCGACGAACAGATGACCGCCATGCCAGGCCCGGCCGCGATGCGGGCCTCCTGAACCAGTCCAGTCACGATCAATATCGGCCGCGGATCAACGGTTTGACCCGCGGTAAGATAGTCCCCCGTCCCCAAAGTCACATTCCGACCCCTACCACCCTGCTGTTGGTGTTCCGCAAGTTCCGATACCGCGCCAACGCCCACAGCGGGAAGAACTTCGGATAACCATGGTACCGTAGATAGAATACACGGGGAAAGCCTGTGGCGGTGTACCGCTGTTCGTCCCACAGTCCTTTTTCGTTCTGTGTTGCAATCAGGTACTCCACCCCGCGGGCGACGGCCGGGTGATCAACCTCGCCAGCAGCCATCAAGGCAAGCAAGGCCCATGCCGTTTGCGAGGCGGTCGAGGGGGCGGCCTCCCATCCCCGATAGTCCAGCCGGTAGCTGACGGCATCCTCGCCCCAGCCGCCGTCCTGGTTCTGGATCGAGGCCAGCCAGCCGGCCGCTTTCCGCATCATCGGGTCGTCATGGCGGACGCCGGCCATGTTGAGGGCGCACAGCACCGACCAGGTTCCGTAGATGAAGTTCATGCCCCAGCGGCCGTACCAGGACCCTTCCGGGTGCTGGGTCTTGCGGAGGTAGGCGATCCCGTCCGCGACATGCTTGCTGGTCTCCGCGGTCTCGCCGAGCTGGGCCAGCATCGAGATGCAGCGCGCGGTGACGTCCTCGGTCGGCGGATCGAGCAGCGCGCCGTGGTCGGAGAACGGGATGTTGTTCAGATAATATTCGAGGTTGTTGACGTCGAAGGCGGCCCAGCCGCCGTCGTCGCTCTGCATGCCCTCGATCCACTCCCGGGCACGGTCGATCGCGGCGTCATAGCCGGTCGCACCGTGCTCCCGGCGCATCCGGTCCATCGACATCACGACCACCGCGGTGTCGTCGAGATCGGGATAATGGGCATTGTTGTACTGGAAGGCCCAGCCGCCCGGGCGTACGTCGGGCCGCTTCACCGCCCAGTCGCCCTTCACCTCGAGCTCCTGCTTCGGGATCAGCCAGTCGAGACCCTGCTTGGCGGCCGGCACCGCCTTGTCGCCGCCGGCTTCGAGCAGCGCGTGGGCGGTCAGCGTCGTGTCCCACACCGGCGAGACGCAGGGCTGGCAATAGGCTTCGTCGTCCTTGATCACGAGCAGCTTGTCGATGCCCCGGCGCGTGATCGCGCGCGGCGGGAAGTTCTCGTCCTTGCCGAGCGCGTCGTACATCATGACGATGTTGGCCATCGGCGGATAGATCGCGCCCATGCCGTCCTCGCCGTTCAGCCGCTCCTCGGTGAAGGCGAGCGCCGCGTCGATGGCGCGTTTGCGCAGGCTCTTGGGAAACATCGGCTCGACCACGCGCAAAATGCCGTCGAGCGCGCGGAACAGCACGAACCAGGCCATGCTCTGGTGCGGCGCCTCGGCGGTCATGCCGATCGAGCGCGGATCCTGCAGGAACAGCTCGTCGATGCCGACGCCCTTGGGATTCTTCGCCCGTGGCTTCAGCGCGGCGATGACCATCAGCGGCACCATGGTGGTGCGCGCCCAGTAGGAGATCTTGTTGATGTGGAACGGCGACCAGAACGGCAGCAGCACGATCTCGATCGGCAGCACCGGTACCGCGCGCCAGGTCACGACGCGAAACATCGCAAGCATGAAGCGCGTGAAGACATTGCTGTGAATGGCGCCGCCGCGGGAATGGATCGCCTCGCGCGCACGCACCATGTGCGGCGCGTCGATGGAATCCCCGATCATCTTCAGCGCGAAATACGCCTTGACGCTGGCGCTCATGTCGAACTCGCCGTCATGCACC